>CAZSHR010000010.1:0-13875 GCA_964606725.1 uncultured Coxiella sp.
TATGCTGGTAAATTACCACTATTGTCAAATACCAGTGTTTTGGAGCACAGGTGACGAAGTCTACTGTCAACAGCTAATATTAGTAGTTTTTTGTCTGATTGCTTGTTTTTTATTAGAATATTTGATTTATCGGCATTTTATCGGCATAATTGGATAATAGAAGAAGCAGATATTAGGCGGGTATTATGCCGACAAATTTCAATCCTGTGTACAAAATTACTTCAAATATTGCCAAACAACTGATGCGAATTGAAGCCGCCAAAGAGAAGGTTGCTGTATTGCCTGTTAATCCAACCGTGCTTGCTTCCTTACGTGAAACCACTAAATTATATACCGCACATTATTCTACCATGATAGAAGGCAATCAACTTAATTCAGAAGAAGTGAAGCAAGTGATTCAACGGCAAGAACATTTTCCAGGTAAAGAACGTGATGAGCATGAAGTGCGAGGATATTATGCTGCGTTAGCGCAGCTTGAGCAATATGTTGCACAAAATCATCCAGTCACTGAAAAAGTAATACAAACCCTGCATGCACTGGTGATGAGTAATGGTCGAGTACGTGTTAAGCCTACGCCTTATCGTGATGGGCAAAATGTTATAAAAGACGGTGCTACCCGTGCAATCGTTTATATGCCACCCGAATCTAAAGATGTTCCTGGCTTAATGCGTCATCTAATCGATTGGGTTAGAGAAAGTGAAGAATTACCCTGTCCCATTGTTGCAGCTATTGCACATTATCAATTTGCCACCATTCATCCTTA
This sequence comes from uncultured Coxiella sp., assembly GCA_964606725.1. Taxonomy (GTDB): domain Bacteria; phylum Pseudomonadota; class Gammaproteobacteria; order Coxiellales; family Coxiellaceae; genus 2-12-FULL-42-15. The sequence continues at coordinate 764 of CAZSHR010000010.1, forward strand.
TTATGATGGTAATGGTCGTACCAGTAGATTACTCACCACCTTAGTGTTGCATCTGGGAGGCTATGATTTAAAAGGGCTTTACTCCCTGGAGGAATATTACGCTAAGAATTTACTTGGCTATTATCGAGCAATTAGTGTTGGTCCATCGCATAATTATTATTTTGGGCGCGCCGAGAGTGATATTACTGATTGGATAGAATACTTTACCCAAGGAATGGCAGTTGCTTTTGAAAAGGTTGTTGCTCAGATGACGCGATCTCATGAAAGAGGTGGCAAGGACTGTGCTGAACTGATGCGAACATTAGATCCAAAACAGCGTAAAGCGCTGGAGTTATTTAAAGATTATAAGTTTGTTACAAGTAGGCAAATTGGAGATTTATTTGGTTTTCAACCGCGGACCAATGCTGCACTTTGTAAAAAATGGGTGGAGCTTGGGTTTTTAGAAATAGCCGATCATAGCTTTAAATCAAGGAAGTATCGTCTTGCTGCAAAGTTTAAACAGCTCTTAAATCACGACTAAGATAGGATTATGGTTGATTGCGATGCCAGCTCATGAGATGATGCGCTGCAAATGCGCATCACAGGAGCGCCAGAGCGGTGGTGTTACTCTCAGAAATTGCTAGCTTACTAGGTGTTACTTTTGTCGGTACCGATGTATGTATACAGGGCTTTAGTACCGATACGCGTAGCTTGTGTCCTGGTGATTTATTTATTGCTCTATCTGGTCAGGTCTATGATGGCCACGATTATCTCGCGCAAGCACAGGCTGGCGGTGCAGCAGCGGCTTTGGTCAGTCGAGCGATTAACACTACTACCACCATGCCATTACTGCGAGTACCTGATACCCAAGCGTCTCTATCCCACTTAGCCACTGCCTGGCGGCAGCGCTTTTCTTTACCTGTTGTTGCGATTACCGGTAGTTGTGGCAAAACGTCAACGCGTGCTTTGTTGCAATCTATCCTATCGTTAGCTGGCAAGACGCTAGCTAGTCAACGCAGTTACAATAATCATATCGGTGTGCCTTTGACTTTGCTTGCGTTGCGCGAGTCACACCAGTATGCCGTGCTGGAAGTGGGTACCAATCATCCCGGGGAGATTGCGCCCCTAGTGAATCAAGTGAAGCCCCATATTGCTATTTTGACCAACGTTAATGCCACGCATTTGGCAGGTTTTGGTAGTGTTGCCGCCATTGCCCGCGAAAAAGCACAGATTTTTAGTACCTTAGCGGCGGACGATATCGCGATTGTGAATGCAGATGATGGCTTTGCAGATGATTGCTTATCATTTTCCAAGGCAAAATCCGTACTGAGATTTGCCGTCTCTGAGCCTGCTGATGTCAGTGCAAGCGATATTAACATCGATGCCAAGGGTTTCTCTCATTTTAGACTGCATACTCCCGTGGGTGAAACGGTGGTGCAACTCCCATTATTAGGTAAACATCATGTCTATAATGCCCTAGCTGCCAGCGCTGCTGCTGTGGCTCTGCGAGTTCCTTTGGAGAAAATTAAGCAGGGTCTGCAAACCATACAAGCAGAGTCGCAGCGTTTGTCACGCAGCCGTGGTTATGCACAGGCTTGTATTATCGATGATAGTTATAATGCTTCTCCGGCATCGGTTCAAGCAGCAATTGCGGTATTGGCCCAACACTCTGGCGATTCCATTCTTGTATTGGGCGATATGTTGGAGTTGGGAGAGCAGAGTGCTTATTACCACCGGCAAATTGGTATTGATGCAAGAGCATCCGGTATTAATCAGGTATTTTGTTATGGTGAGCAGTCTCGTTTAACAGCACAAACTTTTGGGGATCAAGGTTATTATTTTTCACAGCAACAGGCGTTGCTAGATACACTGCGTGCACGTTTACATGAAAACGTGACGGTGTTGGTGAAGGGGTCTCGAGGGATGAAAATGGAATTGATTGCTCAGTCGTTATTGCAGAGGTAGATTGCGATGTTAGTGTGGGTATTGCAATGGTTATCCGAGTATTGGCATGTTTTTAATGTATTTCAGTATTTAACTTTTCGCTCTATTGTCAGTGCCTTAACTGCTTTACTGATGGTGTTATTATTGGGGCCACGTTTAATTACTGTGCTAATGACGGTGCAAATGAGGCAGGTGGTTCGTGACGATGGGCCGCAAACTCATTTAAAAAAAGCTGGTACTCCCACGATGGGAGGTGTCTTAATTATCTTGGCCCTAGTGATCAGTGTCTTACTCTGGGGGGATTTATCGAATCGCTTTGTATGGGCTGTGTTGTTGGTGACGGTGGCTTTTAGTTTGATTGGTGGCCTGGATGATTATCGCAAAGTGGTGCGTGGCAATACCGTAGGTTTGCCACCTCGTTGGAAATTAGTTTGGCAGTCAGTGGTTGCCTTAGCCTTGGCAGTTTTTCTGTATCATACTGCCTCTTCTGTAATGGAAACAGCATTATTTTTGCCGTTTTTTAAAAACATTGCTATTCCGCTGGGTTGGGGCTTTATTATCTTGGTTTACTTGGTGGTGGTTGGCAGTAGTAATGCCGTAAATTTGACGGATGGTCTAGACGGTTTGGCTTTAATGCCTACGGTAATGGTGGGAGGAGCACTTGGGGTGTTTGCTTATCTAACCGGAAATCACTTTTTTGCTGGTTACTTGACGATTCCTTACGTTGCCGGTGTGGGGGAGGTGACGGTGTTTTGTAGCGCTTTGGTGGGCGCTGGACTGGGATTTTTGTGGTATAACACCTATCCTGCACAAGTGTTTATGGGTGATGTGGGTTCCCTAGGCATTGGGGCGGCGTTGGGTGTGTTGGCCGTGATGGTGCGACAAGAGTTGGTGTATTTTATTATGGGTGGTGTTTTTGTGGCAGAAACCCTTTCAGTGATGATTCAAGTGGCTTATTTTAAGATGACTGGCAAGCGGGTTTTTAAAATGGCTCCCTTGCACCATCACTTTGAGTTAAAAGGTTGGCCTGAGCCGAAAGTAATTATTCGATTTTGGATTATTACCTTTGTATTGGTATTGCTAGGATTGTCAACGTTAAAGCTGAGATAGCGAGGTGATTCTGATGAAAGTTGTCGTTGGTTTAGGGGTAACTGGACTCTCCTGTATTGATTATTTACTAGCTCAAGGTGAGTCAGTTGTTGTGATGGATACGAGATCGAACCCCCCTGATTATCAGGCCTTCAAAGAAAAATACCCACAACTACCTTGCTTTCTGGGAAAATTAGATGTCCCGCATCTCTTACAAGCCAGTGAAGTGATTTTAAGCCCTGGGGTATCGCCAGGGCTGCCTGAATTTTTAGACTGTGCAGCGCATCGCATTCCATTGATTGGTGATGTGGAGTTATTTGCTAGAGCAGCGACTAAGCCAATCTATGCGGTTACCGGCTCTAACGGAAAAACAACGGTGACTACTTTACTAGGCAAAATGGCAGAGGCGGCTGGCCTTAATATGGCAGTTGCTGGCAATATTGGTATTCCAGTGTTGTCTTGTTTGGCTAAAGAGGCAGAATTGGATGGCTATATTTTAGAGTTATCAAGTTTTCAGTTAGATACCACCGAGTCGCTGCGGACAAAAGCGGCTGTGGTATTGAATGTGAGTCCTGATCATTTAGAGCGTTACCATCATGATTTTTCAGCTTATCTTGCGGCTAAGCAACGAATTTATCGCCATTGTGAAAAGCCAGTGGCCAATTTTGATCAGACTGAGATTTGGCGTTATTTATCGTTGCCCGCTGGTTCGCTGACATTTGCATTGAAGCCGCCGGCTAACTATTCTTTGCAATCCCTGGATGCAGAGACCTTTTTAACGGCTTATGATAAGCCGGTATTATCTGTTAAAGAAATGCGCTTGCAAGGAGAACACCAGTGGCAAAATGCCTTAGCTGCTTTAGCTATGGGTGAGGCAATGGGTATAAAATTAGAGACTAGGTTGTCGGTATTGCGTGATTTTCCAGGATTAGAGCACCGTTGTCAGTGGGTGAGAAAAGTCAATGAAGTGGATTGGTATAACGATTCTAAAGGAACCAATATTGGTGCGACTGAGGCAGCCATTAACAGCATTGCGAGTACCACCTCGGGACGGTTAATTTTATTGGCAGGAGGCTTGGCTAAAGGGGTCGATTTTACTACGTTGCGTGCTTGCATTAAAGACCATGTGAGCGAAGTAATTGTATTCGGTCAAGATAAAGCACAGTTGCAGCAAGCTTGGCAGGATGTGGTGACTGTCAACGCATCAGAATCCTTGCAGCAGGCTGTTGATTTTGCGCAACAGGCGGCGCAAGCAGGGGATAGTGTTTTATTATCACCGGCTTGTGCTAGCTTTGATATGTTTGCAAATTTCGAGGATAGAGGGCAACAATTTATGAAGCTAGTTCACGCATTATGAGAAAACATCTGCCTTATTATGACAAATGGATTATCGTGACGGCACTGATTATCGTGTTGTTTGGTTTGTTGATGGTAAGCTCTGCTTCTATGGTTATCTCTGATCGTCACTATGGTTATCCTTTTCATTATCTTATTCGTCAAGCGATTTATATTGGCATTGGTTTTATTGCGGCTTGGTTTGTCTTATCACTACCGTTGCGATTTTGGCAGAAAAACTCGCTTTATCTGATGATGATTGCCTTGTTGTTACTGGTGGCCGTATTGATTCCTGGTATTGGTACCGCCGTTAATGGGTCGCGACGTTGGATTTCGCTGGGATTTTTTTCCATACAGGTTACCGAAATCGTGAAATTATTTGCTATCGTTTACTTGGCACATTATCTGGTGCGTTTTGGCGCACAAATTCGTTGTGAATGGATGGGGGCATTAAAGCCTATGCTATTATTAGGAATATTGGCATTGCTATTGGTTATGCAGCCGGATTTTGGCACTTTTGTTGTTTTAACCATGACATTTTTAACTTTGTTATTTGTTGCCGGAGTTCGGTTATGGCCATTTGTATTGTTACTGGTGTTGGCAGTGGTGGCCTTATCATTGTTAGCGATTTTTTCGCCTTATCGATTGGCGCGTCTGACCACGTTTATTGATCCGTGGGCGACGCAATATGGTGCGGGCTATCAGCTAACCCAATCCTTAATTGCTTTTGGGCGTGGTGGTGTGTTTGGTGTGGGTTTGGGTAATAGTATTCAAAAATTATTTTACTTACCTGAGGCCCATACGGATTTTATTTTTGCCGTTATTGGGGAGGAGCTGGGTTTATTGGGTGAGTGGTTGGTGCTACTGCTGTATTCACTTTTGCTGGGGCGTTTATTTTTTCTCGCTAAGCAAGCATTTAAGCTAGGGCAAGACTATATGGCTTATTTGGCTTTTGGTGTGGGATTTTGGTTGAGTTTTCAGGTATTAGTGAATGTTGGTGTGAGTGTGGGTTTGTTGCCAACCAAGGGTTTGACGCTTCCCTTGATGAGTTATGGGGGTAGTAGTTTAATCATCACCTGTATTGCTTTGGCGATTGTGCTTAGAATCTCCTATGAATTAAATAGCGGTGAGTTGACTACCTAGTATGACTTGTCGTTGTTTAATTATTGCTGGTGGTACGGGAGGGCATATTTTTCCGGCATTGGCAGTTGCCAAAGTGTTGGAGCAATACGGTTGTCACATCGATTGGTTGGGGTCGCGTTACGGCTTAGAAAAACGTTATGTCCCTGAAAAATATGCTTTACAATTACTACCGATTAAAGGCATACGGCGCAGTGGTGTTTTAGGAAAGTTATTATTACCTTGGCGTTTGCTGTCCTCCATTTATTACGCTTGGCGTATGATGCGGCGTATTAACCCTGACTGTGTGTTGGCAATGGGTGGGTATGCGGCAGCACCAGGTGGCTTGGTCGCTTACTTATTGGGTAAGCCACTGATTATTCATGAACAAAATGCGGTACCTGGCTTAACCAATCGTTATTTGGCTAAGTTTGCTAATGTGTGTTTGCAAGGCTTTGATGGTGCTTTACCTAATGCGATGACGGTGGGCAATCCCGTGCGAGCTTCACTAATGAAGTTGCAAAAAGTGCCTCCTTCGAAAAAGATGAGAGTGCTGGTGTTAGGGGGTAGTCAGGGAGCGCATGCGATTAACCAATGTGTGCGAGAGCTATGGTGCCATCATTTATCAAGCGCGGATTTTCAACTTTGGCATCAAAGTGGTGCTGCTGATTATGCCGATTTACAAGCCTGTTATGATAAGCAATCGTTTGATGTGCGTTTGGATGCTTTTATTGATCAAATGGATGAAGCTTATGTGTGGGCTGATTTGGTAATTTGTCGATCCGGTGCCATGACGGTTACCGAAATTGCGACGGTGGGCATCGCAAGTATTTTAATTCCTTATCCGTTTGCGGCAGATGACCATCAGCTTGCTAATGCGCTTTTTTTGTCTAATTTAGAGGCTGCTATATTACTTGATGAGGCAGACATGACGGTCGATTCTTTGCATCGTCTACTGGAAAATTTTTTACAAAACAGAGAAAGCTTGCTAAAAATGGCCAGTTCTGCTAAAGAAATGGCTTATGATGATTCGGCAGCAGTCGTCGCGCGTCAGTGTTATCAATTTGCTATGAAAAAATGAACAAATGAGTTACAATAATAATACGGGTCAAAGGGTTTGGCTGGGTTTACTAGGGATAACACACTGATGAAAGTCGATCAAAAACACGTTCACTGTATCGGTATTGGTGGTATTGGTGTTAGCGCATTAGCTGAGCTGTTGTTGAAAAAAGGCTATTCAGTTTCTGGTTCCGATGTAAAAAATAATGCGCAAATAGATTACTTAAAGCAATTGGGGGCATCCGTTGCTATTGGTCATCAAGCCAGTCATGTTGATGGTGCTGATTGGGTGATTTACTCCAGTGCGGTTTGTGAAGATAATCCGGAATACCTTGCTGCTAAAAAGCGGCATTTACCGCTGATCTCGCGGGGTGCGGCTTTGGCACAATTGCTGGAATCAGAACAGGTCATTAGCATTTCGGGTACACATGGGAAGACCACTACTACTGCTTTGATGGCTTATGTGCTTAAACAGGCGGGTTTAGAACCTTCTTATGTGGTTGGTGGCATTATGCAAGGAGATACCAGTCCTGCACATATAGCTGAGGCCAATGGTGGGTACTTTGTCGCTGAGGTAGATGAGAGCGACGCTTCTTTTTTATATATGCAGTCGCTTTATGCGGTTATCACCAATATTGACGTTGATCATCTAGAAGCTTATGACGGTGATTTTCAGCGTTTGCAACAAGGTTTTTTGGATTATTTAGCTAAGGTTTCGCCGCAAGGTGCAGCAATTGTTTGTGTTGATGATCCTGTCGTAGCTGCTTTGTTGCCAAAAATGCCATGTCGTGTCATCACCTATGGTTTTTCAGAAAAGGCTCAGGTGCGGGCTAGCCATTACCAAGCGCAAGGTTTAATGAGTTGTTTTGATTTGCACTTACCCAATGGAGAGTGTTTACCTGCTGCTTTGAGTTTATCGGGTCGTCACAATGTATTAAATGCTTTGGCATCGATTGCAGTGGCTTATGAGTTGCGCTTGTCAATGCAACAAGTGAGCGCTTCACTCAAACATTTCCCTGGCGTTGCACGACGTTTTCATTGTCATGGCAATATGAGTTTGCCCTCAGGAACAGCGTTAGTGGTTGAAGATTATGGCCATCATCCTGCTGAAATTAAAGTAACTTTAGATGCGGCACGTTCAAGCTTTCCTGATAAACGCATTGTGATGGTGTTTCAGCCGCATCGTTATACACGAACACGGGATTTGTACCAGGCTTTTGTCAGCGTTTTGTCAGAGGCTGATGAATTATTTTTATTAGATATTTATGCTGCCAGTGAAGCGCCGATTGATGGCATTAGTAGTCAGCAATTAGCCGAAGATATTTTTGCAAAAATAGCAAGACTTCCAGCACATGTCTCTGATCTACAGTCTCTGCCGCAGATGTTATATCAACAACTGCAAAATGCTGATATGTTAATTTTGCAAGGCGCGGGCAGTGTAGGGTCGATTGCTAATGATTTACTTTTACTCTAAAGCGTAACAATGGCAATGCAGCATTTGCGCGGCGAACTTAAGCGCCATTATCCGCTAACACGTCATACCTCGTGGCGTGTTGGTGGTGTAGCAGATCGTTGTTATTTTCCCTATGATTTGGCTGATTTACAATGCTTTTTACAGCAACTCCCTGAGAAAGAACCACTGACTTGGTTGGGTTTAGGTAGTAATGTTTTATTGCGTGATGGCGGTTTGCCAGGAACGGTTATCTTAACGCTCAATCGCTTGCAGCAAATGAATTTATTGCCTGATGGGATGGTGTATGTTGAGGCAGGTGTAACCTGTGCTAAGCTCGCTAAATTTTGTGTGCGACACGGTTTTGAAGCAGCGGCTTTTTTTGCTGGCATTCCAGGGACTGTTGGCGGTGCCTTGGCTATGAATGCAGGGGCTTTTGGAGGTGAGACTTGGCAACATGTTTATGCGGTGAAATTACTGGATAGACAGGGTATTTTAACTGAGCGACCTGCACGAGAGTTTGAGGTGGGTTATCGTCATGTGTTACGCCCAGCAACGCAATTTTTTGCTGCGGCTTTGTTGCAATTTCAAGTAGGTGATGCGAATCAAGCAAAGCAGCAATTAAGTGCTTTGCTAAGAAAACGTAATGTTAGCCAGCCCATTGGTACGTATAGTTGTGGGTCAGTTTTTCGCAATCCGGTTGGGGATTATGCCGGTCGTTTGATTGAGCAGGCAGGTTTGAAGGGTTATTGCTTAGGTGATGCCTGCGTTTCTGATAAGCATGCTAATTTTATTTTGAATCGTGGCAGTGCCAGTGCTTTGTCTATTGAAATGCTGTTAAATCAAGTAAAAGAGCGGGTCTATCAGCAGTTTGGCGTCATGTTGGTGCCAGAAGTTCAGATTATGGGACGCTATGGGCCATCTCGCTAGTGGTTTCTTGATAGAATATAATCGGCTAAAGTGCTTAATACATTGGTGTTGTTGGGTAGCTGAGATAGACACGCTTGCGCTTGTATTAATAGTGTTTGTGTGCGCTGTTTTGCCGCGTTAAGGCCATGGCTGTTGATGGCAGTTGCCTTGCCTTTTGCTTTGTCACTACCAGCGGTTTTACCCAGTTGTGCTGTTTTTCCTTGTTGATCGAGTATGTCGTCTTTGATCTGAAAAGCCAGGCCAATAACCTGGGAAAATTGGTCTAGTAATTTAAGTGTTTTTAAATCAGCATTCGCGATTGTTGCTCCGATTAATACACTGGCGCGAATTAAAGCCGCGGTTTTTAAGCAGTGCATCTGTTCCACAGCCTGTGCGTCTAATGCTTGTTGTTCGCCTTCTATATCCAGCATTTGTCCTGCTACCATACCTGTTCTTCCTATCGCTTTGCTCAGTAGATTGATGATGGCGATTTGTGTGGTTGTTTGGTAGTGCGGGGTTTTGGCACTGAGTAATTCAAACGCTAAACTTTGCAGCGCATCACCGGCTAGTATCGCGGTCGCTTCATTAAAGGCTTTATGGCAACTAGGTTTGCCGCGCCTGAGGTCATCATCATCCATTGCAGGCAGGTCATCGTGAATCAGTGAGTAGCTGTGAATTAACTCAACAGAAATTGCTGCCGTGTCTAGCGCAGCAGTGTTGGCATTGAGGCATTGACCGCTGGCGTAAACCAGTAGTGCACGTATTCGCTTGCCACCATTTAAGACGCTGTAGCGCATGGCTTGATGTAAGGTGGTCGGAATGGCAGTGTTTGCGGCAAAGCATTGCGCAAGTTGTGACTCAATACGTGCGCGATGTTCGCTAATAAATGACAGTTGTTCGAGTTTAGTCGTTGTTGTTACTGTCATTATCAAAAGGAGTTAGTTGATTATCTTGGGTGAGTATTTTAACCGTTTGTTCGGCTTTATTGAGTGCTTGTTGACAATCACGTATTTGCTTAACGCCGCCTTCAAAGCATTGTAATGCTTCTTCTAGGGCGAGGTTGCCTTGTTCCATTTTCTTGACCAGTTGGGCGATCTCATCGAGAGATTTTTCAAAGCTGGTATTTTTTTTAGTCATTGTGGTGCCTTGCTATTGTAGAAATGGCTAGTTGTTGCAACTTAGCTAACTTTGCATGTTTCGTCAAATTATCATGATGGTGTTAGTGATACAAACTCGTCTTTAGTTTTGGACTGCTGTTATCTTAATAGAATTTTAATCTAAATTGCATAAAAAATTATCTTTTTATTAGTGTTGAGTTGAATACGGTAGTTTTAGGGGAGATGTTTGGGTATAATACTTTTATAAATAAATCGAATTTATGTGGGCTAGGCAAATTATGTTAGCGAAGATAAGAATTGTTGCTTCTGATCAGGATAATCAGGAATTTCAGCTTCTCTCTCCTTCCGATGATTCAATGGGTTTGGTTGTTAAGCAATCACAAGGTGAAGACAAGCTCAGCTTTAACAAGCTTTTTTTGACATTAGATTTTTCAGACTCCATGCGTTTCTATCTTACTGGCTTTATTAATGGTTATCCTGTATTGGAGGAAAGAACGGGCAGTTGGTCGGCGCTACATGCTTTTTATTTGTTTTTGTTGATTCAGGAGAAAAATAAAACTCAGTGTAAAAATCAATATATGGTTTCAACTATTCCAGTGAAGGGAAAAGAAAGCTCTCAAGAATTATTTAAAGCCGCATTGCCACAAGGTGTTGCTAATCCTCAGTTTGCTGATTATCAGTTTGCTTTTCGTGGCTCGTCTAAAACAATGTCTGGCAATGAGTTGGAAAAATACTTGGCTGCTGTAAAGTGCGTAAATTCTGCTCCTGAAGATAATGTTGATCAATATCAGGATACAGCTTATCAACAAAAGCTAGTTAATTTTCAGCAATTCAACTTGATTAGCGCTGCGGTATTTTTTGTAGCGACTATGGTGCTTTGGGGGTTGATTGTTTATGGTGTTTTTGCTTTTTCTGTGACCACGGTATCGCCGATTAGTATCGCGGCATTAGGAACACTTGCTTTATTCACTTTATCTATGGTGGATTATTGTTGTGTTGATAAGCTGTTAACGCCCAGCTATGTTGATGGTGCGGTCAAATTCTTTAAGCATAAGACGCGTGAAGAAGTAGGGTTGTCGTCGCAATTCAAACCTTCGTAACGCTGTGCTATATATATCATATTATTTAAAATAAGTTATTTTGAGCTAACATTTCATGTGCCTCGTGATTTTGATAAAAATTTTTCTACTTGACTTGAGAGGAATAATAAACTGCCATAAATTTTTATGGAAATCCAAATTATTTGGCTTTGAAAACGTCTTTTTATTGATTTTTTAAAGATTCAGCATTTGGATTCCCGAAAAAATCGGTGTCAGTTTATCATACTTCTTAAAGGTAGCAGACCGATTTTTCGGAGAATGACGAGGGTTGGGCTGTTACAGCAAGGCACTCAAAAATAGAATAGGATGTGTGCATAATGCGGCTTTTAAAACGGGGCCGACTATGTAATAGATCACCCTCCTACTTTATGTCAAAGGGGGCCAAAATATGGAAATTCTCCTAAGGAGGCTGAGCTGTTACTCGACTATTACACGAAGTACAAAAGTCAATATACCAGTGTTTTTGTCTTATTGATTCTGTTTAACTCTTACTGGAGGTAAATTTTAGTTTCATGATATAAACATGGTTGCATTGATGTGCGCTTATAGCGCAACCGTATTAGCTTATTATGTATTGACAGCGTATTTTGCTGGGGTATTGACTGTAGCGATCATACTAACACTTGTCTATATCTATTCTAGCCGACACTATTTCCTATTATTATGGCTGTTTATCGGTTGTGGTTGTGCATTGTTACGAATTTTCTTTCATCCACTGGATTTGACAGACACAACTATTCAAGCGCACCCTGTATTAGCCTCAGGAACAGTATTATCGATACCGAGCTATCACCATCATGCGGTGCGCTTTAATTTTTCGGTACATGAAATCAATCATCATCCAGTGCAACAACGATTGCAACTAAGCTGGTATGGCAGTCATCCTTATGTGCAAGTGCGTGATGATTGGCAGTTTGTATTACGATTTAAAAAAAGCAGAATCAAACCACGCTATCGCCGTTGGCTGCGTGCCAATCAGTTGCAAGCGCAAGCGTATGTGGCAAAGAGCGCTGATGATAATCATCTGATTAAGCGACGCCAAGCCTATCAATCCATCCATGTTGCCCGTCAAGTGCTGGGGCAAAAAATACGTTACTCTGTTAAAAATCCTGATTTGTCAGCGATATTGGTCGCCTTGAGTACAGGGGCGAGAAATTTTCTAACAGCCCAGCATTGGCGGGTTTTTCAAAACACGGGAACCAGCCATTTGATTGCTATTTCAGGCTTGCATGTGAGTCTAGTAGCAGGGTTGGTGTATTGGATAGCACAATACCTGTGGCGCCGTAGTGTCAGATTAATGCGTTGCATTGCCACTAGCAAAGCGGCTTCTTTAATTGCTTTGTTAGTGACTTTGTTATATGCCAGTATTGCTGGCTGGTCACTACCGACACAGCGTGCGGTATTGATGTTGGCAGTGATGTTATTGGCCGTGTGTTATCATCGTCATGTACCGCTTTGGTATCGTTGGTTATTCGCATTGACTTTAACCTTAGTGCTTTGGCCAACGGCAAGTTTGTCAGTGGGATTTTGGTTGAGTTATGTAGCGGTTTTTGTGATTGCCTTTTGCTTTAGTGCACGACTGCAAGCTCAGCGCGGATTAATGGCTTGGCTTTATTTGCAATATGCGATGTTTCTAGGTTTATTGCCCTTGAGTTTGTTGTTTTTTGGGCGACTGTCTTTATTAATGGTAATCGCTAATTGTGTTGCTGTGCCTTATATGACGGCTGTGGTGGTGCCCGCTTGCTTATTGGCAACGCTGAGCTTTTTTATTGTTCCTGTGTGGTCACACTATATTTGGACGTTAGCGGCCTGGTTGTTATCGCCACTGTGGTGGCTGTTGACTCAACTGGCTAATCTACCTCATGCTGTTTGGTATCATGCTTTGCATCAGTCTTGGATAGTTTTTTCATTGTGTCTTGGTATTTTGTTGCTATTATTACCGCGTTGCTTACCAATCAAGGCGTTAGCGGTGATTTTTATGTTGCCGTTATTTTTTCAGAGGTGATTTGT
>CAZSHR010000010.1:13885-25406 GCA_964606725.1 uncultured Coxiella sp.
GGGTACGGCGTCTACCCCTTTAACCAAGGGCAGCAGTGTATTGCTGAAACACAAAAGCGCCCCGTGTCCTATGGGTGTATTGAGTTCTGTAAGAAAGTTAAATCCTGTAAAGTGCTGTGCTGTGGGTGTCGCAGTTTTTTTGATTTCAATCGGGTAGAGTTTACCATTACTTTCTAATAGTATATCGATTTCACGGTTTTCTTTGTCACGATAAAAGCAAATGGGCGCTCTGCGCCCGTTATGCCAGTACGATTTGATAATTTCAGAGATTACATAAGTCTCTAAAATGGCACCTGACATTGCACCACGTTCTAATACGTCAGGGCTGAGCCAACCGCTTAAGAAGCTACATAAGCCGGTATCCATGAAGTATAATTTAGGTGTTTTAATCAAGCGTTTGCTGTGATTATTAAAATACGGCCTCAGTAGATAAATAATACCTGAGGTTTCTAATAGATTGAGCCAGGATTTTACAGTTTTTGCGGCTATTCCTGCATCTCTTGCGATATCGTTATAGTTTATTAACTGTCCACTACGTCCCGCAGTAATTTGCATAAATCGATAAAATTCTTGTAGGTCATGAATATCTAGCATGGATCGAATATCTTGTTGAATATAAGTTGAAACATAGGAGCTATAAAATAGCTCCCAATGCTGCCCTTGCTGCATGACTATTTCTGGATAACTGCCGCGCCATATTCTTTGATAAATTTCAGGTAGCGTGAGATTATCTGTAATGCTTGACTGGCGACTCTGCAAAAGTTCCATACTGGGAAGAAAGGGTGGGTTGATGGGGCGTTGTTGTTCTTCTGCCAAAGAAATTCCACTTAAGTGTAAAATAGCAACTCTTCCGGCTAATGATTCCGTAACATTTTGCATCATTTCAAACTGTTGTGGACCTGTTAGCCAAAATAAGCCAGGTTCTTGTCGTTCATCGACAACAATTTTGATGTAAGAAAAAAGCTCTGGAACATATTGAATTTCATCAATAATGCAAGGCAATTTGAGTCGTTCGATAAAGCCGGCAGGGTCTTGTTTGGCGGCTGTGCGTGTAGCGATATTGTCCAAGCTGATGTAGGATCGCTGCTGCTTTGATAGTTGCCTAAGCAGTGTTGTTTTCCCAACCTGACGTGGTCCAGTTAATAGCAAGACTTTGAATTGCTTGCTGACTGACTCTAAGTCGCTTAGTAGTGTGCGTTTTATGTTTTTTTTCATAGGCTTGGCCAATCGGGAATGCAATGACAGATTAGCCAACTTGTTGAAATAAGTCAAGGCTACACTAGTATTTTATGGTCTGCTAGGGTTTCAAAAATGGTTTAAAAAAGTTCCAAAGCACGTTATCATGCCTAGGATACTATTATCTGGAGTTTATTATATGGCCAAAGCGACGCAAGGCATTTGGGTGACCTATAGGCGCTTATTAGCTGTTGCCAGAAAGTACTGGGTTTCTTTCGCCATTGGTGTCTTGGCAACGGTGGTGCTGTCATTGACTGATGCGGGTTTTGCCTATTTGGTAGAACCGATTGTTAATAAAGGTTTTATCCATAGAACTCACGCATTTATACATGGTTTGCCTATTTTAATCGTTTTAATTTTTCTAGTAAGAGCGGTGGCAGGGTTTAGCTCCAGCTATTTTATTGCCAGTGTCGCACGCAGTGTGGTTAGGGATTTTAGGGTGTTATTATTTAATAAATTAATGCAATTACCGGCAAAATTTTATGATAAAAATCCTTCTGGTAAATTGCTCTCAACTGTTATCTATAATGTGGAGCAAGTTGCTCAAGCAAGCTCTAATGCCTTGATTACTGTATTGCGAGAAACGTCCTTAGTGCTAGGCTTGTTGGCTGTAATGTTTGTATTAGACTGGCGTTTGGCTTCTTTATTTTTGTTTATGGCGCCTTTAATTAGCATCGGCTTTAAGGTATGTAATCGTCGCTTGCGTCGCTTGAGTAATCATGTGCAATCTTCAGTTGCGCAAGTATCTCACGTTGTTAATGAGACGTTGACCGGTTATAAAATGATTCGCTTATTTGGTGGGCAGACTTACGAGCAACGCAAATTCAATGAAATCACTCGCGATACCAGGCATCAAGAGCTGAAAGTTGAGGTGACCAATGGGATTGGTTCTTCAATTATCCAACTATTAGTTTCAGTGCCTTTGGCAATGGTCTTATTTGTAGCAACCTTACCTAAGCTTTCGGTTTCTGCTGGTAGTTTTGCGGCCATTGTTTCAGCCATGATTATGTTAATCCGTCCTGTGCGACGCATTACTACCTTAAATACGGTTATTCAACGAGGTTTGGCGGGTGCGGCCAGTATTTTTGACTTGTTGGATGAGCCAGAAGAAAAAGATGCTGGAAATATTGCAGTGTCTCGTATCAAAGGTGATATTGTTTACCGCAACGTGAGTTTTCAATACGACTCTGCTAACTATCGGGCATTAAGCGATATTAATTTTTCAATTGATAGTGGTCAGACTGTTGCGATTATTGGCGCATCGGGCAGTGGTAAATCTACCTTGGTGAGTTTATTACCGCGATTTTATGAATTATTTCAAGGAGATATTTTGATTGATGGTGTGAGTATCAATCAGTATCGCTTGCGAGATTTGCGCTCTCAGTTTTCTTTGGTCTCTCAGCATACGGTATTGTTTAACGATACTGTCGCGCACAACATTGCTTATGCAGAGCAGGGTCAGCCGGATAGAGAGAGGGTGATTCAGGCAGCAAAACTGGCCAATGCCGATGAGTTTATTGAAAATTTACCGCAAGGTTTTGATACCGTCATTGGTGAGCGTGGCTTGTTGCTGTCAGGAGGGCAACAGCAGCGCATTGCCATAGCCAGAGCCTTGTATAAGCAGGCTCCTATTGTTATCTTGGATGAGGCGACTTCTGCACTGGATACGCAGTCTGAACGCTTAATACAGTCGGCGTTAGCTAATTTAATGCATGAATGCACAACATTGGTGATTGCGCATCGCTTATCAACCATTGAAAATGCTGATCGTATTATTGTGATTGATCAGGGTAGGCTGGTTGAGAGTGGTCAACATCAAGAATTATTAGCTCGAGGCGGTATTTATCGCGAACTTTATCAGTTGCAGTTTCATGAAAAAAACTAGCCAAGCTCGACTCAACGAATGGTGGTATCGTCCCTTAAGTCTTTATAAAAAACCTTTGTTGGTTTTTTCTGCTTTCTATCGACTCTTGTCTTTACTGCATCGCTTGGGTGATATTTTTAGAAAAAAACCGCATTTTAAGGTGCCGATTATTGTAGTTGGCAATATTACTGTCGGTGGTACTGGTAAAACACCGTTAGTCTCTTGGCTAGCGCAACAGTTGCAACAGCAGGGATTTAAACCAGGGATTGTGAGTCGTGGTTATGGTGGGCATGCAACCCATTATCCTTGTGTAGTTGATGCCAATTCTCTGCCGCAGCAAGTGGGTGATGAGCCACTATTATTGTTTTTGCAGACCAAGCTTCCTGTGGTGGTGGACCCCAAACGTGTGCGTGCTGTGGCAGCATTATTGCATCAGTTTGACTGTGATGTGGTGATTAGTGATGATGGTTTGCAGCATCGCTCATTGCCACGTAATATTGAAATACTGGTATTGGATGGCCAGCGCCGTTTTGGTAATGGTTATTGTTTACCTGTGGGGCCTTTGCGTGAACCAGTTAGAAGGGTAAAGCAAGTGGATTTTGTAGTCGCCAATGGACTTGCTCAAGGAAATGAAGTGTCTATGCAGTTATCTTTGTCTGATCAGGCATTGTCGCTTGTTAATCAACAACGCGTGTTAAACCTATCGCAGTTATCCACTAAAACCACTAAAAACCTGCATGCAGTAGCTGGTATTGGTAATCCACAACGTTTTTTCAAGCAGTTAAGCAATAAAGGATTAACTTTCAAGTCGCATGTATTTCCTGATCATCATTGTTATCAGCCGGATGATTTTAGTTTCCTTGCAGCAGACGACCTGGTATTGATGACTGAGAAAGATGCCGTAAAATGTCGTTTATTGGCTGATTCGCGTTTTTATTATCTACCTGTGAGTGTGCAAATGCCTATGTCATTTAGACAGGGTGTGATGATGAAACTCAAGAAACTTGGCTGATCTACTGGAATCAGACACTTAGCAGGTTATTTTTCTGAATCAGCAGTGCAAAACTGTAAAAATGTTGTATAATTTGTAAAATTTAATATTTCCTTAAGCTTCTAGGGGTATATTGGGTGCAATGGATTGATGTATTGACTAACTTTTTGAATTAACTATTTGTACCTGGAGGAAACCACCCATGAAATCGAAGTGGCTTTTAAAAATTTTAGCGGCAGCAACTGCCGTTGTTGGACTGTTTCTTGTTGAAACAACCTTGGCCGGTAACGTCAGTGAAGGTATTGCGTTATCCAGTATTACGGCTAATGTGAATACCACCGTGTCGCAATTATCAAGAATCTTAACCGATATTGCTTTGATAGCCGGTATTGGTTTTGTGTTGGCATCGCTTTTTAAGTTTCATCAACACAAATTGAATCCCACACAGATTCCTATCAGTCAGGGTGTTACCTTACTATTGATTGGTGCTGCGTTGACCTTGTTTGTTGTGATGCTACCTACAGCAAAACGCGCTGTGTTTGGTAAAGATGCGGCAATGGCAACCGTTGGTGGTTCGCAGATGGTTGATGTGATTGGAGCGTCATAAGCCATGACGACCGGTAGTGATCATTTACAGAAACTACCCCTAACAGCAACGCACAGCAATTGGCGTCTGTTTATGGTAAGAAAGGCCGATCCGGCCTTTCTTGCTTTTCAAAATAAAGTATTTAAGCGAGATGCTTATACCTGTCAATTCTGCGAGTTTTCTGCGCAGCAATACATGGAAGTGGTCAATCTAGACAATAATTTTCATAATAATCGTTTGAGTAATTTAGTAACAAGCTGCTGCATTTGCGCCCAGAGTTTTTTCTTAGAGTCGGTGGGTCGTGATGAATATGGTGGTGGTAGCTTAATTGTTATGCCAGAATTATCACAAAATGAAATCAATGCCTTGTGTCATAATCTATTTACCGCTATTGTCAGTGGTAACCGCTTTGCAACTCAGGCGCGGAATATTTACCGTAGCTTAAAACTACGCTCAAAGCCCACTGAAAAAGCCTTGGGGGAAGGGATGTCTAATCCTGCTTTGTTGGGTCAATTATTGGTAGATGCGGGCAAGCAGCGAGCAGAGGGTATTCAGCGTCAACTGCAATCGGGTATTCGTTTATTAGCGGATATACAAGGCTTTGCTGAACCAGTAAAGAGTTGGATACAGGAAGGATTGACACAACTAGATCAATTGTGTGCACGTCACTCAGGGTAAAAAAATGGCTAATTTTATATCTAGTATCGGTAATAGTCTGTTGTCGTGGTTGAGCACGTCGGTAAAGCAAACCTGCTCGTCCTATTGTGAGTTACAAACTGCTGACAGTGATTCTGTTTTAGTGGCTAATGATGGATCGCTGGTGTCTATTTTAAAAATAGCCGGTGTTACTACACTGATTGGTAAAACTGAATTTGAACATGTTCAAAAGTCTTTGCAGCAGACTTTGCAAACCACCATGTCGCAACCTGGTCACGTAATCCAAGCGTTATTTAGTTATGATAAAGAAGAAGTGCTCGGGGAAATCAAACATATTTTTCAGCCTGCACGAGGTACAGCAACTCGCTTAACGTTAAGTCTTGATGATTTATTTGATGAGCGTGAAAAATACCTGTCTCGTTATTGTGCCTACGAAGAGTTATATCTGGTGCTATGGACACGCTTGAAATCTTTGACCACAGAACAGCTCAAGCGCGCTAATAAGGAAAAACGTCGTATGATTAAGCGCCTTGGTATCCCCAGTTTTCGCTCCACACAGAATATTGTGGCGGCAATGCCAGAATTGCGTGAAAGCCATGATTCCTTTGTGCGTTCAGTGTCTAATGATTTCAATGCCACTGGTATTATTACCGAATTGTTGGAAGTGCATGATGCGATTCATGCGGTTCGTAATAGTGTCGATCCTGAGTTTACTGACAGAGACTGGCGACCAGCATTGCCTGGTGATAAAGTTACCATTAAAACCAATCAACAAACCGTTGAAGAGGTTTCGGATATACTGTGGCCGTCTTTATCGCGCCAGATTATCCCACGCGATGGTGAAAATATTAATTTGCGTACCGCTAGAGTTGGAGATCGCATTTACGCGACGGTTTTTATTGATTTATTTCCCAAAGAAGTGCAGCCTTTTTTACGCTTGTTTTCAAGAACCTTGCAAACGCATATCCCTTGGCGCATTTCTTTTCTGATAGAAAGTGATGGTTTAGCACATGCGGGTTTGCGCAAGGTGATGTCATCCGTATTAACCGTTACGTCGTCACAAAATCGCTTAATTCACGATTCTTTATCGCTGTTAGAACACATTAAACTGAATACCGATAATGCCGTGGTACGTTTGCGTGTAACGGCTGTGACCTGGGCGCCTGAAAATGATAAGCGACTATTACGATCACGTGCTTCTATGTTAGCCAAGGCCATTGAAGGCTGGGGTTCGTGTGATGTGTCCGAATTTTCAGGTGATGCGTTTGGTGGTGTGGTATCCACCATGTTGGGTGTTTCGGGAACCAGTACCGCAACTGCTTCCATTGCTCCTTTATCCGATGTGTTGCATATGCTTCCTCTATTTCGACCTGCTTCTCCTTGGGAAACTGGAGCGATTTTATTCCGCTCACCCGATGGTAAGCCTTGGCCATACCACCCTGGGTCGCGACAGCAAACCACTTGGATAGATTTATTTTACGCACGTCCAGGTTCTGGTAAGTCGGTTCTATCCAATGCATTAAATCTAGCGGTTTGTTTATCAGCAGGGATTCAGCGCCTACCGCGCTTATCGATTATTGATATTGGTCCTTCTAGCAGTGGTTTGATTTTATTATTAAAAGATGCGTTGCCGGCCGATAAAAAACATTTAGTGGCAACGCATCGCTTACGTATGCGCTCTGAGTATGCCATTAATATGTTTGATACCCAGTTAGGGTGTCGTTATCCGACGCCGCAAGAACGTGCTTTTCTGGTTAATTTCCTGGCATTATTGGCAACCCCCGTGGGGTCTGACACCCCTTATGACGGTGTGGCTGATATGTCAGGTTTAATTATTGATGAGCTTTATAAAGGCTATGCTGATGATGGTAATCCTAATAACTATGCTTTTGGTATTGAAGAATTGGTGGATGGGATTTTAGAAGAAATTGGTTTTGTTAAAGATGAGGCTACGACCTGGTGGGAAGTCACTGATGCCTTATTTATGGCAGGTTTTGTACATGAGGCCTTGTTAGCTCAACGTCATGCCATGCCAGTTTTGGCAGATGTGGCAGCGGTTTGTCGTTTACCGGCTATTCAGGATTTATATGGAAAAATTACCGCACCAACTGGTGAGCCTTTAATTCATGCCTTTGCTCGTATGATTTCCAGTGCGGTGCGTGAGTACCCCATTATTGCACAGGTGACACGTTTTGATTTGGGCGATGCGCGAGTGGTGGCATTGGATTTGGATGAAGTGGCTCGCAGTGGCGGTGATGCAGCGAATCGACAAACAGCGGTGATGTATATGTTAGCCCGTTATGTGTTGGCAAGGCATTATTTTTTGATTGAAGATAATGTTGCAGATATGCCTGAGGCTTATCGTCGTTATCATCAAGCGCGTATTTTAGAAATTCGTGAAGACCCTAAGCGTATTGTTTTTGATGAATTCCATCGCACTGCAAAAGCACAGGCGGTACGTCATCAAGTGGTGCAGGATATGCGAGAAGGGCGTAAATGGAAAGTACAAGTCGCGTTATTATCCCAATCCCTAGAAGATTTTGATGAAGTCATGGTAGAGTTTGCTACTTCTGTTTTTATTATGGATGCCGGTCCAGAGCAAGCGGTTCGTAAAACAGCACATATTTTTGGTTTAGGTAAAACAGCAGAGTTAGCATTAAAAAATCGTGTCCATGGCCCACGTGAAGGAGGAGCTACTTTTCTAGCACAATTTGCCACTAAATCCGGTAAAAACACTCAGCTATTAACAGCAACCCTCGGTCCAGTGGAACTATGGGCCTTAAATACCAGTGCTGAAGATGTGTATATCCGCAACCATTTATATCGCAAAATTGGCCCTAAAGCAGCGCGTAAAATACTGGCATTGTTGTATCCATCGGGAAGTGCGATGAAAGCCCTGGAAGATCGTTATGCGCAATTTAAAGATGAAGGGCGTTTAATTGATGATGACGCCAAGCAATCAGCCTTGCAGGGCTTGATTGACGATATTATTTCGCAATACCATTCGCGCTCATCCTGACTCAGCGCTGCTTAGTCAGACCAGACTTCTTGTCTGATTATCCGTGTCTGGACGGCGCTCCCCAGCTTGCGCTAGAGCATAAGGCTCTTTCGTCTTAACCGCCCCCGCTTCATCCCTGCGAAACTCCTGAATTGATGAGAAACCAGTACTTTTTTCACAAAAGTATTTGACAAATCAAGTAGTTTGTATTAAAATTTTCCAATATATATTAAATTCGTAAGTATATTTAGCATAGGTTATCATCGTGAATTTTCATCGCTTAGCTGATGTCAATGGGTCTAGTCAAGTCATTGATTCTTCGTTTATTCAATTAGGGTCGAGTCTTTTTGTTGAAATCCTCAACCCAGTTTTGTTTCGCGCCCTGAAAAACTTTGTTGCAGGTTTGCAAGAGAGAGGAGAGTATCAAGACTTTTTTATTAACATTGTTCGTGATTCAGAAAAGTCAAAAGAAAAATCTGGTATTATTAGCACCTTAAAAAGTGGTGCGGTTGAAACTGCGGCCGAGATTGCTTTTAAGAATTTTTTACCAGCAGCATCGCTGATGCAACGACTAGGTGAGATAGAATCATTAATTGATGAGCAAACCTTTCTTCCTATTTTTCGTTATTTATCACAACAGACAGATAGCGCAGATTTAATAAAGCAACTGCTCGCTAAAGCAGTTGAAATTGCATTCGATGAGTTAAAAGAAAACCCCAAAGAAAAGCCTGATGCTATTATTAGAAAGATAGTTAATCATTCAGATTTTAAGCAGATAACAGGTCAATTGGTGACAACTTTACAACAAGATAAAAAGTTGTTAGCAATGATGAATGAAATAACAGAGCAATTGATTAATAAAGTATTTGTGAAAAATAGTTATCTTGCTACGATTATGCTAGGGGTTACAAAAAAATTCTATAATAAATTATCAAGTAATAGTAAATTAGCCAATCATATGAATGAAAAATTGAATGCTAAACTTGATAAGCTCGCAGTGTCTTCTCAATCGCAAGATGAGCACTCTTCTCGTCAGCTTCCACGATCTGAGGATGCTAACTCGCAAGTTTTTCAAGGTGTCGCAGTGCTGAAAGAGAAAGTATCAGAGAATTATGCGCTTAAATCAAGCAGGAAACAAAAAATTGAAAATGCTTTTGAAATTTTAGTAGAAAATATTTTGGATGCTGACAAAGTGTCTGTATTATTATGCCATTTTTTTGACCGTTTTTTAGAAGGAAAGTATGATGAAAAACTGCAAGTGTTGTTAGATCTTGCAGGTGGTGGTCGCTTTTTCTCTGCGGATAAAAAACTTCTCCTAGCAAAAAAAATACTAGGTGATCCGGAAATTTATCAAATTGTTGTGGAAAATATCAGTTTGCTAGTGAAGGAATTGCGTCATCATATTCGTGATTTTTTCGATAAAGAAGTTATAGATGCAACACAGGTAATTAATTTTATGTCAGTGTTAGAAATAGCAGTCGGTCAAAAAATAGCGAAAGAAGGTAATAGTAGCTATGCGACAGATTCTTTAACCTTCTCTAGTGCTGAGATGTTTAAAGAAAATTTGACTGATATTTTACATAACAGTGATACTAGAAATTTATTAGCTAGTGTGGTTTTTTCTAACTCTATATCACTTATTGCTAATAAAAAGCAAGAGATTAAATCCATAGTTTCATCAATAATTGATGTTGTGTCAGAATCGATTAGAGAAGGTAAGTTTGATAATGAACTAATTAGTGCACTTAAGTCTGATAAATTTCCTTTGCTTTCTGATCAGAAAAAGCTCAGCTTGATTAAAGGATTTTTAGGAAGAAAGTTTTTAAAAACAAGTGCTAATTCAATTCTTGATAGTGTGATAGGGGAGTTATTATTGCTGGATAGTGGTGCTGTTAGTCGTTCTGGTAGCTTGACTAATTTTCTAGCTAAAAAAATTGTTGCAAAAGTAAATCCTGTTGGAAAAATCGATTCTTTAAAAAGAAAATTACAAGAAAAATCAGTTAAGTTAGCAGGAACACCGCTTGAAAGATTTGTTGAATCCTTGCAAGAATTTAATAGCAAACTGCAAGAAGCAATCAATAATAACTTAGATGATGATGTTGTAAAAGATGATCTAAAAACTCATTTTCAAGATTTACATGAAAATGCTGAGTTAAGTTTTCAGTTTAATAATGAAAGAATACAGCGTCTAGAAAAGCAGTGCCAGCAGTTTGAATCACAGCAGGATAGTGTTGATCAGAATCAGATTGATCGCATCAATGGATTTTTACATAAATTGAAACAAAATGATGTTTTTGAGGATGATGAAATTGACGAGATAGTTTCATTGCTATCATTAGATAACATTGATCAATGGTATTTTTTCTTGAAAAGAGAAATTGCCCCACTAACCCTAATGGATCATTTGTCTTATTTTATTCCTAGCCTTGCTGAGGAAGAACCGCTGGTGAGTAAAGAACATTTATCGTTAAGGTTGAGTCAATTAGTTACTCAGCTTTCAGAGCAAAAGCGTATTTTCCAGCAGCATCAAGAGCAGCATTCTCAAATAAGGAATCAAATTGAAAAATTAAAGGAAATTAATCAAGAATCACTTTATATCATTGATAACAAAGATGCCATAAAAAATTCAATTAGTGAATTAGATCTTAAGGATTATAAAAAGATACATGCTAGACTAACGAACTCTCAGAAAACACTAGAATCTTACATAGCAAAACAAGCAAAATTTCTTAATTATGCTAGGCATAGAGATAACCCCATGTATCAATTTTCAATGGCTGAAAAATTATTATTTGCTTTGAAGTTAAGATTTTCCAGTGCTGAGAGAAAAGAGCAGAAACTACAAACGGCGATGGAATTATATCAATATGTGATAACCGCTATATCTGCTAATGAAAAATTTGCGAAGAATCCAGATTCCTCATTTGATGATGCTTTAGCAATGGAGAAATCTAGGAGAGAAAGCTTAACAGATTTAAAAGAAGTTAGTGCAGTGATTGGTAAGCACGGTTTTTTTAGTCAATCTGATTTAAATAAAACTGCTAGTCGTTTGCATAAGGATATAGAGGAAAGTCATCTTTCTGCACCTGCTGCGTAATTTTTGCATAACAGATATAATAGATCACACACTCTGCCATTCTCATGAAAATTTGTCTGCTAGACTTAAAAACTAGTATAAATTCTTACAAA
>CAZSHR010000011.1:0-21994 GCA_964606725.1 uncultured Coxiella sp.
ATTTTTCCGCTCCTTTTAATTCTCAATAGAATACGATATGTGCATACCGCAGCTTGTCAATGGGGCGATTAAAGGGGTGTGCGTCTTTTACTGGGGACAAATGTATCCGCAACTTTACTAGTAAGTAAGTGATTTTTTTAAAATTGCCTTTCCATCTATACGGAATCTTGATCTTATCAAGAATAGCTTACTTTGAATAATACGTCTGTGTGCACAGCGCAGTTTTAAAAAATAGTGCACTATAGAATAGGCTCTTAGGTTTTTAAATGTTCCCGTGGCTCAAAATCCCACGCTGTCTTCATCTGCTCATACAATTCCCGCTGTGCTTTATTTTCTGCTGTGGGCGCTTGTATCATCAAAGTGACAAACTGATCTCCTGGTGTTTTACCAGGTAAGCCACGCCTTTTAAGTCGTAAGATTTTGCCACTTTGTGAACCAGCAGGGATTTTTAACTTAATTTGTCCCCCAAGCGTTGGCACTGTTACTTCGGCACCCAGTGCCGCCTCCCACGGCGTGATTGGCAATGCCAATTGAATATCGCGCTTACTGACCTCAAAAAATTTGTGGGCAAGCAGATTGACTTCCAGGAATAAATCACCGTTTGGTCCGCCGCCTGAACCAGCACCTCCTTTGTTGCTAAGACGTATTTTCTGCCCCTGGCTGATACCGGCTGGAATTTTAATAGTAAGTTGTTGGTTTTTATAATGCACTTGGCCACTAGCATCACGTTGCGGTTGCTGCAAGGTTAGGGTGCGTGTGCTACCTTTGAAAGCTTCCTCCAGTGTAATACTAATTTGGCTATGTTGATCTTGCCCCTTTTGTTGAAAAGGGTTTCTGCCACCGCGATTGCTTCTACCAAAGCCTGCGCCAAAAATTGATTCAAAAAACTCACTGTAATCGCCTTCGCTAAAATTTTGATAGTGTGCGCCCTGCGACTGTTGCTGCCAACCTGGTGGCGGTTCAAATCCTTGCCCTTGCTTCCATTGACTGCCAAACTGATCATAGGCTTTGCGTTTTTCTGCATCTTTGAGCACTTCATAGGCTTCTTTAGCCTGTTTAAATTTTTCCTCAGCGCCAGGTTCTTTGCTCACATCAGGGTGGTATTTACGTGCCAGACGACGGTAACTTTTTTTAATTTCGTCAGCACTGGCATCGCGTGCTACGCCAAGAATTTTATAATAATCCTGGTATTCCATAATCTATTTCCCCCTTATACTAATGGTCGTAACTTTTTGGCAAATAACCAGCGAATGATAACTAATAATAAAGCGCCACCACAAATCACTGCAATGGCTGCGGGGTTGCTAATGTCTAACACCATAACCACGGCAAGACCTGCAGCTGGTGGGTGGGAAGCGCGTAAAATAAACATTAACAGAAAGCTCAAACCCACCGAAAGCGCAGCGGCGGCCTCGAAAACATGGATTTTGTGTTCTGGATGCGAGCAAAGATAGCTGCCGTGACAAAAATCGTTGGCAATCAGTTGGAGTAAGTAACCGCAGACAATCGCAATAGCATAGCCTGTTAGCATGCGATAGGGTTTGGCAACGGCTGCTTTAGGGGAGCCAAACACAATATAAGCACTGGATGCCAATGTGCTGGCGCCAGCAGCCCAGATTAAGTCATCTGCTAACACAGTATTGAGGCTGAACAATACCATGAGCATAAACAGCATGGCCCCTAAACATTGCAGACTTAGATTGAGAAAATAGCGTCGATTGTAAAGTATTTTCATGGGTTTTAAGGCTTAAGCTTTTTTAAACACTCAATTAAACGCCAAGCAACGTGATTATGCAACTCGGACAAGGCCAATTTTTTTAAAATAAATGACGCTGTTAGTGTGGATACTTGCGATAGGGGTTTGCCCTCTAAGTAACAACATAACCACTCACAGGCTGCTATCATGGTTACTTGACCATAGCACTTAAAGCGTGCTTGAGTAATGCTAGCATTTTCTAGCGTAATATACAGCCTGACTATATCGCCTTGCTGCTCACTGCCGTGTTGTGCTGTCAATAAACCAAATGTGGGCTTGATTTCTTCCACGGCATGTTCTCGATGATGAAAATAATGAAGTACAGTGCTATTGTGTTTCATGGCGTTTTTTTATACGTTCCCAAACAGGAGATAAAGATCGTAAACGGTGTACTTGTTCGCTGATGTGACACAAGGCTTGCTTAACATCTGCCTCATCGGTACATCGGCCTAAGCTGATGCGCAGTGAGCGTTGTGCTTCTAGTCGACTCAAGCCCATTGCCGATAAAACGTGTGAGGGTTCGGGGTTGGCAGAGTTACAGGCTGATCCGGTTGACACGGCAAGCTGTTGTAAACTGACCAGCAAGGCTTCACCGTCGATACCGTCAAAGCGAAGGTTAAGGCAATGGGGTATTTTGTGTGGCGTATCGGCGTTTTGATTAATACCGCCTAAAGCTTTCAGTCCGTGCCAGAGCTGTTTGCTTAACTTTTCAAAGCGCTGCGATTCACTTTGGATGTCTTGTTGAGCCAGTTGAAAAGCCTCCCCCATACCAACGATTTGGTGTGTTGCTATGGTGCCTGGGCGTAAGTCTTGTTCGTGACTGCCACCGTAGAATAAAGGCTGTAATCGTATGCGCGGTTTTTTCCTCACGAATAATGCGCCAACGCCTTTGGGTCCGTAGCATTTATGCGCTGAGAAGGATACCAGGTCAACGGCAAGCTGACTCAAATCCAATGGGATTTTACCGACACTTTGTGCGGCATCGACATGGTATTTAATGCCGTGTTCTTGCGCGATAGTAGCGATACTGGCAATGTCTTGGATAACGCCAGTCTCGTTATTGACATGCATGGTAGATAGCAAAATGGTATCGCTTTTTATGGCGGCGCGTAGTTCATCCAAGTCCAATAAACCATTGGCCATTGGTTTTAAAAAAGTCACACTAAACCCTTGGCTCTCTAGGAATTTAAAGACATCTAATACGGCCTTGTGTTCAGTTTGCATCACCAACAGATGCTTACCTTGGCGTTGGTAAAAATGCGCACTGCCTTGGATTGCTAGGTTGTTAGCTTCGGTAGCACCGCTTGTCCAGATAATTTCATCAGTGCCACAGTTAACCGCGCAAGCAACTTGTTGTCGTGCTTTGTCTACCCATTCTTTTGCCTCATAGCCATAGTAATGCGTCATGGAAGAAGGGTTGCCATAAGCCCCGCTAACACCAAGACACTGCTGCATGGCTTGCATCACCTGTGGATGCACGGGCGTAGTTGCCATGTAATCGAGGTAAATTGGACGTTGCATTATTTCTTCACTCTGGTGAGTATGTTGCTTAAAATGCCGCGTAAAATGTTAATCTCTTTACTATCTAGCATAGCACGATTAAACAAGCGTTGTAATCGCTGCATGAGTAATTTAGGCTGTTTGGGATCAAGAAAATGAATCGCGGTTAGGGTCTCTTCCAGGTGTTGATAAAAACCTAGCAGTTGATCAGCAGGGGCCAAGTCGCGTTTTGCGGATAGTTTCTCATCGCTGTTGCTTTGTTTTGCGCTATATAACTCATAAGCCATAATCTGCACCGCTGCGGCGAGGTTTAAGGAGCTAAAATCCGGCTGGCTCGGAATCATGACGTGCTGATGGCACAGCGATAACTCTTCATTACTCAACCCAGTTCGCTCGCAACCAAAAAGGATGGCAAACTGGGTGTTAGGTGTTTGGCTAATAGTGTCGGCGCTTTGTCGCGCTGTTAACAATGGTTTACTGAGACTGCGTTGACGTGCGCTAGTGCCTAGAATCACTTGGCAGCCTTGCAAGCCTTGTTGCAGCGTGTTAACAACTCGGGCTTGGTCAAGTAGATCATCCGCGCCAGAGGCACGTGCTGTGGCTTCACTGTCTGGGAATTGCTTGGGATTGACTAAACAAAGGTCAGATAGTCCCATAGTTTTCATGGCGCGAGCGGTGGCGCCAATGTTACCTGGATGGCTTGGGTTGACCAGAACAATGCGGACATTGTGAATCATATAAAACTACCCAAAGTGACGTGTGGTTAAAAGTTTGCTATGCTCCAGAAAATCTGCAACATCATACCACGGAACTACGATTATGCACCCTATGCTTAATATTGCTACGCAAGCGGCGCGTTGTGCCGGCAGTTTACTTGTTCGCTCGATGGACTCTTTGGAGGATCGCAGCTTAAGCGCTAAAGCGCGTTGTGATTTTATAGCACAACTAACAGGATTGATTGCCGAAGAAGTTTTGGCATTGATACACAAGGCATATCCGCGTCATGGAATTTTTTCCAAGGATTTAAATCAAACGGGTGAGGACAAAGAGTATTGTTGGTTAATTAACTCACTAGATGGCGAAGTCAATTTTATTCATGGTTTTGCTGTGTTTGCTGTGGTAATTGTGCTGATGGTGAAAGGAAAGCCGGAAGTTGCTGTAGTCTATGATCCGTTGCGACAAGAGCTTTTTAGTGCAACTCGTGGCGGTGGGGCGCATCGCAATAATCGCCGTATGCGTGTTAGTGCGTGTCAGAGACTGAATGATGCCTTATTGTCAAGCAATGTTATATTCGCTCGTGATGACTCAGCGGCTTGGGTAGATAGCATAAAACCATTATTACCTTTGTGTCAGGGTATTCGTATGACAGGCACGGTAGCATTAGACTTGGCTTATGTTGCCTGTGGTAGTCTATCAGGTTTTTTTGCTAAGGATGTATCACTTTGCGATAGGATGGCGGCTGTTTTGCTGATCACGCAAGCGGGTGGTGTAGTGAGTGACTTGCAAGGCGGCGATAGTTTCTTAGATCAAGGTGATTTACTGTGTGCGCCGCCTAAGTTACATCAAGCTTTGTTGGAGACTTTGGCCGTGGTGCCGCAATCATGAAGTGGATTCTTTCTTTGATAGGATGCCTTATTGTCCCTTACATTTATGCGCAGTCTACTTGGCAGACTGTGCTTCCAGGCTTGGATTTTAGCGTGCAAAAGCAGGCAAGTTTTAGTGGCAGTCGCGCTTTGCTGGCTTATCGCATTGATGTTCAACGTTATGATTTTAAACTGGTGTTTTCTAATTCAACGGCATTTGTCAGTGATATGGCAAAATCAGTGGGTGCATTGTTAGCCATTAATGGTGGCTATTTTAGTAAAGAGTTTAAGCCCTTGGGCTTGAGAATGAATGACTATCAACTCATTAATCCTAAAAAGAACATCAGTTGGTGGGGGATTTTTTATATTAAACAGGGTCGGGCGCATATTGTTGCCAATCGAGATTATGCTGCGGCAAAAAATAGTGAATTTGCGATTCAGGCGGGGCCTCGTTTATTGATTAAGGGCAGTATACCCCTATTAAAAGCCGGTGTTGCCCAACGCAGTGGTATTTGTATTGATAAAAATCGACGGGTTATTTTAGCCGTGACGGAAAATAATGCGCTGACCTTAACACAGTGGGCTAAGGCATTGCGTGATAAGGGTTGTTTGGATGCCTTGAATCTAGATGGTGGCACTTCATCACAGCTTTATGCGGATTTGCCTGGTCATCGCCATACGGTTAGTAACTATAAATCAGTAAGTGACGCGATTGTGGTGTTAGCTAAACAACGTTGATTTACGGCAATTTTTAGTATGAAACTCCTGTCAGTAAATAAAAAGCTTGCCAATTTGCTATTTTTTCCTTAAGATACGCTTATATTTTAGGTTAACTCTAGATTTTAGGTAGAATATGCGTATTTTTAAGCAGACTTATCACAGTGCATCACACAATCTCGCCCCTGATTTTAATAAACCTGATAACAAAGCCACTTTGCTTGTTGATATGAACAACCGAGTCAAGCGCTTGGTCAGCTTGCAAAATTTGCAAGCTTTATTCGGTAAGTGGGATTCTGTTAAGCAGCAGCACTATGATGCTCATGAAAAAGTGGATTATGTTTATTCCCAAGGTCAAATTTATGGTGAAATTTTTGCGAATCTTTTATTTACACAGTTTTTAGCTGATAACGATAGGTTTTCTGATTTATCGCAGTTCAAATGCGTAAGCTTTGCTTTTGTAAGTCATAACGACTCGGCTGATCAGTACGGTTTTTCACTTTTTGTTAATCCCAATAATCCTGGAGAATGGTTGATTGCAACCATTAAAAACCCTTATCTTGAAAATCCTCATCAAAGGGAAGTCAACTTTATTGTTCCTGATGCTAGTCAGCTTAGCCAGTATTGTACGGGAAAATTCGGCCACAGTGCAAAGACCTCACCGGATGCCATGCACAGTGGTCTTTTGAGCACTTTCTTTAATCAGTTAATGATGAGTAATGTGCAAATTGATATGCGAACCTTTGCTAATATTATGCCTCTCATTGAAAATGGTTTACAATCAACAGAACAAGATACTTTGCTAGATGTATTTGCTGATCGCATCAAAGAAATTCTTGAGTCGACATTGCTGGAGAAGATTGTCAAAGCGCATCAGTTTAATTTGACCTTCTCTCGTGCAGCCATGCAGACAATACTCACCGATGCACTGGATTCAAGCAGTGTTTTTTATCAAGCAGTTAATCGCTGTAGCATGCTTGATGCCAAGCAAATTGAATCTATTTGTCAGCTAAGAATAAAAAATCCGCAGGTGTTTTTAAAAGCCAGTCCTATAGAGAGAATTTTGTTGCAGTCACAACTTGCCAGTCTAGGTTATGAAAGATCGTACATGGATAAGCTTGACTTTACTACTATACCGCAACAGCAACTTAGTGTCTTTTTGAGAACAGTTGAGTATATTAAGCAGCAACATGGGGTTGGTTTTCAATTGCCTTTTGCTGACTATCAACGTTTACTGCATTGTGTTTGTAATAGTGAGCATTTATCACAGTGCTTAAAGGCAGTGAATGCCAGTGAATTTTCTTCGCTTTGCCTAGAAGAGATTAACAAATCACTTGCATTTTCTAGCGTAATAGAAGCCATTTCCCAGGATGCGCCGGAGTTAGCACGCTTATTGCAAGACAATGCTGAGGATATTTTACGCCATCATGATAGGATGGCAATAAGCGATTTTGCGACAAAAATGCTAGCCGTGAAAGTGACTATTGATGAATTTAAAGGTGAAGTGGTTCAGTTTAGTATCAGTCGTAAGCAGCAAAAAGCGATTCAGCACTATCAAAAAAATATTTATTTAGCTGTTGCGAATCACTGCTTGTTTGACCAAAATGCCGAGCAACTGAATCAGTCATTAGATAACTGCAGTAAAGGGATTGCAAAAGCCTTTGGTAAGTTGCATCAGGTTCTTAACCTAATTGAAAAAATGATGGCGAAAGTGACCAGTCTTGTTAAAAAGCCTAAACCAGAGTTGGGAGCCAGTGTGACTGCTGAGAATCATTCCCTAGGTGCAAGCAGTGTGGCAAATACCAGGCAGGTGCGTTTCTTTACACCTGAGACTGCCGCCAAGCAAGTTTCACAAACAATTCGAGAACAAGTGACTATGCAGCGTTCTCTCTGATAGGGCAAATGTTGGATAATCCTGTAAAGTGCTAAACTTGTGGTTTTAAAGCGCTAAGCTGTGATTTTTAAGCACTCGTGTTAGAATCCCAAACCTTGGCTTGTTAATGCCACAGGTGCAATTTGATCAATAAAAAACCTATTGTTTGGACTATAGCCGGTTCTGATTCCGGTGGTGGTGCCGGAATTCAGGCAGATTTAAAGACCTTTCATGCCTTGGGTGTGCATGGCTGCTCAGTGATAACCACAGTGACTGCGCAAAACACTGTGGCGGTAACCGATGTGCATGCGCTGGCGACGTCAGTGATCGACGCACAAATTCAAGCATTGGCTGATGATTTACCGGCGGCAGCGGTAAAACTGGGATTACAGGGTGATATTACCGCGTTATTATCTTTTCTAGATCAGTATTCTGGTTATAAAGTCTTTGATCCTGTGATTGGGGCTAGCAGCGGCGCACAATTGAATCGTCGCTTGAGTGATCTGAAAGCCTTATTACCTTATGCTGACATTGTAACGCCCAATTTGATGGAAGCACAGGCCTTAACTGGCATCAGTATTTCGAGTTATTCTGATATGCAGGCGGCAGCACGTTGCTTGCAGCAATGCGGTGCTAAGGCGGTACTGCTAAAAGGAGGTCATTATCAAGGAGGGGCATTTAAAAATGATTATTATTGTGATGCTGAACAGTCATTTTGGTTAGCAGCAAGCACCATTGATAACGCCAATACGCATGGCTCTGGCTGCACTTTAGCAGCGGCAATTACTGCCGCTTTAGCCTTGGGTTATCCTTTAGCTGATGCAGTGGTTATTGCTAAAATGTTTGTGCATCAAGGTATTCGCTTGGCTAAACCCTTGGGTCAGGGGCAAGGCTCTGTGCTGCAAGGAAGTTTTCCGCAACAACAGCAGGATTTACCTTTCTTGAGTGCGACGCCGGTATTAGCGCCTCCAGCAGCATTTGCCGAGTT
The DNA here is from genome assembly GCA_964606725.1 of uncultured Coxiella sp. Taxonomy (GTDB): domain Bacteria; phylum Pseudomonadota; class Gammaproteobacteria; order Coxiellales; family Coxiellaceae; genus 2-12-FULL-42-15. The sequence goes on from CAZSHR010000011.1 coordinate 8,418, forward strand.
ACGAGAAGCGCCAGGCCTGTACCCTGTTGTGGATAGCAGTGCCTGGGTATTGCGCTTGGCAAAACTTGGCATTAACACTATTCAGTTGCGTATAAAAAGCGGTAATTTAGCGGCTGAGGTGGCCGAATCTGTTGCGATTGCTAAGCGTTATGCATTGCAATTATTTATCAATGATCATTGGCAGTTGGCGATAAAATACGGGTCTTATGGGGTGCATTTAGGGCAAGAGGATTTACAACAAGCGGATTTAGCCGCTATTCGTGCGGCAGGATTGCGCCTAGGGATTAGCACACATTGTTTTTATGAGGTTGCTCGTGCTCATGCGCTGTCTCCTTCTTATATTGCCTGCGGGCCGATTTATAAAACCGACAGTAAAGACATGGCGTTTGCACCACAAGGCTTGGCACGTTTGGCTTATTGGCGTCGTTTGTTGACCTATCCTTTGGTTGCTATTGGCGGTATTAATTCACAACGCTTAGTCGCGGTAAAAGAGACGGGTGTTGCAGGTATTGCAATGATTTCAGCGATTACACAAGCACCAGTGCTAGAGCTGGCAGTCGCTGAACTGCAAGGCTTGATGACAGGTGAGGGTGATCGTGTCTCGGTATAGTCGTCAAACCATTTTGCCACAAGTGGGATTACAAGGTCAGCAGCGTTTAGCGGCAGCCAAGGTATTAATTGTGGGTTTGGGTGGCTTGGGTTGTCCAGTGCTGCAATATCTAGTGGCTGCTGGTGTGGGTAGTATTCATTTAATCGATGCTGATGTTGTCGAGCTAAGTAATTTGCAGCGTCAAGTGTTGTTTGGTGAAAAGGACCTGGGTCAATTAAAAGTAGTATTGGCACGGCAGCGTCTGCAAGCATTAAACTCAGACTGTGATATTCACCTAACCGCTGAATTTTTGCAACATGATAATGTTGAGGCACAATTGAGCTGTGTGGATATAGTGGTGGATTGCAGCGATGATTTAGCCAGCAAATATTTATTAAATGATTATGCTTACTGGCTAAAAAAGCCATTAATTACCGCCAGTTTATCCGGCTTTAAGGCACAAATAGCGCATTATCGAGTGCCACAAACGCCGTGTATGCGCTGTCTCTTTCCTGCGGCTAGCCAAATGGCGCTGCCCTCTTGTGAAAGCGCTGGTATTTTAGGAGCAGTGGCTGGTACGGTAGGGTCACTGCAAGCCTTGGAGGTAATTAAAGCGATTGTGAGTCAAGGCAATGATGTTAGCAGAGACTGGTTGAGCATTGATTTGGGTAGTTACGCGGTGCAACGCTATGCAATGCGCAAAGACCCAAACTGTGAGTTATGCGGACAACAGAAAAAACAGGGTTTGGTGTATCCTGAGCGGCTTAAGTTGCCAGCCATGACTTGGTGTGAATTTAAACAACACCCGCAACGAGAGCAGATCACATTGATCGATGTGCGTGAGGCCGAGGAGAATCAGCGTCAGAATTTAGGAGGGGTGAATATTCCGCTGGCAGAGTTGCCTGAGAAGCTAGACTATTTCGATAAAAAAAAGCTTTACTTAATCTATTGTCAAAGTGGGCAGCGCAGTCAAAAAGCGGTGTCTTTTCTTTTAAATCAAGGAGTTAGCGAGGTTTTTTACCTTGTGGCTGGCATGGCTGCTGAGTAAAATTCTTGCTTAATGTGGCTTTTTTGTTTAGGATAATAGCTTGATGTATACAAATAGAATATAAATTTCTGCTTAATAAGCAATTAGCTTAGCGTCGAAAGTGCCTTTGAAGTTGTCGACCCCTTTTAGAACAGGATGTGATTATTGGGTGCTATAGATTCTTAAATCGTGCTAATTGGCTGAATAGTTACAAGTAAATAGTGTGAGGTTATTGTGGGTACTTTTCCTTCTAAGTCTAAACCACCACAATCTCAATCATCTTCTCCTCCAGCTCAGCGTGGCGAAAAAACCTTTAGTCTTACTTTAAAGTCGCAAGGTTCTAACAATCGTAAACTTGCTGCTTTGGAACTTAAAAATAAATCTGTAACCAGTATGACTGCTCTTGTATCTCCTTCCTCGCAAGAAATTACTTTAGGAATAGGCGATCACACCTATGCTGTAACTTCAACTACAGAGACTTATACAGGTGTAAACTCCCAGCAAATTAGAGCATTATTAGCTGACTATTTTGCCAGGCAAACTATTTTACCTCCTGGCGAAGTGCAGGTTTTTTACAACGACAATGGTAGTGAAGTTGAAGTCTGTCACTTGGTGACAGATGATCGTAAAAACACAAGCGTTGTAAATCATAAAAGAGGTGTAGAGTTTTTATGGCGCAAGCCTTATGAAACCCAAGCCCAGATTTCTTCTTTAAATTTTGCGCGGCAAATTTGCCAGCATTCTTCTGATTTTACACAACAAGCTGTTTCGGAAGTTATTGGAGTTGGAAGAAAATCTAGGGATATTACTAAGCCTTTGCTGTACGTCATGCAACCGAGTGTTGTTGTGGGTTTTGATATTGTTCAAGATGAGGTGATAACGCCTATTGATTGCGACAGTTATACTGATAATGACTTCTTGTTTTATGGTCTGCAACATTTAATTAGCAAAAAATCTGATGCTTTTGAAGAGAACACTTTTTTTTACGATAAGCAGGGTAGACCATTAGCAAAGTTCAGTAAACCTTGGTGCAGTGATAAAAAAAAATTGAGGTGTTTACCTGATGAGGGATACGTGCTTTTGGCTACGGGTACAACAGCGATGATTCTGGGTGCACCGATGGGGGTGTTGTCACTATTGGCTTTTTTAGGGTTTGTTGCTATTGGTCCTGCCTTTCCCTTAGTCGGTTTTGTTAGTATAGGCTTGGTGGGTCTCGGAGTTTTTGCCTTAATTGGTGGTGCAGCTTATCGCTACTCTTGTACTCGTTTTTTTGAGCAAGCAAAAAGAAGCCATAGGGTTACAGACTTTGAGCCGCAGCCACCTGCGCCGCCACTTGCTCCGGCTTTTAGTATGAGTAGTTCAGGATGGGGATAATTTGTTATTACTTTTGCGGCGATTTGGCTAGGAAACTGTAAATAGTTGGAATAACAAATAGGGTCAACAGCGTTCCAAACCCCATGCCGCCAAAAATCACCCAACCCATTTGTGAACGCGCTTGCGCTCCGGCACCTGAGGCTAAGACCAAGGGCAATACGCCCAGTAGCATGGCCACTGTTGTCATAACAATTGGGCGCAATCGCTGTGCAGCAGCATCAATAATCGCCTCTTTGCGACTCAAACCGTTTAACTGTAATTGATTGGCAAACTCTACCATTAAAATACCGTGTTTAGCAATTAAACCAATTAAGGTTAGTAAACCAATTTCAGTGTAAATATTTAAAGACCCCCCTGCTAAATACAAAGTAAATAGTGCACCTACTAAAGATAATGGCACAGTAAATAAGACAACCAATGGGTCTCTAAAGCTTTCAAATTGTGCGCTTAACACCAAATAAATAAATACCAGCGCACCTAAAAACAAAAATCCCATCGTATTGCCAGAGGTAAGAAAGGTGCGTGTATCGCCGGAGAAATCATAACTCATGTCTGAGGTGAGTAGCTTATTGGCAAGTTTCTCTACATACTGCATTGCTGCCTTGGTGCTGTAGCCAGGGGTTAATGAAATATTGATGGTTGCTGCACGTTGTTGTTGAAAATGGTTTAAGGAATTCGCGGTAACCTGATTGTCTAGGGTTACAATGGTTGCCAGCGATACCGGAATGTCACTGTTAGTATTAACATAGGTATTATTAATAGCATTAGCACTATCACGTTGAGTGCCAATCACTTGTGGTACTGCATAATAAGTCTTTCCATTCATAACAAAGGTGCTACTTTGTGGTTGTCCAAAAGCAGTGGACAAGGCTTCGTTAATTGCAGACATGGAAATACCTAGGCGTGCTGCTTTATCACGATCGATGCGCACAGATATTTCTGGTTTGTCGATTTGTAAATCACTGCGTGCGAAAATAATATGCGGATTTTCTTTCAGTGCATTGATAAATTGCTCAGTGACTTTAAATAACTCCTCATAAGAGCCATTGGTTTTAATAACAAATTGAAATGGATACATTTCTCTTGAGCCTGGCAAACTGGGTGGGCTGATAAACATAAAACTTAATCCTGGGATGGTAGCAGCCTGGTGGTTAAGTTGGCTGATAATATCACTGGCTGAATCACTGCGTTGATGGTAATCAACTAGGCTGGCAAAGGATAGCGCAGAACTCTCTCCATCAGGGATGCCATTAATCAGGGTGTAGTTGCTAATTGCTGGAATTTGCTGGTAAATCTCACCTAATTGATGGGTGTATTTTTCAGTATATGCCAGATTAGCACTGCTAGGGCCGTGTGCAATACTCATGACCACCCCCTGATCTTCATCCGGTGCTAAACGGCTGGTAAGATAAAACGGAATAAATAAGATCAAACCGCTGATTAATATGCCACCTAGTATGATTAGCACCAGGTGACGCTTGTTAAGCACCCAAGTTAAGTAATGCTTGTAATGCTGGATGACGTATTGCGAATAGTGTGTCACTTTAAGCGCAAAGCCGCTCTCTTGTTGTGCTTGTTTCATTATTTGAGAACACATCATGGGAGATAACGTTAAGGCAATAAAGCCGGAAATAATCACAGACCCTGCTAAGGTGAAAGCAAATTCGCGAAATAAGGTGCCAGTAAAACCGGATGAAAAGCCTATGGGTACATACACGGCGGCAAGCGTAATGGTCATTGCAATCACTGCAAAAGCGATTTCGCGTGCGCCTTTAATCGCTGCTTGCTTAGGTTCAAGACCTTTTTCAATATGACGATGGATATTCTCTAATACCACAATGGCATCATCGACTACCATACCAATGGCTAGCACAAATGCTAGCAGTGTTAATGTGTTAATGCTGTAACCCAGCAGTTTCATAACAGCAAAAGTGCCGATAATCGACAGTGGAATAGTAACCACTGGAATCAGCGTTGAGCGTATAGCGCCAATAAACAAAAAGATTACCAGAATCACCAGTACAGAAGACTCTATAATCGCTCGCACTACCTCATCAATGGATTGCTGGATATAGATAGAGCTATCACGTGCAATGCTATAGTGGGTTCCTTTTGGTAGTGTGGCTTGGATTTTTGCTAAAGTTGCTTTAACCACTTGATCGACTTCCAGTGGGTTGGCGTCGGATTTTGCGGTCACGGAAACGCCAATGCCGTATTTTCCGTTCGAAAAGGTAGAGCTGGTGGTGTTCAATGATCCTAGCTGGATGGTGGCAATGTCTTTGAGTCGGATTAACTTGCCAGCAACATTTTTTACCACGAGATTGGCAAAGGCGTGTTGGTCTTTGAGTGTGGTTTCAGCATTAATGCTAATATGTTGTGAATTTCGGTCAATTTGTCCGGCTTCTGACTGGATGTTATCGTCTTGTAAGGCATCGTTAATATCCGCAGCGGTAATGTGATGGGCTGCCATTTTCGCAGCATTAAGCCAGATACGCATGGCGTAGTCATGTTGTCCTAAAATTTGTACTTCACCAACTCCAGGTAGGTTACTCAATTGTGGCTGTATGCTTCGGGTAATATAGTCGGACAGTGCCTCACTGGATAAACGATTACTGGAGAAAATGATAATAAGGTCAGAGGTTGCATGCGAGCTTGAGGTTTTAATCACAGGGTCGTCGACACTATCGGGTAGGCTGCGTTTAACTTTGGCAATATTGGTGTTGACATCGGTCAGTGCTTGGTTGATGTCTGTATGCAGTTGCAAGTTAATGGTAATATTGCTCTGACCAGCGCTGCTGGTAGAGGTAATATAATCCACACCGTCGACACCAGAGATGGCATTTTCAATAGGGGTGGTGACAAAGCTTTCCACCAGTGTTGCATTTGCTCCATTGTAACTGGTGCTAATCGAGATACTATTCGTTTCTAATTTGGGGTATTGGCGCAGTGTCAGTTGTGAAAAACCCATGATGCCGATGGCAAGCAATAATAGACTCAAGCAACTCGCAAAAACCGGACGTTTAATGAAAATGTCGGTAAATTTCATTGAGATTTGGCCTGTTGCGGTTTGGCAATAGTAATCCTTTGTTGATCGTGAACTTTATCGCTACCAATCGCAATAATATGGGCATTGGGTGATAATCCTTTGGTAATAATAATGGATTGTCCCTGCTGATTGCCGATGGTAACTTTTGTTTTTACCGCTTTGTTATCGACAACCTGATAAACGTAAGTGTTATTGAGGCCATAATTTAATGCGGTTTGTGGGATGGTGATGACTTCTTTGGATGGCCCATAGTAGACGATGATATTAACCGTGCTGCCAGGCAAAAGCTGGTGTTTTTTATTGGGGATGTTGGCACGTACGGTTAAGCTGGCGGTGTCAGCACTGATGGAGCTATCTAGTGCTTGGATGCGTCCTGAAAATTGTGTATTGGGATAGGCATCACTCTCTACTAATACTTTATCGCCTACGGCTAATTGACTGCTGTATTTTTCGGGAACTTCAAAGTCAAGGTATAAATCATCGAGATTTACGAGTTTAGCAATGGTATCACCAATGGCGAGGTATTGTCCTTTGGAAACACTTGTTAAACCGATTTTTCCACCAAAGGGAGCAGTGATTTGTGTTTTGTCGAATTCAGATTGTGCTTTTTCTACTTTGCCAAGGCTGATTTGGTAATTATAATGCGCGGTGTCATAATCGGATTGCGAAATAGCACGGCTTTTAAGGAGTTTTTGATAGCGATTCACAATGGCTTGATCGGAGTCCATTTGTGCTTTGGCAGAGGTTAACTCGCCGCGTTGTTCGCTGTTTTCAAGCTCTACTAGCAGTTGTCCTTTGTTAACTATGTCGCCTGACGTAAAATCTACCGCAGTGACGCGACCGTCAGCTTGAGTTTTGATAACGGCGGTTTGTGCAGCGCTTAAATTGCCGCTGGATTTTACCGAGGACTGCCATGCCAGTGATGAAACAGACGCGACTTCAACTGTGGGCGCATAATTGCCGTTGCTGGATTTGCCAGCCGATTTTAGGGCGATTAACCCAAGTATGGCAAAAACCAGCAAGACGCTGATGCCGGTAGCGATAAGGACTAGGGTTTTTTGATGAATTTTGGGCATGGTGAATTTTTCTCTCTTATGTTTGATCAAATACTTATTGGCTTAAGCGCCAGTGGGCCAGCTTTGATAGAGCGGAGCTGTGCTCACCTTGCGCTGCTTGTCCAGCCATGGTCGCCGCGATTCGTCATCCTGACTCACGCGCGGCTTAATCACGCATCCTGCGTGATTATCCATGTCTGGACGGCGCTGCTCAGGTTGCGCCAGCTTAATTGCTCTATCAAAGCTGGCCCACTGGCGCTTAAGCCAATAGTGAGTAAGCCGTTTTATTTTTAGGCTTAAAATAAATTTAGGATAACCTGTTTATTTACGAACTATTTTTGTTAAGGTTGGAATAATACAGCGATTAGACAATTTTTTCAATACGACAATCAAGCTTTCCTTTAGCCAGCAGCAGTGTAATAGGGTCGCCTTGGCAAACCTGTTTACTGTTACTGATGACCCGTTGTTGCGCATCACAAGCAATAGCGTAGCCTCTTTCTAATGTCCGCAATGGACTGATGGCATGCAGTTGTTGCGATAAACTTGCTAGTAACTGACGTTTCTGTTGCAGTTGCTGTTGTGTTGCAAACTGCAATTGGTGGCTGAGTTGTTTTAAACGCGCTTCATAGGCTTGTAATTGCTCTTTTGGATGACGCAAACGTTGCTGCAAGGCAGTAAGTAGTTGCTGTTTACTCTGAATTTGGTGCTGTATTAACCAAAGAAAACGCTGCCAGTAGTGTTGTAATTGTTGTTGCCACTCATTGCTGTTAGGGCTGCTTTGCTCAGCCGCGGCAGAAGGGGTTGGCGCTCGCTGATCTGCCACAAAATCCGCTATGGTAAAGTCGGTTTCATGGCCAATGCCGCTGATCACAGGTATTGCGCTGTCGAAAATCGCTTGAGCTACGACTTCTTCGTTAAATGCCCACAAGTCTTCCAGTGAACCGCCGCCACGAGCCATAATCAGCAGATCGCATTCTTGACGCTGGTTAGCCAGTGCTAAATTAGCGGCAATCTGTGCCGCGGCTTGTTGCCCTTGCACCAGACTTGGGTAAATAATCACGTTGATCTGTGGGCAGCGACGTTTTAGCACCTTGAGTATGTCACGAATTGCAGCACCGCTAGGGGAGGTGATTACCCCAATAGTGTTGGGGCAGCGTGGTAGGGGCTTTTTGTGTTCAGTAGCAAAATAGCCAGCAGCGGCGAGCTTTTTTTTCAACTGTTCAAAGGCCAGTTGTAGCGCACCATCACCGACGGCTTCTACGCGGTGAATAATCAGTTGAAAATCGCCTCTGGCTTCATAGAGGCTAACTTTGGCGTAAACTAATAACTGTTGTCCGTTTTCCAATCGAAGTGCTAGCCTGCTGAGCGTGCTACGAAAAATAGCGCAGCGCACTTGCGAATCACGGTCTTTTAGGGAAAAGTAAGCATGACCGACCTGTGATTGCATCAGGTTGGAGACTTCGCCTAGCAAGCACAGCGGTGGAAAACGCGTTTCTAGCAGCGATTTTACTTCACTGTTGAGTTGCGAGACGGTATAAATAGCTTGTTCAGTTTTCATGGGGTTTATCATAAGGGGGCATGATGTTACGTCAATGTTTTTTTTATCTAGCTTTGGCGATGGGGGTTGTGGCTTGTGCACCTAGCGCTCAAAAAATAGGCGTGTCAGCAAGCCAGTGGTGCAATATGACGCCTGAGCAACAGCAAGCATTGCGTGATCGCTATGCCAGATTACAAGTGTGGAACCGACAAGCCCAAGCTCATCCCTTGGTTTACCAAGCGCCACCCATAAGCGTGAGTTTGCAGCAAGCAGAGGCAATGATGCCTCCTTTTGAACAGTATTATACCGTTAGCCCCAATGCTGTTATGCTGGCTCCAGGTCAATGTCAATCCATGCGCTTGTATAGCCGCACCAGCTCTAATCACGTTGATATGCGTTTGTGTTACAGTGGCAAGCGTTTGGCTTTGGATGCCAGTCATTATCGCTTTGATCAGCGTGAAGGAACCTTGTTTTTTTATTATAACCCGCTGTGGCAGCAAGGGTTTACCTATACTCAGGTTGCCAGCCAAGGGTATGTGCGTCTGCGTCATGCAGATATTCACATTAAAACGCTGTCATCATGAATTATTTACTGGGCATAGAAACCGCTACCGATGCTTGCTCTTGTGCCTTGTGGTGTGAGGGTGAGATCACTGAGCGCTTTGAGATAGCACCACGTCGCCAGGCAGAGCGTGTGCTGCCCATGATTGATGAGTTGCTGCAAGAGAAGCAATTAACCTTGGCTGATATGCAAGCCATTGCCTTTGGCCAAGGGCCAGGTAGTTTTATGGGAACCCGCTTGGCAGCCAGTGTTGCTTTAGGCTTGGCTTTTGGCGTAGATATTCCCGTGATACCTATCTCTACTTTGCAAGCTTTAGCGCAGCGTGCCTATGTGCAGTACCAGTTTGATCAGGTGGCTGCTGCTTGGGATGCCAGAATGCAAGAGATGTATTGGGGATGTTATCGTGTTGATGCAGATGGCATAATGCAGCCATTGCGACACGATGAGTTAAGTGCGCCTGCTGCAGTGCGTTTACCGGATGGCCATTGGCATTGTGTCGGTAATGCCTGGCAAGTGTATCAAGCAAAGTGGCTTGCTGAACCAGTGCATGATTTACTTTATCCTAGTGCGGCAATGGTGGTGTTGTTGGCTACAAAATTAGGCAAGAGCCAGGCCCGTGCTCAGAAATTTCATTTATCTTATCTGCGTCAGCAGGTTGCACATTCGGCGGCTGAAAAAAGTTAGCCCACGTATTACTACCGCCGATTTTTGTTTCTGGGTTTTGCATTGGCACTATTTCTTCTGCTTCTTTTCCTGTACTGTGTCTTGATAACCTATCTGTTAATTTATCCTCGTCAAAATAATGCCCTTGGCAGCAGTCTAAAAATCGTTGTAAGACAAAATCCCAGGAATCACAAAAACTTTTACCATCGAAGAAAAAGGCTTTGAGGAAATAATTAATAATCGGTAGAATGGTGGCGAAAACCAGCAGTGCTACCATGATTTTCATAGTGTCTATGGAGTCTTCTTTATTTTCTATCATACAATGATTAATGTTACTTTCATGGTTAATCTTGCTGGTATTTTTTTCAGGGAAAACATAGGTAAAGTCGGATAAGAAGTCAGATAATCCTCCAACTAGCATGGCTAGGGTGCTAGAGATAATAAAGGCATTGTCGGTGGTGCAACCTTCTTCGGAGCAGTGAAAAAGTAGTACCACCCAGTCTAATACCATCAACATGAGATTGGTAAGTACATCTACCGGATAGCAAAAGAGTGCAGCTAGAATAAATAGTCCCATGCTTTTTAGATAATTGCTTTCCCAATTAATTTTTGCAAATGTTTCAAGATAAGGAAGGACAAACAGTATTGCTGCTTTTTCCATCAGCGTTTCATAGGCTCTTTGCGACAACGATTTTTCTTCGGTATCTATGCCTGTTCTAGCCGCCAATCTATCGATAGTTTCGCCAATATTGCGAATTCGAAAGAGTAGGTAAACACCAATGAAAATAAATACCAAGGGATAGATAAGCAAATTGGTAATCATGCGGCTAGTATTACCAAGAAATGTTTGACCACTAATGCCAGCAAAGAACCATGTGCCTGCTTCTGACAATGCAAGCAATGCTAGTAAGATCAAAAAACCTATAAAAGCTAATGCAGTCCATACCTGCTTTGTGGAAAAATCTTCGGAAAAAACTTTTTTCATCTGATTACGTAGGCTAATAAATTTCCTTCGGTATAAAAGCTCGATGGCAATATTATGAAAACTTATTGCGAAAACTAGTGTAGCAAAAAATGAAGCGATCACTAAAACCGTAAAAATGGGGTTACTAAAGCTGCTCAACCCTAACAGACTGTTGATAGCTGCTATTGCCACCAGAGCGCTACCTGGAGTGGCTAGTATGTTAAATGCGCATAAGGTGTTAAAGCCGTATTGGGTGTGTGTGAAAGTGTCTAGACGGTTTTCATTAGTTAGGTTAAAGAAAGTGTTTAGCTCTTCTTTTTGAGTTTCATTAATTTCTTGTGAAAACTCTTTGTCTTTTAAGTAGCTAATAATTTTGAGTTCTGCATTTTGCAAATATTGCTGATAATTGGTTATTTGTTCATTTAAATGCTGGATTTCTTCATTTAATCTGTCAGTATTCTCTTTCTTTCTTTGAAGCTGCTTTATCTGCTGTCGTTTTGCATTTTTTTGTTGTATTAGGTTGGCTAGATAAAGATAATAAGCCGAATAAGCTTGGTAAAAAGCAGTTTGTTTCTTTTGGTTTTCTTGCCCTGTTTTTTCGGCCTCAGCGATAGCTTCCATAATTAAGCTGCGTAGCAGATAATGTTCTCTTAGTGTCGGGTTGTTCCAGTGTGCAACGGCTTTGTTAACGTTTTGAAAGTATAGCGGAATGGCAATGGGAATAGTAAAAGTAGCACTCAAGTATTCCAGTGAGGTCTCTAGCAAGGGATTGTGGGTGGGGTTTTCTTCAAGCAATAGTTGCATGCCAGTGAAGGCCAGTGCCGCTTCTTCTGCGGCGCCACCTGCGGCGCTGGTAATGGCTAGGGCATTGCGACTCATTGTTCCTGAATCAGGCATGGTCTTCTCATTACTAACTCTATAAAATCAATACTGGCATGCTAGCACTGCGATAAATGAAAATGCAAATCATTCTCATTAAAAACTAAAAATTAAGGGTTATTTAATGTTTGAAAGCATAAGTTTAGGCGTTTTATACAAGTTTTGTTACTATTGCGTTACCAAGAGGAGGAGAGGCCTATGACACTTAGTCGCTTTGACTTTATTCGTTTTTGTTTGTCACATCAGGTGATGCGTTTTGGTGAATTTAAGTTGAAGTCGGGTCGTTTGAGTCCTTATTTTTTTAATGCAGGCCTGTTTAATAGCGGGAGTGCATTAGCATTGTTAGGCCGTTATTATGCACAGACTTTAGTCGATTCTGGCTTGTCTTTTGACATGGCATTTGGCCCAGCTTATAAAGGCATCCCTTTGGTGAGTGCCGCAGTTATGGCATTTGCTGAACATTACCAGCGTGATTTGCCTTATAGCTTTAATCGTAAGCAAGCTAAGGATCATGGTGAAGGAGGGCAGTTGGTGGGAGCACCTTTAGCTGGTCGTGTGGTTATTGTCGATGATGTGATTACAGCAGGCACAGCAATACATGCTAGTGTTGAGTTAATTCAAGCGGCTGGTGCGCAACTAGCGGGTGTGGTGGTATTGTTGAATCGTCAAGAGCAAGGTTCTGATCAGGGTGTTTCGGCCATTGCACAAATAGAGCAACGGTATCAAGTGCCGGTATTACACGTGATTTGTTTGGCAGATATTATGGAGTTTGTGGCACAAGACCCTCAGTGGGCAGTGCATCTTGAGGCCATTGAGCAGTATCGTCACCGCTGGGGTTGTGATTAAGCGTTTGTAAAAAAAGATGAACTTTTTTGCAGGCCAGAGGTTGTGGTTGGTAATAGGCGTAGGTTTGCAATTCATCACTTTCATAGTCTTTTAAAACAGGTATTAATGGTTTATCGGCGTGTTGTGCCAGCAATTTTTCAGGTAGTTGCACAATACCCATATTGGCTAATGCTGCTTGTAATAAAGCTTCGAAACTGTTGGTGATAAAGCTTTTTTGGATGCTTTGTTGGAAAATTTCCTCACCTTTGTAAAATATCCAGGGTTTTTTCTCACAGCTATGAATGGATAGGCAATGGTGTTGATCTAGTGCATTGGGATGTTGTGGTATGGGGTGGTTTTCAAAATAACAGTGACTGGCAACATAGCATAATTTTTCTGAGGCAATTTTTTTGGCGGCTAGGCTGCAGTCAGGCAGTAATTGGTTTTTTGCTAGGATATGGGAGTAGCAGTAAATATCGGCTTGTTGCTTGGTGGAATCTATATCGCTATTAACTAGCTCTAGTGCGATTTGAATATCGGGGTAATGTTGATTAAATGTCTGAATCTGCTTGACTAGCTGGGTAGCACCATAATAATGGTTAGCGGCAATGCGTAGCTTGCCACGCGGTGCATGGCCGTAGTCTAACATGCTCTGCCAGGCATGCTCGATTTGTGTGGTGATGGGCTTGAGCTTTTCGTAAAGGCTTTGTCCTGCACTGGTCAGTGAGAGCTTGCGTGTGGAGCGTTGTAGGAGCTTGATTCCTAAATGATTTTCAAGTTGAGTCATGCGTTTACTCACTTGTGAGATGGATATATCGCTTGTTTTGGCTGCCTTAGAGAGGCTGCCAGCATTGATAATATGATGGAATAACAATAGGTTATCGGCTTTTCGGTTGCTCATTATGGGCTCTTGCATGAAGAATACAAGCGTTATTTAACCATATTGTTCTTATTTTGTCCAGATTTAACTGAAATTTTCTCGAGGAGTGATGGTACCGAGAGTGGGACTCGAACCCACACAATGTTGCCATTACCGGATTTTGAATCCGGCGCGTC
>CAZSHR010000012.1:0-21836 GCA_964606725.1 uncultured Coxiella sp.
GCGTGAAAATAACTCGTTCCTCCTATCAACGTTAATTTTTCATCGAACTGACGTTTAATACGTCCGCATAGACTCGATCGCCGCATCCTGTGGCGTACAGTTGCTTCAAAAATGACAAGCAATCGCAGCTTTTAGCAACAAGATCGAAACAGTTTGAATCATTCTGTTATCGAACTCACGTTGGTATAGTAAAAAATAGCGGAACATAAGTAGTTGTAAAGTTGAAAATGATAGTAATAAGGTTTATAATTAGTTTAAATAAATATTTAAACTAGTTGAAAATGGACCAATCTCACGATATTGTTGCCTTTTTGTTAGAACACGTTAGTCAACATCCAAGAAACATTGTTAATGTTACTGCAAAGCGTTTCAGCGTGACAAAAACGACTGTTCATCGACATTTGAACAAGTTAATTACTCGTGGAAAAATCATTAAAACGGGTAGAACGCGTGATGCTATGTACTATTTGGCAAATTCAATTAGCAGAAAAGCAAAATTCAAGATCAGCAACGAACTACAGGAGTCTAGAGTTTACGATGACTATCTGCATCACGCTCTGTCGCAGCTACCTGAAAATGTAGAAATAATTTGTCACTATGGCTTTACCGAAATTTTTAATAATGCAATTGACCATTCTCATGGAACAAATATTTCGATGGTAGTGGAATGCATTAATCGCACCATAAAAATCACTATCACTGATGATGGCATAGGAATATTTAAGAAAATTTATGATTTTTTCAAGTTAGAAGATATTTATGAAAGTGTTTTACAATTATCTAAAGGAAAAATGACAACATGCCCAAGTCGCCATAGTGGTGAAGGATTATTTTTCTCATCTCGTGCTTTCGATACACTGGAAATATTTGCTAACAACATTCATTATGTGCGTAATAACATTGAAAATGATTGGACATTACAAAGCTGCGACACCTCATCTTTTGGTTCAAAAATAGTAATGACAATTACTATAGATTGTAAACGAAATTTGGTTGATATATTCAAGTACTACCAGGATGAAACATTAGATTTTAATAGAACAGACATCTTAGTGAAATTATCACAATTACATTGTGAGCATTTGATTTCTCGCTCTCAAGCTAAACGCATATTACGCGGGATTGAAACACGCTTTAAATTAGTTACGTTGGATTTTTCTGGTATCACTGCCGTTGGCCAGGGATTTGTTGATGAAATATTTCGTGTCTATAAAAATCAGCACCCCGAGATAAAATTTCAGTATATTAACGCAAATCAAGACGTTGAATTTATGATAAAACGTGGTATTGCTAGAGTCACCCCTAGAAAAACCGAAGAGTTCTAGCTCAAAAGCAGTGCACATCAATCTGCTATTTTGCTAAATAAATAACTTACTGCTTTTTCCAGCAACTTATCATCACATTCAAAACAACCCCCACGTGCTGGCATAGCGCCAACTCCTCGAATGACTAGCGCTAATAATTCCTGTTTATCTAAGCGAGAATAAGCTAGCCAATCACGCTTATTTCCTAGACGGGGTGCACACACATCAATAATAGGATGAGGCGCATGGCAACTCGCACAATATTCATTATAAACTTTTTGACCAGCACGAGGATCATCCTGTAATTGTGTAATAAATTGTATGGGATAATGAAATGCCCTGGGCTTGGCTGATTGCAATCGATGCACCGCTATTGAGGTCCATAGCCCTAACAGGGCTGATAATAATAGCATCGCAATAAGGGCTAATTTTTTCTTCATAGCCAATGCAGGGATTTTTTTAAAGAATCCTTTGTTTGCGGCCCCAGCAATGTACTCTCTAGCTTACCCTGAGGATTCAAAATAACCGTTGTTGGCACAACAGAAATCACGCCTAGCTTTAAGTACCGATTGGGTTTGTTGAGCAGCAGCGGGTAAGTAATACCTAATTCATTAGCTAACTGATTTAATTGCTGCGCAGATAAATCATCATAGCTAACACCGATGACAACAACATTGTCAGCATAAGTCCTAGAAAACTCATTGAGCACTGGAATTTCAGCAATGCAAGCATGACACCACTTAGCCCAATAATTTAAAATAACCCACTTTCCTTTAAAATCAGAAAAATGAATAGAATTCCCCTGACTATCTTGAAAATCGGTGTCAGAGGAACAAGCAACGAGGAAACTTAAAGAAAAAATAAAAGCAATCAAACAAACAACTTGCCTGCTAAGCATTGGCAGCGTGAACCACAGCCAAATAGTCATGCACCATTTGTTTTACTTCATGAGGATAAGAGAAAAACGCACGCAAATTCCCATTAGGGTCTAATAACATAATTTCTGCACTGTGACTGATATTATAGCTGTCTGAATTTTTTGCCTTCACTTTAGCAAAGACTACACTCATTTGTTTTGCCAACGCTTGTGTTTGCTGCAAACTACCGCGGACGCCAATAAAGCCGGCATTAAATCCTGCTAGATAATCATGTAAGTGCGCTACTGAGTCCCTTTCTGGATCAACTGAAATCATCACTACTTGCGGCAACGAAGTAGCCGGCAATTGCGTCTTTAACTGTGCATAGGTTTGATTCAACGCAGACAAAGTGGTCGGACAAACATAACCACAACTGGTAAAACCAAAAAATACCAATGACCAATGCCCCTTAAGACTATTTTGCGTAAACATAGAACCTTGATCACTGGTTAATTCAAAATCACTAATCACCCTGGGTTTACTGAGCACAACACCATCAATCTTAACGGCCTTGGGGTCAGGAATCACATAGCCTAATCGTGTGGTTTC
This sequence comes from uncultured Coxiella sp., assembly GCA_964606725.1. Taxonomy (GTDB): domain Bacteria; phylum Pseudomonadota; class Gammaproteobacteria; order Coxiellales; family Coxiellaceae; genus 2-12-FULL-42-15. The sequence goes on from CAZSHR010000012.1 coordinate 2,771, forward strand.
ATTTTTACCTGCATGGCGATGTAAACGTGCAAACATCACGACCGCCAAAATAATGATGATAATTGCGGCAATAATACCTAGTATTTTACGATGCGAACGAGTGCGTTTGGCCACCGTCTTATTCTCCTAGTAGTAATGATCAAATAACAGCGCAACAAACAAAAACATTAAATAAACAATAGAATACCGAAACATTTTCATCGGTAGCTGCTTATTGCGGCTAAAAAATAAAGCAACTGCATAGTATAAGAAAATACTATTTAACACAAGCGCCGACGCTAGATAAAGCCATCCTGACAAACGAATCGCAAAGGGTAATAAAGTGACACCAAACAACAATAACGTATACAGTAAAATATTGATTTTAGTAAAAGGAATGCCAAAGCGATTGGGTAGCATGGGAATATTTGCCTTAGCATAATCATCAAAACGATGAATAGCTAAAGACCAAAAATGCGGTGGTGTCCACACAAAAATGATAATCATCAATAGCAAGCCTCCAGCATCAACAGTTCCCGTCACCGCAGACCAACCCAACAACGGCGGAGCAGCTCCTGCTGCACCACCAATAACAATATTTTGAACGGTTACATGCTTCAAAAAAGAGGTATAGACTAAAGCATAGGCAATTAAGGTAAAGAATGTAAGCAATGCTGTCACTCCATTTACCCCGACAATCAGCATAGTCATGGATAAAATACATAACAGGAGGGAAAAAACTAACGCCTGACCAGGTTTAATACAACCACAAGCAATAGGACGACTATTGGTGCGCTGCATTAAGCGGTCATAGTGAGAATCCACGAGATGATTAATTACTGCCGCTGATGCCGCAGCTAATGCAATCCCTAAATTGCCCCACACCAATACCGACCACGGTAAGGCTTGCCGAGTCGCCAAGCACATACCCACCATTGCGGTTAACACCATCAGAATCACAACACGCGGCTTACATAGCTCCAGATAATCACGCCAGCTAGCTGTCCTAGCATGAGATAATACACTTATTTCAGAAGACATGGACTCCCCCTCAGATAAAAATTAATCGCAACCATCACACATAATAACAATGCCGCCTGGAGATTATGCAGCATAGCTACTAGCAAAGGCAGATGTAACAACACATTTGCAACACCGGATACTAGCTGTAATACCAGCAAAATCAACAGCACTATCACTTGACGACACAAACGTTTCTCTTTTTTTCTAGCATATAAGATAAAGCCAGAAAATATACCTAGATACAGGCTTAGCAACAAGGCCCCAATACGATGTGTCACTTGTATGGTTTGTCGCGCCGCCTCGTTAAGCAACCCCCCTTCGTAATTCATACCAGACGAAGAAAATAGCTTAAAAGCTTCTTTAAAATCCCAGTTAATAGGGGTTGCCTTACAAAAAGGAAAATGATCACAGCTCAACGCAGTATAATTGGTACTTGTCCAAGCACCTAGAGCGACTTGAAAAAAAATCAACACCAGCCCTAATGCTGCAAAAAATCGTAGCGCTGAAAACGAAGCAAGGTTTCTGTGCTGATAACGGCTTTTCAACTGCGCCCACCATAATAAAACCAATAAACTCATACCCCCTATTAAATGCTGGCTTACCACAATCGGCAATAGCTTTAAGGTCACTGTCCACATTCCCAGCAAAGCTTGATAAACTACCAAAGCAAACAACAGCAACGCTAATACTAAATAACTAAAACCTTGCTTAACGGCATTTAAAGCGCACAAAAAAGCCACTAACATTACTAATACTGCAAAGCTTCCGGCAAAATAACGATGGATCATTTCCAACCACGCTTTTTTAGCGCCCAATGTTGACAGCGATTGCGGAACACTTAAGTGGCCATAGCACCCTGGCCAATCAGGGCAACCTAAACCCGCATCACTCAATCGCGTTAATGCCCCCAAAGCAATGACTAGCAAAGCAACGACAACCGCTAGTATTGAGATGCGATTTAACCACAATAAATAATTAGTCTGACCTAGCACGACTTCTCCTTACAAAAACCCAATAAGCGACTACCAAGACTAAAGACATTACAAACCACTGGATAGCATAAGCGAAATGACGTGCAGGAGTGACATTGACAAGCTGCCATTCACGCACAAAATCAACCGGTTGATTATCAGGAAACAAATGCAGAACATAGGGGTAAAAAACCAAGCCAGTAACACGACTCACATCAGGAATAATAATGCGTTGAATACGAATAGGCCATCTTTCTAGGGATTCAATATTTTCACCCAGCATAAAGCCTTTTTCACTCGGTATAACCACATACCCTCGTAAATGCTGCTCACCTATAGGTGTGTTAATTAACGGTAACACCGTACGGCTTTTGTCGGCAGGAACCCAGCCTCGATTCACTAGCAGATATTTGTTTTCCTCCACTGTCTTAAAAGGCGTTAACACCTCATAACCTAAGCGCCCATGATACCAACGATTATCTAATAACAAGGTTTTGTCACCAACATAATAACCAGCAAGATGCACGGCTTGAAAAACAGGCTTATGTACTAGAAATGCTTGCCAATCTAATGCTGGGGCAGTGATATTACGATGATACTGATCCATTAGTCGTTTCTTATCATGATAACGCGCTAACTGCCAAAACCCCAGGCTTACCATTAATAGCAATAGAAATACCACTAGAAAAAAAAAGCCATTAACACGATACCTCATAACAAAAACTCTCTTCAAAGTGGCTTAATGTCAATGCGCCCCTTAGTAAAGTGTGGCACATCTTTCAAATACTGGGTAGCGTCAAACAGCGTATAGTTCAACGTCAAATAGGTGATATCATCCGGTAAATCAGGATCAATGTGAAAAATCACCGGCATATCTGCTTTTTCATTTTTCACCAAAGTCTGCTGTGTAAAGCAAAAACACTCAGTTTTTTTAAGATAACTAGCTGCCAAACCAGGAGCAACACTGGGAATCGCCTGAACCGTCATATCATGCCCTGAATCATTTTCTATAAAAAAATAGACTTGTCTTGTTTCACCAGGATGCAAGGAAACCTCGCGAATAAGCGGCTTAAATTGAAAAGGCAAGTGACCATGAATGCTTGTCATAAAGGTCACTTTAATTATGCGTGACTTATCAACTTGATAATTACTATCCACAGTATCACGAATGGAAGAGCGACCATTAATGCCAGCTTGCTTACATACCAAGGTATACAAAGGCACCAACATGTAGCAAAAGCCAAACATAAAAACAACGCCCAACAATAGCTTAACAAGCAAGCGTCTATTCTTACGCTTGGTTTGTTGTTCACTACCGGAACTCATCAATAAGACCTATCGAATCTCTGGCGGCGTCTCAAAAGTATGGTAAGGCGGTGGAGAAGGTAGCGTCCATTCTAAACCCTCGGCACCATCCCAAACTTTTGCACCTGCTGGCGTTGTCCCTTTACCACGAATACTTTGAATGACAATATAAACAAACAACAACTGGGAAATACCAAAAATAAATGCACCAACAGAAGCAATTTGATTAAAGTCAGTAAATTGCAGAGCGTAATCCGGTATTCGCCTTGGCATACCCGCTAAACCGATAAAATGCATAGGTAGAAAAGTAATATTCATGGAGATAGTACTCAACCAAAAATGCCACTTACCCAAGCTTTCACGATATTTATTACCCGTCCACTTAGGTAGCCAATAATAAACCGCCGCCATAATCGCAAATAACGACCCAGAGACCAAAGCATAATGAAAATGGGCAACAACAAAATAAGAGTCACGATACTGATAATCGTTAGAAGCAATAGACAACATCACACCAGAAAAGCCTGAAATGGTAAACATCACCACAAAACCCAAAGCAAATAACATCGGTGTTTCAAACGTCAACGAGCCCTTATACATAGTTGCCAGCCAGTTAAACACTTTGATTCCTGTTGGAACGGCAACCAACATAGTGGCATACATAAAAAATAGCTGCGCTGCTAAGGGAGCGCCAGTGGTAAACATGTGATGCATCCACACTAAAAATGACACCAAGGCAATTCCCACGGTGGCATACACCATGAAACGATAACCGAACAAAGGCTTGCGCGAGAAAGCAGGAATAATCTCAGAGATTACACCAAACGCTGGCATAATGAGAATATATACCTCAGGATGGCCAAAAAACCAAAAAACATGCTGAAATAATATTGGATCACCACCACCAGCAGCTTCGAAAAACGCAGTATGAAAGTGCCTATCCATTAACATCATGGTCACAGCACCAGCCAATATCGGCATCACTGCCAACAACAAGAAAGCAGTGACCAACCAACTCCAGACAAAAATAGGCAGCTTAGCCCAAGTCATACCAGGAGCACGCATATTAAAAATAGTTACCACAATGTTTAGCGCACCTAAAATGGAAGAAATCCCCATCATATGGATGGAAAAAATCATAAAATCGGTGCTTTTAGGCCCATAAGTCGTGGACAAAGGCGCATAAAAAGTCCAACCAAAATCAGGTGCTGCCCCTTTAATAAACAGCGTGCTGGTCAAAATGGTAAAAGCAAAAGGGAGCAACCAAAAACTCCAATTATTAAGTCGCGGCAAAGCCATATCTGGTGCACCAATCATCATTGGCACTAACCAATTAGCTAGGCCTGTCATCGCTGGCATAATAACCCCGAACACCATAATCAAGCCATGCAATGTCGTCATTTGATTAAAGAACTCTGGCGTTACTAGCACTTTGCCAGGCTCAAGCAACTCAACGCGAATAATCATCGCCATAAAGCCACCTACCAACAACATAAGACCACTGAGTACCAAATACATGGTGCCAATGTCTTTATGGTTTGTGGTAAATACCCAGCGACGCCAACCTTTGGGGGGGCCGTGGTGATGTGCCTCATGTAAGCTGCTCATAGCGACTTCCTCATTTAACGTGCGTTTTTAATATCTTGGGGCTGCACAAGTTTTTTATAATTATTTTTCTGATTAATCACATCATTACCCCAAGCATTTCGTGTATAGGTAATAATTTCTGCAAGTACTTTATCGTCTAACTGCTCACCAAAAGCCTGCATTGCTGTACCTGAAATACCGTTTAAAACAACGTCTATTTCTTTAGCAAGCGGACCGGTAGCAATGGCACTGCCTCTTAACGCAGGAAAAGTGGGAGGTAATCCTTTACCATTGGCTTGATGACAAACCGCGCAATACTTCTCATAAGACGCTTTACCACTGGTAAGTAATTCATCAAGGGTATAGGTTTTTTGCGATGCTGCTGTGCTCTTAACTGCTAACTGATTTTGACTTTTCACCCACTGATTAAACTCTTGTTGTGAAACTGCCTGAACCACAATGGGCATAAAACCATGATAAGCACCACATAATTCGGCACACTGACCACGATAAATTCCTGGCTTATCAATAATCGCCCAGTTTTCGTTAACATAGCCTGGAACCGCATCTTGCTTAACACCTAAATCAGGCACCCACCAGGAATGAATCACGTCATTAGCGGTCAACAAAAAACGAATTTTTTTGTTGATAGGAACGACAACAGGATGATCAACTTCTAATAAAAACTCAGGCGTCTTAGGCGCATTACCGTCGATTTGATCTTGAGGGGTGGACATATTACTAAAAAAGCTAATACCTTCATTCAGGTATTCATACTTCCAACGCCACTGATAACCGGTAATCTTAATGTCAATATCTGGCTGTTTAGTGTCATGGATTCGCAACAACACTTTGGTTGCAGGAACGGCTAAGACAATCAGTATGATAAAAGGAATCACTGTCCAGAGGATTTCGATGCCTAAATGTTCGTGAATGTCAGCAGACTTAGCCCCTTTAGAGCGTCGATACTTGATCAATAGAAAAATTAACGATCCAAATACGACAACACCAATTCCACAACAGATGTAGAAAGCCAGCATATGCAGATCGTAAATCTCATGACTTACCGGCGTTACTCCAACGGGTAAATTCATAGGTGGAACAGCAAACACCTGGGCAGAAAAAAGTAATGAAATGACAATAACTGTCTTCACCCAAGATGACATATTTTTACTTCCCACAAAACTATTGCCTCCACTTAACAGATCAGCCTCAAAAAACTTAGCAGCCAAGCCAATCGACATAGGCCTACTGTGAGATCACCGGCTACACTCACTGGTTGAGCCGAGAGGGGCTTGGCAATTACAACACGCTGTGGATACTTTCTTGTAAGCTTCGCGTCAGCATGCTTGCCAACGAAGATTCGTTCAACACCAAGCCCTTCTCAACTATCGAGTCTCAAGTAGACAACTCAAGCGAATATTTACCTTATTTTTCACCAAACTTACACTCATGACTCTCTACACTTAGTTCAAAAGCCGCATCAAGTGTAAGTTACAGCAGAACCACTAATTGCTGATTTTATCCAGCACTTCGTCAGTCACATCTTTGGTGCTTTGCGCATAAAGCACACTATTTTTAACCAATACCAAGCTTAAGTGGTCTTTTTTAGCCACTTTTTTCGCTGCACCCTTAACTTTATTCAAAAATTTATTCATTGCTTTACTCTGGGCGGCAGCAAACTCACGCTGGTATTGCGTTTGATCTTTCTGAAATTGGGTTTGATCCTTTTTAAATTTCGCTTCCTTTTTAGACAAAACAGCCTTACTTAACTTATCCTTATTTTTCTGATACGCTTTTTGTTGTGCTTGTAGCTTATCTAGTAAATCCTGAAGATGATCACGACGCTCTGAGAACTTTTCATCCAGAGTAGCTTGAATTTTCGGCCCACCATCAGGAGAGGAAAACACTTTTTGTACATCAACAACACCAACACTGGTACTGTTACCACCACCCCATGCATAAGCACTAAACGACAATGTCGCAACTAAAGACATGGTTACTAATTTGGTTAATCCCTTCATAGATTTCTCTCCTAAAATTATTTAACTCATAATCAAGCCACACCTGTGGCTAATTTTTTTGATGTTTTATCAGAAACTAATGCCCATTGCAAACTGAAAAGGCTCGGTTTGATCACCATCTTTTTCATTGAGAGGGAAAGCTAAAGACAAGTCAATTGGACCAAACATCGGCGCATTCCAAACTACCATCACGCCTGCTGACATACGCATATTTTTCAAAGCAAAGGTATCATCTTGTATGACTAAATTAGGAACACCATTAGGACCAGGCTGGGTTACATCAGGTTGGTAAACCGGTGACTGAAATACATTACCTGCTTCAAAGGTTAACGCCACACGCACGGTATTATTTGCCATATCAGGTAATACGAAATGCAAACCAGCGATGGTCATCAGATTCCCCCCCAAAGAAGAACCTGCATAAGCTGTACCCGAGGCATATTTGGGACCCAAACTGTTTTGCTGATAACCGGCTACCCTGCCAATACCACCGGCATGAAAATTATACATAAAAGGAAACAAATCGTTGTCAGGACTATCATAACTGACACCATAGCCAAAATTACCGATAAAATTCAGCAGAAATCCATAGCCAATTGGAACGTACGCAGAAAAATCTTCCGTCACCGTAACATAGGTTAAATTATTGGAAAAAATCGGAGCCGCTACGTTTACCCCAAGTTGGTTACGAAAACCACTGGTTGGCATTAAATAACGATTTAGACCATTATAGGTCCAGGTGCTCACCACCCGCGTAATATCATAAGAGCGATCTAAGTACTGACTGGTATCTGTACCACTAGGATCCAAAAAGTTGCTCACACTGGGCGCAACGTTGGCTTGCTCTACATTGAATACGTGAGCATTAGAATACCCAAAATCAACATTCAAGGAATTATTCTCAGACAATGGGAAGCCATATTTTAAATCAGCTCCGTAACTATCCATAGTGTAAGGGGTGTAGTTATAGGTTTCGCTATAATGATTAAGATTATAATAAATCACAAAACCGCGACTGATATGATTCCATGTGTAGTAAGGATTAGTGTAACTGAAATAGTAGCGCTGACTGTACTCACCGTTGTTAAATCCCAGTGCTGCATAGTTACCAGAACCTAAAAAGTTAGGCTGACTAATGCTAGCGCCATACACAAAACCATTGGCCGTGGAGTAGCCTCCTTGAATACTGGCCTTACCCGCAGACTTTTCTTGGACATGATAGGTTAAATCAACTTGATTATTAGTATCCAGCACCGGCGTTTTACTCACATCTACTCTCGGGAAATAAGGCAACATCAGTAGGTGACGCTTAGACCGTTCAACATCCGACAAGGAATAAGGTGCTGCTTCCATTTGACGCATTTCACGACGTAACACAGTCTGGTCAGTTTTGGAATTACCTGTAAAATTAATACGACGCACATAAACCGGTTTACCCGCATCCACATCAAATATGATGCTAACAAGGTGCTTAGTACGATCAATTTCTGGCTGTACTCGAATAGTTGCAAACGCATAGGCGTTATCTGCCAAAAACTGTTTCATCAAACGCTGAGTTTTCATCACCGCCTCACGTGAGAAAACTTCTCCAGTCTTAAAAGTCACTTGTTTATAAAGGTCTTGCTGATAATTTAAGGTCTTACCCACAACTTTAATATCAGACACTTTGTAAATAGCACCTTCATCCAGCTTGATCTTAACATCAACCTGCTTATGATCATGAGAATAAACTACTTTGTGTGCAGCCACACGAAAATCAGCATAACCGTGGTTTAAGTAAAAGTTGCTCAAATCATCCAAACTTTTGCGCAACTTAAGATCAGAGTAGCGATCCGTATTGCTAAGCCAGGTAAACAGGCCAGATTCTTTCAGCTCCATTTGTTGACGTAGTTTATGACCACTAAAATGCTTATTACCTGAAAACTCAATACGGTTGACGGTTACTATCTTGATTTCGGAAACCTGAATATCAATCTCTACTCGATTATGGGGATAGTTCTTGACAGTCGATGTCACTTTAGCGGAAGCATAACCCATCATGGCATACTGCTGCTCTAGACTCTTCTCAAATATCTTTAATTTCATAGGGTCATAGACATTGCCAGAAGCAACACCTAACTGCTTTAGCACCGGTTGAATTTTATCAGTTGGGATATCTTTATTACCATCTATCTTTACCAATGTGATCATTGGACGCTCAACAACCTGTACAATCAGGATATTACCGCGATGGGATAATTTAACTTTATCAAAAAAACCGGTTTTGTAGAGAGACTGTAATATTTGCGCGCTTTTTTGGTAAGAAAAAGTTTGCCCCTGCTTGATAGGCAAGTAACTGTATACCGTACTTGGCACTAAATTTTGCAGTCCTTGCACCTGAATATTGCTGACAACAAAATCCTCACTCGCTGCAGCGCACTTGAGCACGAAAAAAAGCAAAGCAAGAGGCAATAATCGTTTGAAAATATCCATCAATGCTAAAATCCAAAATATAAACACTCAGCATAACGCTGATCAAACCGGAGCGCATTATAGCATTAATAAATCAGTTATCCATAAAAAAAATTTAGTAGATGTTCGATTAACCGAAAAATTAAAAAGGCCATGATGCACCTAGTGCATCATGGCCTTGGGTTTTGAAAGAAAAGGCTTAGCTTAAATCAAAATCAAGCTGTAACTTACCGCCATTCTCGCTGTAGGAACTTGCAAAAACGCCTTCATAGGAAGCAGTAAGATTGACTCTGCCTTTTTCTAGCAGCACAACTCCGACTTTTATCAAGGCGGAATCACTGCCAATGTCAGTACCAACTACATCGAAAGTTTGCGCATCGCCTAACTGATCAATGTAAGCGGTAAAGGTGCCTTGAGTATCAGAGAACTCATGCTGCCATGCCACGGTAGCTAAAAATGTCATATGAGCCATAGGAACCTGAACTGAGGACCCCAGTTGGCTCTTGAAGCTGTTGTAATCTGAATCACTCACATTCAAAGCAAAATCCACATCCCCAGTTTCAGTAAAGGAGTCAGCGCTCACTTGCTGACCAACCAAACCGATGAAAGGAAGAATGCGGGTTTGATTCACTTGCTTAACGTAAGTAGCTCTTAACTGCTCAGATACAATAGTCGTGCTATAACTACCATCGACACTGATCGTTCCACCATTAGCGGTACCAATGTTGCGAGTCGCACTAATATCATCGGTCGCACCCACAGCGATGCTTGCAGCCAATGTCCAATCATTCATGTGATAACTACCGTAAACACCGAATTGGTATAAGGTGCCATCATCACTACCATTTTCATTGTCACCACTAATATCGCTACTAAAATAACTACCAGCAAAAGCAACTCCTACCTCAGCGGTATCAGCTACAGGGAAATCAGCACCTACTGCAACACCACCCATGCTGGTGTCTAAGCCGCTGACGTCGTCAGCATCAATGTTAGCACTACTAGCATAAGGAGTTACCCAGACAGATCGTGTTCTTGGACAGTTGTCTGGCCAACTATGAGTGCTTTTAGCATCCATTACACCCTCGCACTGAGGATAGAAATCTACTCTATCCATCATTTGACTATCAAACCATCGACCTACCTGCGCAACTTGCAACACTTGGTTAGCATAAGTCGCCCCTGAAATTTGATCCATAGCCACTTGAAATTCCTCATCTGTGGTTATACCAGCGATCAAATTCTGAACCGAGGTCGTACCACCAGTCGCAATAATATAATCTGCTACCGCTTGCTGATTAGGTGTTTGAGCCGCTGTTGCAAACCGTGTTGCATTATATTCAGGTACTAACAAAATTTCTTCATCACCAGTAGGAGAAGCAAACTGCTGCACCTCTGCGGCTAAAAAGTTTTGTGTTAATAAATCTGTTGTTGCTGTCACCGCGGTAACATTGTCAAACTGAGGATCAGTTACAAAACCACCGGTAGTCGTTAAAATGGTATAGGTGTGCCCAGGTATAAAACCAGCGTCCACATTCATGACCAGATCACCACCTTGAATATCTGCGCTACCCGTAACCGTCACAGAATCACTGTTACCTAAGCCGTCCAACTCAACAAGATAAGTAGAACCGGCTTCTTGAACATAATCACCATCAATGGTTAGGGTTCCAATAGACGCACCTGGCGACATAGTTGCGCCATATTGCACGGTAACATCTGCTGCAACTGTACCAAAACCACCCAAGGTCGCGCCATCAGCCACAGTCAATGAGTTTGAACCATCTCCTAACACGACATCCGTATTATTAGCATCACCCACTAATAAAGTTCCTTGATCAACGGTAGTCACACCTGTAAATAATGAGCTATCCCCATTCAATGCCAAGATACCCGAACCCATTTTACTCAAGCTTCCTGCCCCATCAATAGCACCTGCATAAGTTACTAAATCATCGGAGCGATAAAAAACCAAAGCAGAATTGTTGGTAATATCGCTGGCAACACTACCTGCCAGGCTATTATTACCAATCTGTAAGGTGCCAGCATCGATAATAGTTGGCGCGGTATAAGTGCTATTACCCGTTAACACTAATGTTCCATCACCCGCTTGTCTAACAATCCCTACACCTGTTTCAGCATCTGCATCTGAGATAACACCACCATAAACGTACTGATCAGGACGATTAAATTGTAACTCTGCACCATCTGCCAATGAAACCGTACTACCCAATGTTCCTGCATCAGTAGTCGCATTGTCACCAATTTGCAAAATACCAGCATTAACCGTGGTATTACCAAGATAACTGTTGCCAGTTCCGGTCAATGTCAAGGTGTTGTTGCCAGATTTCACTAGAGAACCAAGGCCAGTAATGTTACCCGCAAAGGTGCTGTTGGTAGTGCTGTTAAACGTCAAATCAACATTGCTATCGGCTAATTCCACTTCACTACTTTGCAAGCTTCCTGCTGCACCACCATTACCAATGCGCAAACCACCACTATTAACTGTGGTTTTACCCGTGTAAAGATTATCGTTAGTCAAGGTTAAAGTATCTGCACCTGATTGCGTCACTGTACCGTCACCACTGATCACATCACCAAATGACAACGTATCAGGGGAGTTAAAAATTAAACCTGCACCCGCAGCTACATCAATACCTGCCACACCACTGGTGTCAATATTACCTTCAGCGAGACCATCACCTAATTGCAAATTTCCTTCGTCGACAGTAGTGCCACCACTAAATGTACTGGTTCCCAACAAAGTTAATGTGCCTGCACCAGACTTAGTTAAATCACCCGTACCGGTGATAGGCTCATTAACCGTGATGTCAGAATCACTATTAACATCAAAGCTTCCGTTATTCACTAAGTTCACACCAGCAGCAATGTTACCCGCTTGTAAATTCAAGGTGAATGTACTAGCAACAGTAATGGTTTGCGTATTGGTAGCAACCCGATTGACAATCCCATCAGTCGCAATGGTCAAATTCTGGTTAACACCCAGTGTAGAACCTGTTATCGACGAGTCATACTCTATGCCATCGATTGTAATGGCAGCAACGTTAATCTCGGGCTGATTGGTAGGAGCATTGTCGGAAAAAAATGCGGTATCACCTGCTCCTGCTGCTGAATTACCACTCCAGTTACCGCCATCTGACCAGTTAACACTGGTATCACCATCCCAGACGATGATGTCTGCTAATGCAGTCTGCATCGATAAAAGTGGCAATACTGTGAGAAGAAGGCCGGCTGTCTTTGTGAGATATTTCCCACTTTTTTTAGGGCTATTAGAAATAATAGAGGGCGATTTAATGTCACTCTCCCTGTGTTTGGCATCCATAACTGGCTCCTATACGTTATTTTCAACACATGCTAATTTTAGCACATTTAATCATTATCTTTCACAAAAAATAAACTTTTTGCGCTAATTAATTGCTCGACGGTGTATTTAAACACCAACATGACAATTATATAACAAAGATTTCAGAAAAAAAAAGGGGGTTTTTATCAAAAAAATTCTAACCACATTAACTCAAATCAAAATCAAACTGTAGTTTTGCACCGTTTTCCTGATAAGCATTGGCAAACACTCCTTGATATAAGACGGTGATATTAATCTCATTTCCTGGTAACAGTAAAATTCCTGCATTAATTAATACAGCATCACGACCTATTTCGGTACTTTGCACATTGAAGCGATCTACACTATTTTGTGAGGCAATTGTCGCACACACAGTGGCATCAATATCCGCAAACTCATGTCGCCAACTTAAGGAACCCAAGAACGTCAGCTCACCGACTGGCATCTCAAACAGTGCTCCCAATTGGCTACTGACGCTATCATAATCTGAGTTTTCTACAGTTAATGCAAAACCTGGGTTACCTCCTTCCTTAAAGGCATCACGACTCACTTGTTGTCCTAATAACTCAACAAAGGGGCGAATATGATTGTGATGTATTTGCCAATCATAGCCTAACTTAATTTGCTCGGAGACAATGGCACTGCTGTAACTACCACTTATCGCCACCATGCCATTGCCAACGGTAATATCACGTGTTGCACTAATATCATCCGTACCACTTAATGCCATACTCATGCCAACAATCCAATCTCCTAGAACATAATCGCCGTATAAGCCTAATTGATAAAGCATGCCCTCATCAGTAGCAATTTCTTGCCCATCAGCATGACCACTAAAATAATTAGCAGAAAAAGCCGCACCAACTTTCCCTGCTTTGGATACTGGAAAGTCCACACCTAAAGCCACACCTCCCATATCGGTCTGCAAACCACTAACCTGACCTGCTGCTAAGTCTGCACGACTGCCGTAAGGTAACACCCACAAGGCTGGATGCGGCGCACACGTATTTGCCGGCTCATCCGCCGGCGTATAAGTGATACCTTCACAACGGGAATAAGCCTGCATACGTGCCGCCATTTGCGCATCAAACCAACGCGCAGTTTGCGCCAATTGTAATTCTTGATCGGCATAAGTCGCGGCTGACAATTGATCGAGTAATAAATCTAACTCATCTGCATCCGTCATTGCAGCAATCAACTGTTGAATTTGGAATGTGCCCCCAGTTTCCAGCAAGTATTGCGCAACTGCTTCCTGATTAGGCGTATTTGCTGCAGCATTAAAAGCGGATGAACTAAAGGAAGGCGATAATAAAATCGCATTGTCAGAAAATTCCAGCTCTGCTGCAAAAAAATCTTGCAACACAGTTATATTATCAAACACCCCAGTAACCGAAGACGCAGTTAAAATGGGATAGGCAAAACTTGAGTTAAAACCTTGACTCATATCAACCAACAAATCACCACCCTGAATATAGGCTGCACCCGTGACACTCAACACATCACTTTCATTATTCGCATTAAGCTCAACAAAGTAAGTTGTCCCTGCCGTTTGTATATATTTACCATTGACTTGTATCGTACCGATGGAAGCTCCTGGGGAAACAGTAGCGGTACCGTTTAGTGTTAAGTCACTGACAATCACACCAAAACCACCTAATAAGGCACTGTTATTAACAATAACATTACCACCCACCTGTGCAGAATGATGATCTTGATCTGCTCCAATAAACACAGTGCCTTCGTTAATTAAGGTATCACCCTCATACTCATTTTCCCCATTAAGGATTAATTTTCCGTCACCTTGTTTGCGAAAACTACCCAAACCAGTAATCACTCCATTATAGGTCAGCTCATTGGAATGATCGAATATTAACTCACCATCATTAACAATATTTCCTGGAATTGAATTAACAACTCCGCCATTGCCAAAAGACAAGCCCCCAGCACTAATAGTCGTTAATCCTTCATAGGTATTATTACCGGTTAATGTAACCGTCGCATCACCTGCTTGGGTGACTGTCCCTGCACCACTAATATCATGAGAAAAAGTCAGGTTCTTACTACGATCAAATACCAGCGCCACATCATTGATGATATTACCTGCAACACTGCCTGCATCGCCACCATCACCAAGTTGCAAAGTCCCTTTAATAATATGGGTATCACCCATATAGGTGTTATCACGTGTAAAAACCAAAACCGAGGTACCTATACCTCCTTTATCTACTGTTCCTGTGCCACTAATCACATAATTATAATTAAATGTATCATTACGATTAAATAATACATTCCCATTATTGATAATATTGCCACTCACACTACCTGCACCTAATCCAATCCCGAATTGCAATACACCAGCATTGACCGTGGTATCACCCAAGTATAAATTATCTTGAAGCAACTTAAGTCTGCCACGACCATCTTTTTCCAAAGAACCTGAGCCACTTATTACCCCATCATAATCAAATTCATTAGATCGATTAATAATTAAACGACTACCATCACCGAGCGAAATATTACCAATAACACTACCGGTACTACCACCAACACCTAATTGCAAAATACCACCATTATCTAAGACAGTGCCCCCATCGTAATCATTGTCATGGGTTAAAATAAGTTTTGCACCACTGGATTGAAAAACCTCTCCCTGACCAGTTATCAAGCCCTCATAAGTAAACTCATGACTATGCTTGAATACAAGATGCGAATCATTTTCTAAATAAATATTGCCTAAAACGCTACCGGTATCAGTGTTATTTCCCAGCTGCAAGTCACCATTAGTAACCGTGATATCGCCATCATAAATATTATCTTGGGTCAATACTAAAGTACCTGAACCTGCTTGAGTAACCTGACCACTACCACTAATGACATAGTCATAAATATATTTGTTACTTGATCGATTAAATACTAGAGCAGCATTGTTAATAATAATATTACTGGTAACACTACCCGTATCGGTATCATTGCCTAACTGTAAAGTTCCTTCATCAACAACGGTATTCCATTCATATTCGTTATCCCCTGTTAAAATTAATACATCACCCCCTTTCTTAGTTACCCCTCCAGGTCCATCAATAAATCCTTCATACGCTAATAAATCAGATCGATAAAAAATAATTCCACCAGTGTTACTAATATGAGGACTATCAAGACTACCTGTTGTGCCATTATCACCAATTTGCAAGAATCCATTGCTAACAAAAGTATCACCGGTATAGGTATTATCACCCGTCAATATCAAATTTCCATCACCGGCTTGCTTTTGCAATGTTCCTGCTCCATCAATAACACCTGCAATAATTACCTCATCTGCATTATTGACTCGCAATGTTGCACTATTAAAGATAGTAACGTTTTCATCGATATTGCCTGCCTGAATAACGAGTAAATTATCATTGGTGATATTTTGTGTGTTTCCAGAGGTATTCATAATACCATCCGTAGTAATGGTCATGACATTACTATTAGTTATCTCAAATGTACCGATTGCACTGTTAAAATCCAAACCTGCAATCTCGATATCATCACTGTTATTCGGCTGAGAAGTCGGTGGAATAGCCGTAGTAAAAAGCGCTGTGTCATCGGAAGTAATTGGCGCACTGGTAACACCACTCCAATTAGCCACATCTGACCAATCGGTTCCCACAGCACCTGTCCAAGTTGCCTGATCTGCTACGGCAAGGTTTAAAAATGCGAGTGAAAAAACAACAAAAAGTATTTTTGTTGCGCGAATCGGTGCAGCAAACACCATAATTTAACTCCATTTAAATAATAGCGCTGCTGTAATATATCCTAAGCACTAAACAAAAGTCAATTTGCCGCCCATAAAAGCGTGAGAGCAATTATTTTTCAATTTATTCTAAATCAAAATCCAGTTGTAGTTTACCACCATTCTCACTATAAGAATCGGCAAATACACCTTGATAAAAAGCCGATAGTGTCACATGATGCTGCTGCATAAGCACAAAGCCTGCTTCAACTACAGCCGAATCACTACCAATATCGCTACCTTGAACCGGCATAAATGTGCTACCACCATTGCTGGTCTGGGCATTTAATACCACTTGTGTATCTTCAAACTGATGTTGCCAGCTAGCCGAAAACAATAACTTCACTGAATTAATCGGCACTTCAAGAGAGGCTCCTAATTGACTCTGTAAACTATTGTAATCAGATTCTTGCACAGTTAAGTTAAAACCCAGATTACCTGTTTCAGTAAAAGAATCTTGGCTGACTTGTTGATTAACAATTCCTAGGAATGGACGCAAATGCGCTTGCTTAATCGGCATATCATAACTCGCTCTTAGCTGCTGCGAAAATACGGTAGAGCTGTAATTACCATTGACACTGTCTGAATCAATATTACGTGTCACATCAACCTCGTCTGTTGCACCCAAGGCAATGCCCGCACCCAATGTCAAACGACCAATGGGATAGCTACCATAAACACCAACTTGATATAACGTTCCATCATCTGTTGCATCTTCATTACCCGTAGTATCACCACTAAAGTAGCTCGCTGAAAAAGCAATACCTAATTTGGCTTTACTGGCTACCGGAAAGTCTACCCCTAAAGCAGCAGCACCCATACCCGTATCCAAGCCACTCACTACGCCCGAATTAATGCTGGCACTGCTTCCATAAGTTAGCAACCAAAAAATAGGATGACGTGAAGCATCGGTGGTATCTATCGCAAAATGATCTGCTAATGTTCTGTCAAACCAACTGGCTGTCTGCGCTAGCTGTAATTCTTGATTAGCATAAGTAGCACCAGATACTCGATCAGCCATCACCTCAAAGTCTTGCTCATTACTCAAAGCACCCACCAAGGCTTGAATTGCTGGTGTTCCATTAGTTGCCAAAATATAGTCGGCTACGGCTTGACGATTAGGTGTATTGGCTGCTAGAGTAAAAGCTTCTTCGTTAAATGAAGGAATTAAAGATACTGCACCACCTGAAAAATCGACTTCACCAGCCAAAAATCCCTGTGCAAACTCACCTAAGCCATCCACATTATCAAACTCACCTGCGACACCACCATCAGCATTAATAAAATTGTAAGTTAAACCAGGTGTAAAACCTTCACTGGTATCCAAGACTAAGTCACCAGCTATTGTCATAACACCTGTTACATTAAGCACATCACTCTTACCATTAGCATTAACCTCGACAACTAAAGCTCCATTGGCAGGTTGCTCGTAATTACCAACAATGGTTAAAGTACCAATAGAAGAACCAGGAATAATCTTTCCTTCGTTAGTCACATTCCCTAAAATAGTACCGTGCCCCCCTAAAACAGACCCAGTCGCTATAAACATATCACCAGTAATTTGTGCATCATTATGCTCAATGTCACCACCGACTAGTAATTTTCCATCGGCGATGGTTGTGTTACCAGTGTAGGTATTAATCCCATTTAAAATCAACGTGCCACTCCCTTCTTTACGTAGATTACCTATCCCACTAATCACACCATTATAAATCAAGGAATCAGAGCGATTAAAATATAATTCTGAATCATTCTGAATATTACCAACAACACTACCTCCTTCATCACCATTACCAATTTGCAGTATACCATTATCGATAAATGTATCGCCGGTATAGCTTTGATCTGAACCTAGTATTAATTCACCAGAACCTTGTTTTCTGAAATCACCATTACCACTAACAACACTATTATATACTTTATTATCACTATGATTCCAAACTAAATGACTATTATTAACAATATCACCTAAGACACTGCCTGTATCTGCACCGTTACCTAATTGCAACGTTCCATTATCAACACGAGTATCACCAGTATAAGTGTGATCAGCAGTTAATACCAGCGTACCTGCACCAGATTGATGTAACCAACCAAAACCATCGACAACACCATCATAGATGAGCACATCAGAACGATTAAACACTAGCCCACCATTATTAGTAACATTTCCCACTAAACTACCGTTGGTACCACCATTACCTAACTGCAATACACCACTGCTAATTGTGGTGCCGCCTGTATAAGTATGGTTACCTGTCAAAGTTAAGGTACCCATTCCCAATTGGGTAACACTACCGCTGCCACTCACCGATCCTCCATAGGTTTCTGAGTTCCAACGATTAAAAACTAGAGCAGAATGGTTTACTACATCACCTACAATCAAACCTGTATTACCTGCATTACCAATTTGCAAAGTTCCATCATTAATCGTTGTCACACCAGTGTAAGTATTATGATTAGTTAAGATTAATGTATTAGCATTGGATTTGGTTAACGACCCAGTACCGCTGATTATACCATTATAATTAATATCGTTTGATCGATCCACAATCAAAGCAGAATGATTGCTAATATCGCCACTAAC
>CAZSHR010000013.1:0-21830 GCA_964606725.1 uncultured Coxiella sp.
TTGAATTTCATGAAAAATCATTCTAAAAAATTACGATAGAGTGTAAATCTATACAGAAAAAATTATTTAAAGCATAAAAATTGATAAAATACTCAAAAATAGTTAATTCGTCTTGGAAAAAGTAAAAAACGCGGTACGATTCCGGCATGTTCGGGGTGTATTATCAACACCTCGTTCTCACGTCTAAGTACAGCGTTTTTGTTTTTAGCTAGTATTATAGAGAATCGTTAGCAAGTTTACTTAAAAACCACGCATTTTCCCAGTCGATACCAGAGATAAATAAATCGTTAAAGAATTATAATGGAAATTTTAAATGAAACTTAAACATAATGGTTATTATGATTGAATTTGTGATAGTTTGAAGTAGAATCGCAGTATTTATGATAGTGAAAATCACTCTCAGAAAAAAATTTTGCTGGTAAGGACTTCTATTTACTGATTAAAAAAAGGGGGTCTATATATATGCCAAAGGTTAAAAAAAAGGGGGGAGCTGATGGTGCAGTCGTTGCAATGTTTCAAGGCAAAGCCATGTCTAAAAAGGCCTCTCGAGACAGCTTAGAATCTAAACAATGTATTGTGCTAGTAAGTGTGAGTGGCAATAAATATTGTCAGGGAGAATTTTTTGAGTCCATTGTGGTCAGTGCTTTAAAGGAATTCTCTAAAGTCATTTTTCTCATCGTGGATAAACCAAATAGATACAATCTAACTGATCAGCTCTCTCAAACAGAAAACAGGCAAGTTATCAACGATGCCATAACCCTTGGCTCAAAATGGTTTAACAATAACAAGGAAGCTTTTAAGAAGGCTTTCGATAACTCTGATCTGGATGAGACTTTCCTAAATAGTGATTCCTCTGTGAGTGAAAAAATCAACTACCTTAACCACACCTCAAAAAAGCATGGAAAGAATTTTATTATTCAGCAATGGGAAGATTGGGTGTTAGGAAAAGAGATAGCAATTAATGATTTTCGAAACAAGCTGCTAAGCATAGCTACAGTGAGAAAAAAAATTGAGGAAGCTGCACTCAGTTATGCAAGTAGGCATGGGAGTTCGAGTGAAATCCCCAATAAAATGAAGCTATCTCAAGGGTATTTAATGGAAGAAACGTTTGGCGTTATTTATACTGCCATACAAGATGGTTGGGATTTCATTGCTTATCCTGGAAAGATAATTCCTCCCTTTGAGGCAACCATCAATTACCTTTATCAAGATAAGTCACTCTTATCTCATTTAAAAACAGACTTTAAAGATTTAAATTGGTTGTATATTAGCTTCAAGAAGGGTATGACTAATGGCGACTTAAGCTTAAATAAGGAGTGCGTTGATATTAGAGAGAGCTTAACGCAGCAACATGATCCCATAAAAAATACCAGAATCTCTCTTTATTTGCCGCTTGCTAATACAATGATTTTAAACATGTATAACACTTTACGCAAAGAAGGAATTTCCGAAAAGGATTCCGGTCATATTTGCGGTGCATTCGCAGCAAGTCTTTTAAAGCATTTAGCAGAACATATCTCTGATGAGAAAATTCTTAATGATCACTGCTTTGATCAATATAGCAGTCTGACCTGCAGTCTTTTTAAGAGCTTGCACAACAACGATTCAGAACAAAATTTAGCCGCAGATAAAGAATCTACCGAGCCTTCAATCTTAGCTGTTAAATAGCTCAAAAAAACTTCTGCTTGTCATTGTACAGATATATTGCTAATATTAAAAAAGATTTACTTAGACGTTTATGGAGCACTTGCATTTGAAGTCAGACGACTATGAAATTAGTGTAGAACAAATCCTGTTAACCTTTCCAGCTAACATATACTGGAAAGACGTTGAAGGTAAATATCTTGGTTGCAATCTCTGTCAAGCTGAGTTTTTGAAACTTTCCTCCCCAGAAATCATCAAAGGAAAAACAGACTTTGATTTTTACACTGTTAGTGAAGCTGAAAAGTTACGTGCCATTGATTTGGCAGTGATGCAATCCAAAGAAGCTAAAACTCTAAAAGAAGAAAGCACTTTACCCAATCTTGGCAAAGTTCAATTTTTATCAAAAAAGACTCCTCTTTTCGATCTAAATAAAGAAGTGATTGGATTGTTCGGGCTGTCTATTCAAATAGATTCTGAGGAAAATGAAGTTCAAAAAAATGATGTAGAGTTTGTGCAGCAATTAACAAAGCAAATTATTGGCAAGGTGGAAGGTACTCAAAACCTTAAAGAGTGTATCGAAGATATTCGTCACTACTTTGAAAGTATAATCGCTTTGTTACCAGGACATGTGTACTGGCAAGATACAAATAACGTATTTTTGGGATGTAATAACCTCCAAGCAAAACACGCTGGGTTAACGTCGCGACATGACATTGTAGGAAAAACTAACCATGATATGATATGGAAAGATCAGGCCGATGCTTTGAATAGTCTCAATAGGAAAGTCATCGATACTGGTATTCCCTATGTTGCGGAGGAAGTAGCTACTATGACCAATGGAACAAGACCTTATCTATCTCATAAAACACCACTTAAAAATAGATCGGGTCAAATTATAGGTATTTTGGGCGTTTCGCTCGACATTCTAGAGCTAAAGCAAGCCCAAGAAAAATTGATAAAAACGGAAAAAAGTGAAGCGCGTTTTAAAACCTTATCAGCAGTAGGCGGCATGATTGCTCATGAACTGCGCACTCCTCTTGCGACAATTCGTAACAGCAGCTTAGGAATTGAAAGATTCTTGCCTCATTTAATTGAGGGTTACAAAAAAGCTGTTGCAGAAAATTTACTTGAAAATCCTTTAAGAAAAGATTTACTAAGCTCAGTTGAAGAGTCGACGAGACAAATTCACCAAGCTCTTGCTTATTCAGAGTCAACTATTACTACTATTTTAGCAGGACTTCATTACTCAAACACACAAGCACTATCAGATATAGCGACTAAATTTTTACTGAAGTCTGCTGTCACTAAGGCGCTGAAACAGTATCCTTTAAATTCGCAGCAACGTCTGCTTATTGAAAAAATTCAAGTGAATCAAGTAAAAGTCTTGGGGGAAGAACAGATTCTTATTCACGTTATACACAACTTACTTAAAAATGCAATTCACTCAATTTCTTCTGCAGGGAAAGGACTTATTCAAATTCATTGTATTGATCAGAATAAAACAGTGAACTTAATTTTTAGAGATACAGGTAAAGGTATCCAGCCTGATGATTTACCACACATTTTTGAACCTTTCTATACGACCAAAAAAGAATCAGCGCAGAGTGTTGGATTAGGTCTATACTTCTGCAAAATCGCTCTACAGAAAATGGGAGCAGAGATTCAATGTAATTCAGAATGGGAGAAACACACCCAGTTTACTATTACATTACAAAAATCGCACTAACATCAAAAAAGAGGTAACAACAATGAGTAAAACTAATAAAATTCCATTAATTTATCATCAAACTAGTGTGTTGATGCTTGATGATAATATAGATTTCCTTAAGAGTCTGCGCGGCACTATCGATGTAAATACACCCTATGTTATTGAGTCTGACCCAAATAACGCATTGGCTTATTTGATAGAACATACTTATCAAGAAAGCACACTGCCCTCGTTAGTAGCGGAACCAAATTTTGAGTATCATGATAACCTGGGTTCGGTTGAACATTTTACTGTCGATTTTAGTAAACTTAGAGCAAACTTAGACACTCCTGCACGTTTTGACAAAATTTCTGTCGCTTTTATTGATAAACAAATGCCCCAAATGGACGGGTTGGATTTTTGCCGTCAGGTTAGAGAAAAAAACTTAAAGGTCAAGCTGGTATTACTGACAGGGAACGCTGGAATTGATCAAGCAGTAAAGGCCTTTAATGAAGGAATCATTGATGCCTATATCTCCAAAGGCAGAAACGATATGGATAAAACTATTCAGTACTATATTGAACGCGAAGCTTGGCAACAGTTTGTCGATTTAGGCCATCATACCTCTGGTCTAATTAACCAGATGATGCAACCTCTTGACAATGAGAAATTTTCAGAATTTTTCCATGAAATTTGGCGAGACCATCAAAAAGGTGAATTTTACTTGATAGACTCCAGTTGCAGTTTTATGTTTTTTGACCAACAGGGAGCTGCTAAGCTCTTACTGGTGCGTAATGACGATGATTTTAAAGAGGCAATTGATTTTGCAGAAAATGTAGACGCCCCTGCATCAGTATTAGATGAACTTAGAAGGCATAACGGATTCCCTTATACCCAACAAAAGCACGGGTATGTGAGATTAGAGGCAGACCAATGGTCTAGCGCTCTCGTGAAATTCAAGCCGATCCCAGGAACAGATTTACACTATGCATTAATCAAGCAGGGTGATATCAAAACCTTTTCACTTGACCGCTATTTTGCAGAAGTATGGGCATCGAAACATCAACAAGTAGGGTAATTTTTATACCGATTCAGGTGTCGAGCTGTAACTATATAAATTACTATTTAAAAGCCAGCCAAGTTGTGGTCAAGGTTAGCCGCTCTATTTGATATTCAAACTAGGATAACTAACCTGCTGCCACTAATTTTGAAAATGCATACAAATTAATCAGCTAAGGCTGTTGTACTAAATAAAAAAAGCCGCCGGCCTTGGAGATGGAGAGCATTAAATTAACCAATAAAAAGACAAATGTCTTCTTTTTATGCCAATTAATGCGTTAACCAGGTCGTCAAACCAGCACCAGGGCACAAGCGCTAAGTATCTGTTTTATAAAGATTTTCAGCGTAGCTTACTAGTGCATGTACGAGAGTAGAGAAAGGTTCGACACCAACATATTGGCGGAGTGGACGGGACTCGAACCCGCGACCACCGGCGTGACAGGCCGGTATTCTAACCAGCTGAACTACCACTCCGCGCGTGGTGGGTGCTGAGGGGATCGAACCCCCGACATTCGCCTTGTAAGGGCGACGCTCTCCCAGCTGAGCTAAGCACCCAAATTGGTCAGGAGCGACACCTTAGCGGAAACCTAGAAACTAATCAAGGCTAAAAGCGCTCTTAACTCTGATACTTATTACTTGATAAAAATAAAAACAGAACTTATGAAATAAACAGCGTGAATTACTGTTTACGCTCTCTGTGCATTAATCGCATCTTTGAGCTTTTTGCCTGGCTTGAACTTGGCAACGGTTGATGCAGCAATCTCTATTGCTTGCCCAGTCTGCGGATTACGACCTGTACGCGCTGCTCGTTCACCTACTGACCAAGTACCAAAGCCCACTAATACGACATCATCACCACTTTGCAGTGAATTAGTGACACCATCGGTAAATGCATTCAATGCACGCTCAGCAGCCGACTTGGAAATATCGGCAGCACTTGCCATAATGTCAATAAGCTCTTGTTTATTCATTGCCATTGCAGTTCCTTAAAATATTAATTCTTTGAAATAATGTGGACCAATTCCACTTTAGAGTTTATAACAACCCGCCAGAGCAACTGTCAAGTACGACAAGCACAGCATCAACAGGGCATCCACGCTATTACTCAGAACCACCCACGGTCAGCTCATCTATTTTGAGCGTTGGCTGACCAACCCCAACAGGAACGCTTTGCCCTTCTTTACCACAAGTCCCAATGCCACTGTCTAATGAAAAGTCATTCCCTAACATAGACACGTGACGCAACACTTCTGGACCACTCCCAATCAAGGTCGCCCCTTTCACCGGCTGCGTCACCTTGCCTTTCTCAATTAAATACGCTTCACTCATAGTAAATACAAATTTACCCGAGGTAATATCCACCTGCCCCCCTGAAAAATCCACAGCATATAAACCCTTGTCTACTGACTGGATAATTTCCTCTTTACTAGACTGACCCGGCAACAAATAGGTATTGGTCATGCGCGGTAATGGTCGATGCGCATAGGATTCACGACGTCCATTGCCCGTCGAAGCACTTTTTAATAATTTTGCGTTATGCTTATCCAATAAATAATTTTTTAACACCCCATTTTCAATCAGCACTGTTTTTTGCGCGGGCACACCTTCATCATCAACCGATAAAGAACCTCGCCTGCCTGGTAAGCTTCCATCATCAACAACTGTACATAAAGACGTTGCCACTTTCTCACCTATACGACCACTAAAAGCAGAGGTTTTTTTACGATTAAAATCACCCTCTAAACCGTGACCAACCGCTTCATGTAATAATATCGCCGGCCAACCTGGACCTAATACCACTGGCATTAATCCTGCAGGCACTGGCCTAGCAGTTAAATTTAATAAGGCTTGACGAACTGCCTTATCTGCGTAGCTCTTAGCCAATTCCATTGATGTAAATAACTCATAACCAGATCGCGCACCACCACCGGCAGACCCTTTCTCGCGTTGATTTCCTGACTCTACCACCACAGAAATCATTAAATTCACCAAAGGTCTACAATCCGTCGCAAACTCTCCTTCACTATTGAGCACCATAACAACATCATACTGACCGGATAAATTAACAAATACTTGTTTTACACGGGAATCTAAAGAGCGTGCATAACGATCAATTTCATGCAATAAATTCACTTTATCTTGATCAGATAGCGACTGCAAAGGATTAATCGCCTTATATAAGGGAGAAAAATTTACCATTGAAGATAAGGCAATAGATTGCGTATCTCCTGAAAAGGCAATGCTTTTTGCACTATTAGCAGCATTTAACAATGTGGTTTTATCAATACCATCAGCAAACGCAAAACCGGATTTTTCACCACTAACCGCACGCAAGCCAAAACCACTATCCAAGTTAAAATCACCGGATTTAACAATACCGTCTTCCAAAGACCAATATTCTTCCTGACTTGACTGCAAATATAAGTCAGCAAAATCAATAAAACGCCCCATCGTATGCCCGACGATATCCACAAGTTGCTGGCGATCTAAAGCATTAGGCGCTAAAAGAATGTTGTCTGCACTAGCCCTAGTATAACTCATTATCCCCTCTTAATATCGAGCAAAGCGTCTGTCAAAGCGTCCCAACAAATAAGACACACCTAACCAACAAAAAGTCGTGGTGATAATAGGCATCCATTCATACCATTGCCCTGCCAACAAATGGTAATGGGTGGCTACCTTATGCTGCACAACAAGCATAAAAGTTTCTACCACTAAAACCAACATCAATTTATGTATAGAAGAGAAACCTCGAATCAACAAATGCCATCGTAGTAACAAAAAAGCAAGACAGGTATACAACAACGCATTTAATCCTAATAAGGGGCTAATTAACAGATCAAGTAACAAGCCAACAAAAAAAGCACTAACAATACCGACTCGATCTGGTGCCATCATCAACCAATACAACAAAACCAACAACACCCATGCAGGGCGATACCATAGCAAGCTTGCCGATAGTGGGAAAATAGTCAGTAAAAAAGCGATTAAAAAACTCACCAGAATAAACAAATTCTTTTTCATCAATACCACCTATACCGGCTTTTTTAGCTGCCGTTGTACTGCTTTGGCTAAATTTGCATTACTCGGCCAAACCAACAAAACTTGTTGTGAGCGATCTAAATGTGCCAACGGACGCAAAGTAATCGTGAAACGATGCTCACCTGGCACAGGCTTTTTGCTAATAACCATCCCAACAGGATAACCCACTGGATAACGCTGCCCCAAGCCTGAACTAACAAACAAATCTCCTTTACGAATATCGGCAGTCTCAGAAACGTTTAACAACACAAGATCATAGCGACCTTCTCCTTGACCTGAAGCAACAGAACGAACACCATTTCGATAACTCTGTACCGGTATCGCACTTCTGACATCGGTTAATAATAAAACCTTGCTAGTCAACAAACCCACATCAACTACTTGTCCCATTACTCCATAGGCATCTAACACCGGCTGGCCCAAATAAACTTTACTGCGACTCCCTTTGTTGACAATCATCTGCTGCAAACCCATGCCAGTATCAACCGCTAACAATCCTGCGGTTAACACCTTGCCTGACACATGTGAAGAAGATTGCAACAGCTCACGTAACTCTCCATTTTCTTTTTCAAGCGCAGCAAATCGTTGCAATCGTGCTTGCAATAAAAAATTATTAGCACGCAACCTAGCATTTTCATCTAACAGTTTATGTTCACTGGCAATGCGATTGGTCAACCAATGAAAAGCAGTGACTGGGGTATCAACCAGTGATTGCAAAGGCAATACCAGTAAACCCAGAGTGACACGAAGTGACTGAGAAACAGACCCTTTAGTCTGACCAAAAAATATTAGTAAAAGCGATAATAACACACAAACGACAAAACGAATGCGCAGTAACGGACTTTTGAAAAATATTGCTTTAATAACACTCTCCGTTAGTGTTCTTCACGTGATAAAAAATCACCACTGATAGTCCTCATAATCTCTAAGGCACGCCCTCCACCACGGGCAACACAAGTCAGCGGATCTTCGGCAACGACTACTGGCAATCCGGTCTCTTCCATCAGTAAGCGGTCAATGTCTTTTAACAAAGCGCCACCACCGGTTAACACCATACCACGCTCAGCAATATCAGCAGCTAACTCCGGCGGTGCCTGCTCCAATGCCGCACGAACCGCACCGACAATACCAGAGAGAGGCTCTTGCAAGGCTTCTAAAATTTCATTGCTGGTCAGCGTAAAACTGCGTGGAATTCCCTCGGATAAATTACGACCACGTACCTCAATTTCTTTAATTTCACTGCTAGGAAACGCAGTGCCAATTTCTTGCTTGATACGCTCCGCCGTGGTCTCACCGATTAAACTCCCATAATTGCGACGCACATAACCGATAATTGCTTCATCAAAACGATCACCACCAATGCGTACGGATTCGGCATAAACAACCCCATTGAGTGAAATAATCGCCACTTCTGTGGTACCACCACCAATATCAACCACCATAGAACCACTGGCCTCCTCAACCGGCAAACCCGCACCCATTGCTGCAGCCATAGGTTCTTCAATCAAGAATACTTCTCTAGCACCTGCTCCTAATGCTGATTCTTTGATAGCACGGCGTTCAACTTGTGTGGAGCCACAGGGAACACAAATCAACACACGCGGACTTGGCCCAAAAAATACTCGCTTTAAACGCTTAAAATTGTGAACTTTGTGAATAAAATGCTGTAACATTTTTTCAGTGACATGAAAATCGGCAATCACACCATCTTTGAGTGGGCGAATCGCGGTCATATTGCCCGGTGTTCTGCCCAGCATACGCTTGGCATCAGCACCCACCGCGGCCACACTGTCTTGACCACGCTGATTTTTACGCACCGCAACAACCGAAGGTTCATTCAGCACCACACCACTTTGACCAGAAATATCAAACACATAAACCAGGGTATTGGCCGTTCCTAAGTCAATGGAGATGTCGTTAGAAAAAAGCCCTTTGATTTTTTTGATTAACATTCCCACGCTTCCTATTACTAAAAGTTAGTTAAAAACGGACTTAATTAGAGCACTTTCCATGACGCTTCGCAACTGCAATTTGCGATTTGTATCACCTGTGTTGTGAGAGTATAATCAACCGCCTTACAGTTGAGGTATCAAGGTAAAAGCCCAGTGAACATCACTACACAACAGATTAAAAAAGTCGCACAACTGGCAAGACTGGCCGTAGATGAGAAGCGTTTAACCGGTCTACAGCATGATCTCAATAATATTATCCAGTTAGTTGAACAAATGAGCACGGCTGATACCTCTGGCATCGAGGCTCTGGCCCACCCCTTTGATGAAACACAGCCATTGCGTGATGATGTGGTTACTGAAAACGACCAACGTCCTTGCTTTCAAGCCCTGGCGCCCCTGGTCGATAATAATCTATACCTTGTACCCGAAGTCATCAGCAGCGAAGAATAGCAGAACACATTATGCACGAAAAAACACTTGCCGACTTATCCAAGGCACTACACAAACGAGAGATTTCAAGCACCGAGTTAACACAACACTTTTTGAATCGCATTCGCTCTCTAGATAAACATTACAATAGTTTTATCACAGTTAATCAAGAAGCGGCTCTAGCAGCCGCCAAACAAGCTGACACTCAGCTAATGTCAGGCAAAGCTGGCAAACTCACTGGAATACCAATTGCGCACAAGGATATTTTTTGCACTAAAGGAATTAAGACAAGCTGCGCCTCTAAAATGCTGGATAATTTTAATTCACCCTATGATGCAACACTAGTGTCAGCACTACACCAAGCAGGAACCGTACTACTTGGCAAAACCAATATGGATGAGTTTGCCATGGGGTCTTCTACTGAGCACAGTTTTTACGGCCCCACTAAAAACCCCTGGAAATTAAGCGCTATTCCAGGCGGCTCTTCCGGTGGCTCGGCAGCCAGTGTCGCGGCTGGGCTGACAGCGGCGGCTACTGGCACAGATACTGGTGGTTCTATTCGTCAACCCGCTGCTTTGTGTGGCATCACTGGGCTTAAACCCTCTTACGGGCGCATTTCTCGATTTGGCATGATTGCATTTGCCTCCAGTCTTGATCAAGCAGGTCCGATGACCAAAACAGCAGAGGACGCAGCCATGATGTTAAACGTTATGGCCGGTCATGATAGCAAAGATTCCACCTCGATTAACCGTGTCACACCTGACTACACAACCAGCTTAAACGATGATATTGATGGATTAACTATTGGATTACCGCAAGAATATTTTGCTAACACACTAGACCCAAGCATTGCCAACAGCGTTCATAAAGCACGACAAACCCTAGAAAAATTAGGCGCCAAGGTTGTCGATATTTCCTTGCCTCACACCCAATATGCTATTCCAACCTACTATGTTATCGCACCAGCAGAGTGTTCTGCTAATCTTGCCCGCTATGATGGTGTTCGATTTGGCTATCGCTGTGATAAGCCACGTGATCTGACCGACCTCTACGAGCGATCGCGCAGTGAAGCGTTTGGCGATGAAGTGAAAAGACGTATACTTATCGGAACTTATGTGCTTTCCTCTGGTTACTATGATGCGTATTATCTTCAAGCACAAAAAGTTCGTTATTTAATTCGTGATGATTTTATTCAAGCCTTTAAAAAAGTCGACATAATATTAACGCCCACGACACCGAATGTGGCTCACAATATCGGCGATATTCAAGACCCTACTGATTTATACCTTGCTGATATTTACACCATTGCCGTTAATCTAGCAGGCTTGCCTGGCCTATCCATGCCTGCCGGTTTCCACCAAGGCTTGCCGATTGGAGCGCAGTTAATCGGCAATTATTTTGATGAAGCGCGTTTACTCAATGTCGCACACCGCTATCAACAAGTGACTGACTGGCATTTGCAGTCACCACCCACAGATGAAAAGGCGAATCATAATGTTTGAAACCGTTATTGGGCTAGAAGTTCATACCCAATTAAAAACGCAATCAAAAATTTTCTCAGGCGCAGCAACCACCTATGGCGCAGCCGCTAATTCACAAGCCTGTGCCATTGATCTGGGCATGCCAGGCGTTTTGCCGGTATTAAATCGTGAAGCCGTTAAATTAGCTATCCGTTTTGGCCTCAGCATTAATGCTCATATTGCTGATTACTCGGTATTTGCACGTAAAAATTATTTTTATCCTGACTTGCCGAAAGGCTATCAAATTAGCCAACATAATTTACCAATTGTTGGTCCAGGGTATTTAGATATTGAGGTTAACGACACTGTTAAACGCATTCGCATCACCCGCGCTCACTTAGAGGAAGATGCCGGGAAATCATTACATCATGTTAGTGCAGAACACAGCGGCATTGATTTAAATCGTGCCGGCACACCTTTGCTAGAGATTGTTTCTGAACCTGATTTACGCTCTGCCGAAGAAGCCATTTGCTATTTAAAAACATTACACCACCTGGTTCGCTATCTTAATATCAGTGATGGCAACATGCAGGAAGGCTCTTTTCGCTGCGATGTTAATTTATCCTTACGTCTTCAAGGCAGTGAAACCTTGGGAACACGAACAGAGCTTAAAAATTTAAACTCATTTCGTTTTATTGAGAAAGCTATTCTTTATGAGACAGAACGTCAAAAAGCGATATTAATGGATGGCAAAGCCGTCATTCAAGAAACGCGACTTTACGATCCCGATCTGGATGAAACAAGAGCAATGCGCAGCAAAGAAGATGCACATGATTACCGTTATTTTCCTGATCCTGACCTACTGCCTCTTAAATTAAGTGATACCCTGATCAATGACATTCGTGAGCAACTTCCCGAACTTCCCTGGGCAAAACACCAACGCTTTAAAAAAGACTATGAGCTTGGCACACAAACCATCAATAGCCTTATCAGTCGTTTAGAGATCGCTGATTACTTTGAAAAAACCCTTAAATTTTCACAAAACACTCGTCCCAAATTAGTGGCCAATTGGGTAGTTAGCGAGATTATACCGCAGTTTGAGCAATGCAACATCACACCAAGACAACTTGCAGCACTACTGATACGAGTTGACGATGGCACCCTCTCTAACAGTGCAGCAAAAACGGTGTTAGAAGCCATGCAACAAGGCGAAGGCGATCCTGATGTGATTATCGAAAAACGCGGACTCAAACAAATTTCTGACACACAAGCGCTGGAAAAAATGATACAGGAAGTAATAGCAAACAACCCAGAGCAAGTTCAAGAATACCGCGCTGGAAAACATAAGCTGATGGCGTTTTTCGTCGGCCAGATCATGAAAGCAAGCAAAGGGAGCGCAAACCCAGGACAAGTAACACAACTGTTAACAACACGATTAAAAGATTAGAACAATCTGGTCAAGTCATTGGTGAAAACAGACCTTGCTGCACACCTTTTTGATCAAAAGAATAGATATGCTGACAACCATTTTTTTCACTGAAAACGCTTATTAAACAATCGAAAAAAT
The DNA here is from genome assembly GCA_964606725.1 of uncultured Coxiella sp. Taxonomy (GTDB): domain Bacteria; phylum Pseudomonadota; class Gammaproteobacteria; order Coxiellales; family Coxiellaceae; genus 2-12-FULL-42-15. Next base: position 12,841 of record CAZSHR010000013.1, read on the forward strand.
CAATATTTTTACTTTCATAGAGGGTGGCTGCCTCAAAAAGCCAATCAACTTGTGAAAAACAAAACTCATCAATATCAAGCAATAAAAAAAGTACTTTGCTTATCTGATTACGCTTGTAACCATAGCCGCTTTTCAACACCCAAACAAGTTCACACAACACAACATCACTAATATAAATGACACCATGCTCCCCACTCCTGCTTAACAGTAACTTCTCAGCTAGTCTTGTTTGTTGTTTATGATCGTGTGTGATAAATCTCACTAATACGTTGGTATCAACCGCAATCATAAACGCTTGTGCTCAATAATTTGGTTAATTTCCTCTACTGACAGCGCCTTTTTCGGCTTTGGCAAACAAGCAGAAAGGCTACTCAGGTCAGCCTTTTGTTTAACCCTCAACGCAATAATATTACCCTCTAGTATTATAAAAGAGACCTTATCACCTTCACGTATATCAAACTTATTACGAACGTCAATGGGTATCGTAACCTGCCCTTTATGAGTCACTGTTGAATACCGCATTTTATTACCTCTTTTAAAGAATTTGTAATACTTTTATCAAAAAAGTAATACTGATTGAAAACAAAAGCTTAGACCCTATACCCCTATAAACCCACGTAACTACGGAACAGTAAATCTGCGCCAATAAGCAATAACATAATGGCAAAAACTTTGCGCAAAATCGACACCGGTAGTCGATGCGAACACCATGTTCCCAAAGGAATAAACAATAAACTCCCTATCGACACCCCTATCCAAGCTGGCCAGCACACATAACCTATCGTATAACTTGGCAAATCTGGACGATGCCAACCCACAATAATAGCAGCGCAAGTTCCAACAACAGCAACGGTTAAGCTACTAGCAAGGGAAACCACCACAGCACGACGCATCTCAACATTAAAATAGGTTAAGTAAGGTAAAATCAGCACACTACCACCAATGCCCAGCATGGCAGAAAAAATACCGATAAAAGAACCTGAACACGTCATCATAACGGCTCCAGGTAGATGACGTTTTTTCTTGACGTGATCAGGCAAAAAAAACTTAATGGAAACTAGCACCATCACCACAGCAAGCATAATCGTTAAAACAACACTATGCAGATAATGCGCCACCACCACACCAATCACTGCGCTCAATGATACAGGAATAATCCAGTATCGAAAAACCGACCAATAGTCAATATGGTAACGCCGATGTGCCAGCAACGCACGTAACATAGCAACCGACATCACAGCCAAAGAAGTAGCGGCCGCAACATGCATAATCGATGCGGATGGAAACCCCGAATAGTGGAACAGCCAAGCTAAAGTTGGCACAACAATCATGCCACCACCAATACCCAACAACCCTGATAATAGACCAGCAACCCCACCAACTACAAAAAACGCGATTAAATCTAGTAAGATATGATCCAGCATCTAGGCTCCCTATCCGTTATAATCCTGCACGAATCAACGCTCCCAAGCCTAACTCCTCCACAACGACTTCTAAATGTAGACGAATTTCTTTGGAATCATCCATTTTAATGACTTCATCCAATAACGACTTAGCCCGCTCCATGACAAAACTACGCACTACCCATTTCACCCTAGGTAAACTACGTGCATTCATACTTAAGGTATCAAAGCCCATAGCAGTTAATAAAATAACGGCTAGTGGATCACCGGCTAATTCACCGCAAATACTAACGGGTTTGCCAGCCTTATGCGCTGCTTTGACAATTTGCAACAATGCACGCAATACCGCAGGATGAAAACCATCATACAAGCTAGCAACACGGGCATTATTCCTATCAACCGCTAATATATACTGAATTAAATCATTACTCCCCACCGATAAAAAATCAACACGCTTTGCCAATTCAAAAGCCTGATAAACCGCGGCTGGCACTTCAATCATTAAGCCAATCCGTGGTTTAGTCACACAAAATCCCTCCTCAGTCACTTCCGCATAGGCTTGATTAACCAGTCGCAAGGATGCCTCCACCTCATTTACCGAAGAAATCATGGGCAACATAATAGAAAGATTATCTAAGCCCTCACTGGCCTGCAGCATGGCACGAATCTGCTGCAAAAAAATCTCAGGATGATCCAGCGTCATGCGAATACCACGCCACCCTAGAAAAGGATTTTCTTCTACAACGGTAAAATAAGGCAGCGCCTTATCTCCTCCCACATCGAGTGAGCGCATTACCACTGGCCTTGGCGAGAAAGTACTGAGTAATTGACGATACATAACTCGCTGCTCTTCTTCACTGGGAAAACGTTGACGCATCATAAAAGGCAACTCGGTACGATATAGGCCAACCCCTTCCGCACCCACACTCAATGACAAACCACCTTCAACTGCTAATCCGGTATTAATGAATAAAGAAAGCTGATGGTTGTCCTTGGTCACCGCAGGCAAATCACGCAAAGAAGCCAATTGTTGATTTAAGGCCTCTTCTTCCTCAGCTAACTGACGAAATTCTTTTTTAATACTCGCCGTGGGTGCTAAATAAATTTGACCATTGTAACCATCAACGATACATTCTTTATCCGCTAGCTGATCCAACGGCGTACCTGTTACCCCCATCACGGTAGGCAAGCCTAATGCACGAGACAAAATCGCCACATGAGAATGGCTAGAGCCTTCTCCTGAAACCACGCCTTTTAAATTCTCCTGTGGCACTTCCATTAGCATGGTTGCAGTTACTTCATCGCTGATTAAAATCGTATTTTTAGGAAACTGAATCTGTTGCCGAGTATTTGATTGCAAATGCGCTAAAATACGACGCCCCAAATCACGAAAATCGGCTGCACGTTCTCTCAAATAAGGGTCTTCCAATGATTCAAACTGCAAAACATGCTTTCTGATAATATGCTTTAACGCACCCTGCGCCCACTGCCCTTGTTTAATCAGCTCAATGACTTCATTAATCAAAGTACGGCTATCGAGTATGCGCAAATAAGCTTCGAAAATGGCATTCTCAGCAACTGACAATGTTGTTTTGGCACGCAATTGAATGTCATGGATTTCCTCACGAGCAACAGCCAATGCTGACTCAAAGCTATGAATTTCAGCTTCAATATCCGTAATGGCTTTGTCAGGAACCGCCTCTAAATCCGCCAATGGATAAACAATAGCAGCAACACCAATGGCAACCCCTGGGGCGCCACTAATGCCATTTAACACGTTAGTTGTTCTGCGACGCCCTTTACGACCACTGGTTTGCAACAATCCACGTGCTTTAGCACGCGCAATCCCTGCCGCTAGCTGAACCGCCAAGGTCACACACAGCGCTTCTTCCTCTTCAGAAAAAAAACGCTGTTGATGCTGCTGAACAACCAATACCCCTAGCAATTCAGCTTGATCAATGATGGGAACACCAAGAAACCCTTTGTAAGTGTCTTTAACGTCAGGGTGTTCAAAAAAATCTTCATGTGAGAGAGCATCATCCAAGTTAATCGGCTCTTCACGCTCACCCACCAAACCCACTAAGCCTTCACCGTAATTGAAACGCACTTTGCCAACCTGTTCAGCAAAGGCGCCAAGTGTCGCCATTAATAAATATTCACCACGAGCATCATCACAAATAAAAATACTGGCTGAATCAACCTGCAAGGCATCACACAATTTATTTACAACACCGGCAAGCGCTTCTGACATATTAGCCGCCGCATCTACCTCTTGCGCAATTCTCTGTAACACTTTTAACATTTGTCAATGCTCTTCAAGCCCATGAGTATAATAAAGACAAATGCCAATGCTGGCAAGGCCATCACTTATTATTACAACTGATCGGAAAACTCTGTTAAAACGGATTGATACAGTGGACGCTTAAATGCAACAATTTCATCAACAGGTTGCCAATAATCCACCCAGCGCCAAGCACAAAATTCTGGTGTGGCAGCAGCATCGAGATTAATGCAATCATCTGCAACCAGTAGCTGCAATAAAAACCACCGCTGCACTTGACCTGGTATGGGAGGCAAGTGAGGACTCTGAACGGACAAAGGCACATCGTAACTTAAATGATGACGCGTCTTAGCAATGAGACGCACTTGATCCGATTGTAACCCCACCTCTTCAGCTAACTCGCGATACATAGCTGCTAACTCAGTTTCACCTTCTTTTATTCCGCCTTGCGGAAACTGCCAAGCCTGTTGCTGATCTTGACGACACGCAGAAAAAAGTTGCTTATTTGCATTCGCAATGACCATACCCACTCCTAAGCGGTACCCATCAGCAGTGAACTTATCGGTTGACATCGTTACCTCCTTAAAAAATATTGACCAGTATAATGTTTATATAAGATTTATCGGGCAAGTCTGCAATATTGTCATCGATGTTAAGCCCCAACGCTACAAAGTTCCACAACTTATCCACATATTCTCCCCAGGATCAGCACTTGCAATTTACTAGAAAACACACTATCTTGTGTTTAGCAATCTGCAATACACCAAGATATTGGGTTTCAAAGGAGTGAAACAAACTAGCAGATTTTTACCCAACACTGCCTGTTCTAAAGCCTTGCAGACAATGCAAACAGGTTTTGGCATAGCAACTTTAGGAGACCACCATTATGTCAGTGAGTGAAGCAACATCCGTTGATGTGCAAACAATGCCTGTTAACGATAGCATCAGCAATACCCCTATTCCTGGTCAACTCAGCGTTATTAAACGAGATGGTCGCGTTGTAAAATACGACACCAATCGAATTGCCGATGCCATGAAAAAAGCCTTTGCTGCCGTTGCTGGAGAAAACACCAGCCAAGCACAAAGCGTACATGAAACCATTATGGGACTTACGCAACTAATCAATGAGAGTTTTGAGAAGCGCTGGCCCGAGGGCGGCACTATTCACATCGAAGCAATACAAGATAAAGTAGAACTGGCCTTGATGTACGCAGGAGAGCAAAAAGTAGCACGCGCCTATGTGCTTTATCGCGAAGAACATAACAAGAAACGCGCTGAACAGCACAAAGTGAGCAAAGCATTACCACGCATTACCTTTCCAGATGGTCATACGGCACCGTTAGATATCGAGTGGCTAAGTCATCTTGTCAATAAAGCCTGTTCAAACTTACAAAACGTCACTGCTGATAAAATTATCAATGATGTGAAAAATAATTTATTTGACGGTGTGACTGTTAAAGATACCTATAAAGCCTTGGTCATGAGCGCACGCACTTTAGTAGAGACCGAACCAAACTATAGCTATGTTACAGCACGACTGTTGTTGGAAGATATTTACAACGAAACCCTGAGCGCTTTAAACATCCCACATGATATAATGCAAGATCAAATGAGCGAACGCTATGCCGACGCATTCAAAGCGTTTATCAAAAAAGGCATCGAATATAAGCTGCTAGATAAAAAGTTAGCACAATTCGATTTAGATCAGCTAGGCAATGCGCTCGAAGCAAGCCGAGATTTTCAATTCACTTACTTGAGCCTACAAACCCTGTATGACCGTTATTTTATTCACCATGATGATACTCGATTAGAATTACCGCAAGTATTTTTTATGCGCGTTGCTATGGGTTTAGCAGAGTGTGAAGGTGAACAACGCAATGAACGTGCCATTGAGTATTATCGATTGCTCTCTTCCTTTGACTTCATGAGCTCAACCCCCACACTATTTAATTCAGGGACAACATTTCCACAGTTATCGAGTTGTTTTTTAACAACCATTGGTGATGATTTAGAAGATATTTACAATTCTCTTAGAAAAAATGCTTTGCTTTCAAAATTTGCTGGCGGGCTTGGTAATGACTGGACCTCTGTTCGCGCAACAGGAGCACATATCCGCGGCACTAATGGTAAATCATTAGGGATTGTACCCTTCTTGAATGTCGCCGATGCTACCGCTATTGCCGTTAATCAAGGTGGTAAACGTAAAGGAGCGGTTTGCGCCTATCTTGAGACCTGGCACATGGACATCGAAGAATTCCTGGAGCTGCGTAAAAATACCGGAGATGACAGAAGACGAACCCATGATATGAATACTGCCAATTGGATTCCCGATCTTTTTATGAAGCGTGTTTTTGAAGATGGTGATTGGACCTTATTTTCGCCCGATCAAGTTCCAGAATTGCATGAAACGTTCGGTCAAGAGTTTGAAACACTGTATACACAATACGAAGAAAAAGCACGTCAGGGAGAAATCCGTAGCAAAACAATTTCAGCCGTCACATTATGGCGAAAAATGCTTGGTATGTTATTTGAGACAGGACACCCGTGGGTAACTTTTAAGGATGCGTGTAACTTAAGATCACCACAACAACATGCTGGTGTTATTCATAGTTCAAACCTATGCACAGAAATTACGTTAAATACTTCATCCGATGAAATTGCTGTTTGCAACTTAGGAAGCATTAATCTTGTTAATCATTTAAAAGAAAATGGCGAGATTGATAGCGATAAACTACAAAAAACTGTAAAAACAGCCATTAGGATGCTAGACAATGTGATTGATATCAACTTTTATAGCGTTCCTGAGGCAAAAAACTCCAACCTAAAACACCGCCCAATTGGGTTGGGCATTATGGGATTTCAAGATGCGTTATATGCAAAACGTATTGCTTATGCTTCAAAAGAAGCGGTTGAATTTGCCGATACCAGCATGGAACAAATCAGCTATTACGCAATTGAGGCATCTATGGAATTAGCCAAAGAGCGAGGAAGCTATCAAAGCTATACAGGCTCACTATGGAGTCAAGGGATTTTGCCTATTGATTCTATTGCTATACTCGCACAGAACCGCGGCCAATACCTCGAACAAAACACTGAGCAGCGACTTAAGTGGGATGAGTTGCGCCAACAAATCCAGCGACATGGTATGCGTAATTCTAATGTCATGGCAATTGCACCAACCGCTACTATTTCGAATATTTGTGGTGTTTCGCAATCGATCGAACCGACTTATCAAAATTTATTTGTTAAATCGAATTTATCGGGTGAATTCACTGTCATCAATCCTTATTTGACACAGGATTTAAAAGACCGTGGCATTTGGGATGCTGCCATGATTCACGATTTAAAATACTATAATGGCAGTGTCCAGAAAATTGACCGTATTCCTGATGAGCTCAAGCAGTTATATGCCACAGCATTTGAGGTTGAACCACGCTGGCTGGTTGATGCCGCATCGAGACGACAGAAATGGATAGACCAGGCACAATCTTTGAATCTTTATATTGCTGCTGCTTCTGGTAAAAAACTTGATATTTTATATCGTATGGCTTGGTTGCGTGGTTTAAAAACGACTTACTACGCTCGCAGCCTCGGTGCAACCAGCACAGAAAAAGCGACCATTAACGATAACAGCTTAAACGCTGTGTCGCAGAACAGCAGTCCTAACGTTTGCGCTATCGATAATCCCGATTGCGAAGCTTGCCAATAGAGGAGAAAAAAATGTCTGAATCACTTATGTCCAAATCTATTTTACTCGACTGGGATCAGTATGAAAGTCATGAGGTAAAAAATCCTCCTGTCGAGAAAGAACAAAAGGCAGTAGAAACGCATTCTTCAGAAATACGGGTTACCGGATTAGAGTCTCCAAAAATGGGGGCAAGGCCACCGCAGGTTCAAGATAAGAAAATGATTAACTGTGATTGTGATGTTAATCAGCTTGTGCCATTTAAGTATACCTGGGCATGGCAAAAGTATTTATCGGGTTGTGCAAACCACTGGATGCCCAATGAAATCAATATGGCAGCAGACATTGCTTTGTGGCGAAATTTAGCTGAACTCTCAGATGATGAGCGTTTAATTATCAAGCGCAGTCTTGGATTTTTCTCAACGGCAGATTCCTTGGTTGCCAATAACCTTGTGTTAGCCGTTTACCGCCATATTACCAATCCTGAATGTCGTCAATATTTACTACGTCAAGCTTTTGAAGAAGCTTTGCATACACATTCTTACCAGCATATTATTGAAAGTTTAGGATTAGATGATGGTGAGATATTTAATATGTATCGTGAAGTCCCTGCTGTTGCTAACAAAGCTGCTTGGGCATTACCCTATACCGATAGTTTAGCTGATCCAAATTTTAAGACCGGCACTATTGAGAATGACCAGCGCTTACTGCGTGATTTAATTGCTTTTTACGTGGTAATGGAAGGCCTATTTTTTTACGTGGGTTTCACTCAGATATTGGCGATGGGTCGACGTGGCAAGATGACCGGCACTTCTGAGCAATTCCAATATATTTTGCGTGATGAGTCCATGCATGTAAATTTTGGCATTGACGTTATTAATCAGATCAAGATTGAAAATCCGCAACTATGGACTGCTGAATTTCAGCAAGAAGTGATTGACATGATCAAGGAAGGAGTAGAGCTTGAATATCAATATGCCGTAGACACCATGCCACGTGGTATTTTAGGTTTAAATGCGCAGATGTTTCAAGAGTATTTACGTTACATTGCCAACCGTCGTCTTGCACAGATTGGCATTAGTGAGCAATACCCTGGTGTCAATAATCCATTTCCGTGGATGAGTGAGATGATGGACCTTAAAAAAGAGAAGAACTTTTTTGAGACGCGTGTTATTGAGTACCAAGCAGGTGGTTCATTGAAGTGGGATGAATAGCAGGCATTGCGTTGGTTAATAACATTCGCTATGATCACAAAAATCTCAAGTGAGAATTTTATTGGGTTGTTAGCTCAGTTGGGTGAGCGATAAAGCAAAAAGCACCGCTTTTTGCATCGCGAACGCCCGACACGATGTCGGGCCGGGTGCGTATCCAACGCTACTTGACCAAGGCCATGGATGGCCTGATATGAGAGTTTTTATTGGGTCGTTAGCTCAGTTGGGTGAGCGATAAAGCAAAAAGCACCGCTTTTTGCATCGCGAACGCCCGACACGATGTCGGGCCGGGTGCGTATCCAACGCTACTTGACCAAGGCCATGGATGGCCTGATATGAGAGTTTTTATTGGGTCGTTAGCTCAGTTGGGTGAGCGATAAAGCAAAAAGCACCGCTTTTTGCATCGCGAA
>CAZSHR010000014.1:0-6048 GCA_964606725.1 uncultured Coxiella sp.
CAAACCACGAGCAGTACGGCTGCTTTGTGGCACCTGATACACTTTCAGCCAATATACTTTACCAACACTGGAAAAACACAAAATGGTATCATGCGTACTGGCCACCAAAATATGTTTGACAAAATCCTCTGCCTTAACACGAGTAGCCGCCTTACCACGACCACCGCGACGTTGCGCCTGATAACTGCTTAAGGATTGTGACTTGGCATAACCTTGTTGTGATAAAGTCACCACTACTGATTCTTCTGAAATTAAATCCTCAGCGTTAAAGTCTTCTTTTGAATCTTGTATGTCTGTACGTCGCTTATCACCAAAAAGTTGTTTGATTTCCAACAACTCTTCACGAATCACTGCATTTAAACGATCAGGATCAGATAAAATTGCCAATAATTCCGTGATTTTTTGCAAAATTCCCTGATACTCTTCATGAATTTTATCAATCTCTAAGCCGGTTAAACGATGCAAACGCAACTCTAAAATAGCCTGGGCTTGCAAAGGAGATAATTGGTAACCATCGCTTTGTAAGCCATACTGTTTGTCTAAATCGGCTGGACGGGTCTGCTCAAGCGAGACACCTTGCAACAAAGATGCCACACCTTCATGTGACCATAAACGCGCTAGCAATTGTTTTTTAGCTTCCGCTGGCGTCTTAGCCGCTTTAATCAGAGCAATTACTACGTCAATATTGGCTAAGGCCACGGCCAAACCTTCCAGTAAATGAGCGCGATTACGCGCTTTGGCAAGCTCATACAAAGAACGCCGCGTCACCACAGTGCGGCGATGTTGGATAAACGCCCCTAATAATTGCACTAGATTCAATAAACGCGGCTGGCCATTATCCAATGCCACCATGTTGATCCCATAAACGGTTTGCATGGCAGTATGAGCATAGAGATTATTGAGCACCACCTCAGGTTGGTCACCACGACGCACCTCAATTACCATGCGCATGCCTTGCTTGTCTGACTCATCTCGCAACCCAACAATGCCCTCAATGCGTTTATCACGCACTAATTCACCTATCTTCTCCAACAAGCGGGCTTTATTAACTTGATAAGGTAGCTCGTTAACAATAATGGCAGACCGTTGTGTTTTTTCGTTGGTTTCAATCTCAGCTTTAGCACGAATATAAATACGACCACGTCCTGTTTTATAGGCAGATACAATACCGGCACGGCCATTAATCGTTGCTGCAGTGGGAAAATCTGGCCCAGGAATATGCTGCATCAATTCAGTAAGCGTAATGTCTGGATTATCTAAGGTGGCTAATGTGGCATCAATGACCTCATTTAAATTATGAGGTGGAATATTGGTTGCCATACCCACAGCAATACCCGAAGAGCCATTGACTAATAAATTGGGTATTCGTGTTGGCAATACACTGGGCATGTGCTCGTTTTCATCATAATTCGGCACAAAGTCCACGGTGTCTTTGTCTAAATCAGCCAATAAATAGTGGGCCAATTTTGACATACGAATCTCAGTGTATCGCATGGCAGCAGGGGCATCACCATCGACTGAACCAAAGTTACCTTGGCCATCAACTAGCATATAGCGCAGGCTGAAAGGCTGCGCCATGCGTACAATGGTGTCGTACACGGCAGTATCTCCATGCGGGTGGTACTTACCAATGACATCACCGACAATACGTGCTGATTTCTTATATGGCTTATTCCAGTCATTACCCAGCTCGCTCATGGCAAATAACACCCGACGATGTACAGGTTTTAGCCCATCCCTAACATCTGGCAAGGCACGACCGACAATAACGCTCATCGCATAGTCAAGATAGGACTGTTGTAATTCCTTCTCGATAGTGACCTGGATAATTTCACTGGCCTGGGGATTATGAGACATGAAAAACTACCTTTTTAGTGTTCTGGACGCTGAAAAAATCAAGGCGGTATTCTAGCATAAAATACCGTACTTACCTATCAAAATTGATACGCTACAGGAAGAACATCAGCAGTACCGCCTGAGCTTACAAGTTACAATACTCAACTTCTCGCCGAACTTCTCGCCCTCATTCGTTTTGAACCGTTGCATATTTTGCAACCGTTGATTGTCGCTCTAATTCATTGATTTTAAATATATTATTTAAATGACGGGAAATAACGGATTTATCCCTGCCAAACAATTGAACCATCTGATTCATTGACAACCAAACAGTTTCTTCCACTAGATTAACATCTAACTCTATGACCATCTTCGGCCGTATAAATTAAAATTTCAGACACAAGTTTCTCGCTGTCTGACGCTATCACAAAATTGTTGTAAACGTTGCACCTGAGACGGTTCCAATTCTAGCCAGGCGCCTTGTCGCAACGATTTGGGCAGAAAAACACTGCCAAAGCGCACTCGCTTGAGCCGATTCACTTTCAACCCTTGAGACTCCCACAAGCGTCTGACCACACGGGTTCGCCCTTCCACAACGACAACATGAAACCAGTGGTTCAAGCCCTCACCACCGGAATCAACAATATCTTCAAAACGCGCCATACCATCTTCTAACTCAACACCACAAGTTAATCGCCGCGTATGCTCCTGAGTCACTCGCCCCATAACACGCACAGCATATTCACGTTCTAGTTTTGAGGAAGGGTGTGTTAGCGTATGAGCCAATTCACCATTATTGGTAAACAATAGCAATCCTGAAGTATTAACATCCAAGCGGCCAACATTAATCCATTTGCCATCACGGATTGGCGGCAATGTCTCAAAAACGGTTTTGCGCCCCTCAGGATCAAAACGGGTAGTAATCAAACCTTCGGGTTTATTGTACAGCAGTATTCGTGTCTTCAAAGGACCGCACAATTGACCACACAACTTACCATCGACATAAATTTTATCCGTCTGTGCAACACGCTCACCCACTATGGCAACATGATCATTCACCTCAATACGTCCTGCTTTAATCCATAACTCCAGTTCACGCCGCGAGGCATAGCCGGCCCGCGCAAGTACTTTTTGCAGTTTCTCAGTCTTCCTCATGACTCCGCTGCAACCTCCTCTAGTTCAGCAACATTGGGAGACACTAATAAGCTTAACTCTTCTGTTAATTTCTCTTCTGCCTTGCTAATGTCACAAATTTCTGCCAGTGCAGGCAACTCAGACAAATTCGCCAAATTAAAGTAGTCTAAGAAATCCGGTGTGGTAGCAAATAGTGCAGGCTTGCCTGGTGCATCGCGATGTCCCGCGATTTTTATCCAGTCACGGTCTTGCAAAGTTCTGATAATATGACTGCTAACGGCAACACCACGGACTTGCTCTATTTCACCGCGTGTAATCGGTTGTCGATAAGCAATTAATACCAAGGTTTCCAACAAAGCACGAGTGTAGCGTGGCGGATTTTTTTCGCGAAGCTGTGCAACGGGTTTAGCAGCGGCTTCACATACTTGAAAACGCCAACCACTAGCCACTTTTTTTAATTCAATACCACGCTCTTGGTAGTCCTCTTGCAGCTCGACAAGAATCGATTTAATATCTACATCAGAGGATAGCAACAATTTTAATTTACTCGTTGGCAAAGGTTCTGCGCTGGAAAAAATAGCGGCTTCTATTACGTGTTTATCGCAAAGAGTTTGTGTCATGCTTCACTTTCCTCATTCATAGTACTTGCCTGGTGACGCGCTTTGATATAAATAGCAGCATACGGTTGCGCTTGCACCAACTCTAAACTTGATTGGCGAATTAACTCTAATATGGCAATAAATGTCACCACAACCCCCATACGTCCTTCTTCAACAGTAAATAGCTTAACAAAAGGAGTAAATTCATCAAGCTTTACCTGAGATAACACCTGGCTCATTCGCTCACGTATGGATAACGGCTCACGAACAACCTCGTGATTAGCATAAAGCTTGGCCCGCTGCATCACATTTTTTAACGCATCCAACAACTCTGATAAGTTAATATCAGGATGCTTGACTGTCTTCTCAACACTTGGAAAATCTGCATAGGCAACGAAATAATCTCTATCCAGTTGCGCTAAGGTATCCAGCTTCAAAGCTGCCTGTTTGAAACGCTCATAGTCTTGCAGGCGACGCACTAATTCAGCACGGGGGTCTTCCGGCGTTGCAGTAACTTCATCAGTAGTAGTGCGTGGTAATAACATGCGCGACTTAATCTCGGCCAACATTGCTGCCATCGCTAAATACTCAGCCGCTAGTTCTAATTTTAGCTCCTGCATTAGATCAATATACTCACTGTATTGTCGTGTAATTTCAGCCAGCGGAATATTGAGTATGTCAATATTATGTTTACGAATAAGATAGAGGAGTAAATCCAATGGGCCTTCAAAAGCCTCTAGAAAAACACGCAGTGCATCGGGTGGAATGTACAAATCGCTGGGTAATTCGGGCAATTGCTCACCATTGACTCGAATTGCCAAGCCTTGTTCGCTGGTCATAAATAGATCATTAAAATCCTAGAAACTTAAGGCTCATCATACGTGATAGCGCAGATGACATCAACGGGAAACTCAATCGATACGATAATGGCCCTGTCGCAGCAGCTCTGGGCTTCCTGAGGTTAAATCAACCACAGTAGTCGGCTCCACAGGAATGCTGCCTGCATCGATGATTTGATCAACCTTATCCTGGTAATGCTCGCGCATCACATGAGGGTCTAACATGGGCCAAGTGTCTGGAAAGTCATCAACACTGACACTCATCAAAGGCATATCCAGCCAGGCCAGTAGTTCGCGCATAATAAGATTCTGAGGAATACGAACACCGATGGTACGTCTTTTAGCTTGTAACAGTTGTTTAGGGACTTGTTTCGTAGCTGATAGAATAAAGGTAATAGGAGCTGGACTATGGCTTTTCAAAAAGCGAAATGTCACATTGTCTAAGTAAGCATACCGTGATACTTCGCTCAAATCTCGACATAATAGGGTAAAAAAGTGACGATCATCGAATTGACGAATACGGCAAATCCGCTCTTGTGGGGTTTTTTCACCGAGCTGGCAGCACAAAGAATAGCCACTGTCCGTAGGTAGCACAATGACTTGCGACTGCATCACTGCCCTACCCACCTGTTCGAGCAGACGCTGCTGCGGGTTATCAGGGTGTATACTGATTAAGCGTGTCATCATTAACTTCCTCGATTGCACGCGCTTGACAGCTTATTAGGATTATCCAAGATTTGCCCTGTGTTCGGGTTTGCACGATGAGACGCGTTAAATACATCCTTGTACGCTCGAATGCCACTGCTGCGGCATACGCTCACCTCTGCAAACCCGAACACAGGGCAAATCCTGGATAATCCTAGTAAGTTGTGAAACTTGCGAACTGTTCAAAATTATACACCATAAGTATATTTCATTCAAAGCAGCAAGTCGCTATAATCACCATTTGTCCAAATTATAGTGAGCACCTAATGAAATTTTTATTTGATTATTTTCCAATTGTCATTTTCTTTGTGAGTTACAAGCTGTGGAATATCTACGTTGCCACTGCATTAACCATGCTAGCCTCGGTATTACAGGTGGGAGTGTATTGGCTATTACACAAGCAGTTTGAAAAACTTCATGTGATTACACTAGGTTTTATTATTGTTTTAGGAGGATCAACGCTTTTATTCCATAACGATATTTTTATTAAGTGGAAGCCGAGTATCGTTTACTGGGCTTTTAGTATTGTGTTACTGGCTAGTCAATTTGTGGGTCGCAAATCGCTGATTCACCGCATGTTAGATGAAAAAATTAATTTACCGATTACCATTTGGAGACGATTGAATACTAGTTGGGTGGGCTTTTTTACCCTATTAGGTTTTATTAATCTGTATGTAGTCTATCACTACAGCACCAATGTTTGGGTAAACTTTAAGCTATTTGGCTGCCTATTATTAACGTTAATGTTTATTCTACTGCAAGCAGTCTATATTTCTCGGCACTTACAAACAAAATAAATAAACTTTTCTAAAAAATTTTTAAGGTATTTCTCTAAAATCACAATTTGGATTCCCGAAAAAATCTGTGGTAATCCCGTGTCTTTCTCACTATCAATAGACAGATTTTTCCGAGAATGACGGCAAATCCTCACCTTA
>CAZSHR010000014.1:6148-21242 GCA_964606725.1 uncultured Coxiella sp.
TTAAAGTATTTTTCTAAAATCACAATTTGGATTCCCGAAAAAATCTGTGGTAATCTCACGTCTTTCTCACTATCAATAGACAGATTTTTCCGAGAATGACGGAGATTAAATCACTGCAATGCCTTATTTTTAATGTGTTTTCCTTGAGTCACCTCCAAGAATAATAACAGGTCATCGACCAGTCCGCAAAGGTATTTCATTTCTAAAAAGTGGCTCTTGGGCAATTTGCTGCTGTTGTTCTGTATAATATCGCAAAGCTTCTAAAGGCTGTTTTATATCTAACAACAGGGTTCTAATATGACCATCATAATTTTGGCAATTATTAACAATAGCAAGACAATTATCAATTAAAACTAAATTTTGACCAAGATTGTTACTCCAGTTACGCCCTACAATCTGGTCAAAACTATTGATATTAGCACCAGGCATTTGTATAATTTGCTCAACAGTGCCAAAAATCAAATCTTGCAAACATCCAACATAAGCCGAAAAGTTATTTTGTAGAGTCGGGTCTTTAGCCCAGGCAGACAAGACCTCATCGATCATTTGGTTTAAGGTATTTAAATAACGACTATGGCCTTTTCTGTTTTTCTTAAACAATCGCGTTTGGTTATCCTGATTATCTTGCCTCATTGCTTCTATTCTTGCATTAATCAATACTGCCATAATTCGTTGATAATAAGAGTTAGCATTTTCACCTCGGTCAATAGTATCAAGCCCATTTCTCATATTAGCAAACTGCTCATCACGATCACTAGAGCGCCAAAGAAACCAACCCTTGCCATAGCAATCAGCTCTAGCAAGCAAGTTAGTTTTTAACTGTTGCTGTTCTGACGTCATAGCGATATTTTGATAATTCAGGTTAGGGTTAGGCACGGCAATACGATGCATTTCTATGGCTAAATCCAATAACTGTTGCTGTTTTTCTAAACCTAAACTATGACGGGTCTCAAATAAGGTTTGCTGAGAACGAGTAGCCTGATCATTTTGCAGCAATTGCTTGGCTTTATTAGCATAGCAACTAAATCCATATTCTAGCATTTGATCATTTTCCTGCTTTGTCCATGAACATGCCGCAGACCCTTGATCATCTGGATGATCTGGATCAATTAAACTACCCCAATACAGCTTACGCATTAGCAATAAGCGCTGGTCTTTATTTTTACTAAAATTACTAAATAATTTTTTGCAAATTTCTGTTTTTTGAATTTTAGTAATGTTAGCAGATTGTTCAATCACTTCATTTTGAAAATCTATCATCAACTTGTTAGCTGCATGTGCTTTATTACCTGGTGCCACATCTCTTGATAAAGTAAACAACAGCCCAGTAGTGAGTAGCTTTTTCAAATAAGCAAAGGTGGTTTCTTCATTAACAATAGCTAAAAGGTGGGCCAACTCACTGATAAGAGTTTCACGATCTTTATTATGTTGATCAAGAAAGTAGTTGCAAAAATAATGACAAATATTCTGCCTCTTTGTGTCATTTAATGGCAAGTTTCCTAGCTTCTGCAAAAAAGGATGAAAATAAGTATTGATAAAATCAATTTTATCTGGCAAAGATAACTCTTGATACCGCACTCCAATACCCTGATCAATGTAAATATATTTTTGATCAAGCAAAAAATCTCTTATAAATCGATCAGTATTTATTTTGAGCGCCGCATCAATTGTTAAAGATAATTGAGCTAATCTGCCAACAGCAACCTCAGCATTATCAATATAAAACCCTGCAAAGCCTTGTAAAAAATTAGTATATAACTCATAGGACTGCTGATCAGCAAGCTTAAAATCTTTTAAAGCAACAACAAAAGGTAGAAAAGCATTGCTAATAAAAGCAATTTTCTCACTTATTAGCATAACTCTTATGTTCCGCAATTCCGCAGAGTAAATATAAGCGTCATTAATTAAAAATTGCTGTACATAGTCCTTAGCAACATCAGGATAATCAGCACTTTGTAATAACAATGCTAAGTTATTTAACGATTGTTTATCTTCAAAATCATATAGCGACACAAAGAGAGCTGAAATATCACCAAAACTAAAGTATGAGGGTAAGTAACTCATGATAAAGTTAATATCAACACCAGCATCACTAGCTGCTGCAAAATTCTGCACTAAATCTGAATTTTCCAGAATTTGTTGTAAATAGTTAATACTTCTGTTTTTAACTAGAGGCACTAAACGGGTTAATAAATTTGCATCATTCCCACCATTGATATAGGTTAATAAACTGGTCATTAATGCTGCTTTATCTTGATCTACACAAGTATTGAGCAAAGTCGCAACTGCCTGTGTTGCCTGTACAGCTTGATTTCCGTTAAAACGACATAACTGTTTAATGAAAAGAGTAAGTGATGTAATAGATTTGTCGTTATGCAAATTATTTACTAGTATAAACTCAAGTATCGCTACTCCATCCGCTCTAGTTGGCATAGACAGCAATAACTGTAATAATTGTGGTTTATTCTCACCTGAATACTGCTGCATAATCGCAGCGATAACGGCAATCTGTGCGACTTTAACATCCTTCTCTTTTAAATAATGGAAAACAGCAACACTATCGACATTCAGCAAGCTTTGCAGATAGGGATTTGCTTTTCTTGCTTGTTCGCTTTTTTTAATTTCTGTAAAGTAATTTTTCAGATTAATAAAAACCCATTGCATGTCTAAGCTAGATAATTCTCGAGGCAATTTCTCCATTAACTTATCAAAATCTAACCCTACACTTAAAGCTTCTGATAAAAATTGACTTTCTTTTTCAAGATTAGCATTTTGAACAGCAGCACGCCTTGTAAAAAATTCTAGCAACTGGCTCAGTTGTGGCAAAGATAGGCGATGATAACAATCTTTATAGTCAGCAAATACAGTATTTTTTGCTAAAACCAGCAAACTTGCTTTCTCCTGCTCTGTAACTTCTAGCAATTGAAATTGTGAGATATTGTATTGCAATAAATGGTATAACCCTAGGGAAAATTTTTGATCTATAACATTATTGTCAACTACATTCCATAGAGCAATAAGGCTATCATTATTTTGCAACAATAGTTGGGGCAATTGTTTCCAACTTTGAGTATTAGGGAATTTATTAATAATCGCTAAAATATTTCCTAGCAGCTGAGTTCTATCTACTGATAATTGACAAAATGGGTAAAGAAAAGAGAAAATCTGCTCTTGGATTGGGAGAGTTTTTTGCATTGCTAATAAAGAATTATTAAATTTGCTTAGTTCTTTTTCTTGCAACAACTTAGGAAAACGTGCATAGCAAGCCGATAAAAATAATTTTTCCTCTCGGCTTTTTGCGCGAAGTGCAGTATTTAATTCATAAACTTTCTGCTTACGTGGATTTTTAAACCACTCTCTTAAAGAATCCAAATCCTGATTAAACAGGTTATTATCTAAAATAAATCTAAGCAAGACACCACCTTGATTATCCTGTGGCAAAGACAAGAGTAACTCTAATAGCTTTGTTGATTGACCTCCTTGATAGCGCTCCATAATTGACGCCACAACAGGCAATTGCATAATGTTAAGATATTCAAGCTTAAGGAAGTTAATAAGCACTGATTTATCAATAGCAATAAGCCGCTCTAACTGAGTGCTTATCATTCCTTTGTTGCTAGGTTGCCCATAAAAAGTTTTAAGATTCCAAAAAATAAACCGGATATCAAGGCTAGAAAAGTTCTTCGGCAAATGCGAAATTAATAAGTTTAAAGGAACTTGTGCCACCAATGCTTGTAAGAGAAATTCAACCTCTTGATTAAACGTTTTCTGAGTGGCTCTAAGTTCACTATTATCTTTTACTAAAGCAAATCGCGTTGCAGCAAATTCCCAATAGTTATCTAACTGTTCCAAAGACAAGTAATTGTTAATAGCACATTGTTCTAGTACGATACGCTTTGCTTCACTTCTTAATGCATCTGCTTGAGCTTGTGCAACATCACTTAACTTAGGCAATTCAATACGATACTTTAATAGTTTTTCTAGCAATGAATATAAATGTTGGCCGCGATAACTAGACAAAGCACCATCAATCCAAGGTAAATCATGATAGTTGGTGACTAATTTTTCGGGTAGTTGCGCTAAGCGAGCATCATTAGTTTCTAATCTAAGTAAAATATTAGCACAATGTTCAAGAATTCGAGTTTTAGTAATGTTCTGTTGAGGCACTAAATCTTGTAACTGCCCTAAGAGTGAGTCTATCACAGCACTAGAACTTGTGTGTTTATCGTTAATACGATTCAGGTGGTTACGAATACTCTCTTCCAGTAATAAACTAGGGCAATGAGTATAGCATGACTGTAAAAATTGTTGCTTATCCTCATCCATTTCTACTAAATTCATTAAATTTTCTAGGCATTTATTTAAAGATTGTCCCTCTTGCTTTGCAATAAAGCCTAGGATTTTCTCATCCTGCAAGTGACTTAATAAATTAGCTAGATTTTGTGACGACAGGTGTTGCTCAGAAACCTTGTTGTCTATTGCCTTAGCCGTATGCAATGGTAGGCCCTGGCTTATACAGTTAGCCAATACTTGAAATAGTGTCACTCTATCACGCTTTTTCAGCACTTTACCTGCTGCAATGTGCTCTAACAATGAAGAAAAAGATTCATGGTGTGCAAGCAATATATCACAGTGAAATTGCGAGCAAACGGTTAAATAACTTAACCAGGCATGACCTGGCTGCTGTAAGCATCGATCAAGCAATGCCTTGATTTTAGGTAGCTCATCAGCACGCTCAGCTAAGGTACTCCATAATCTAAGCAGCTCAATCTGATAACTAGCGCTTACGTTTTGATTGTTCTGCTGATTTTTCTGCTGCAACCAAGTGCTTTTAGTTAAATTAAATAAATACTTAAAGGTATCCCAAGCAATCCCTTCTTGCATCACAGTCATTACTGTTACTATAGAGGTTAGAAAAACTTGCTTATCACAGCTATGCTGATTAATCACGCATTGTTCCCATTCTGTCAGCACACGCAAATGTTTGGTAGGAGTGGATTGCACAGCCCTACCAACTAAGGCTAACAGCGCTGCATCACCTCGACAGTTTTTAACAACCAAGCTCCAAATACGCTGAAAGTCATCAAATGGCATGGGCGGCAAGGCAAAACGTGCCTGAAGATACTCCTCTGGCGTCTCTTCTAGCAATTGTTCTGCCTCAGCAATAAACTGTTGTCCTGATTTTCTGGCTAAATCCGGTGGTAATCTCTTTAAATAATCAATAAGCGGCTGATATTTTTGCAAAAGAATGTCCATTGCTGAGGCATCAGTAGAACCCACTAATCGCAACAATGGTATATGTAAACAAGAATCGATACCATAAAATTTATTCTTAAGTAAAAGTTTAAATTTCTGTCCAAGATTATCAAGGTTTTGCGGATCAAACTCTTGATGCTTGATGGATAGCGCTGAGCCAGATTTAATACTCGATAGCAATGGCTCAAGGTCTTGACAATCCGTTATTTTTTCTAATTCTGCTAAGACTTGCTTGAGCTTCTCTTCATCATTTGATAGCGTATCCAGCACACTTAATAAGCTTTCTTCATGCACCAGAGCCACTGAGGATTGAATAAGCGCGGCAATACGCACGAGAATTTTTGCACGCAATAGCGCATTAGGCTGGGAATTTCCTGGTTTTTCTTGCACCAGTTGTTTTTCTGCAAATTGAAAGTCTGCTACACCAACAATAGCTAAGGCTTTAAAACGAGGCGCATATTCTTTAATCTTTTCCTTGATTGCCTCAACTTGAGCCTCAACACCCGTTGTTCTAGGATCACTGGTAATGCGGTTCCATTCTCTACCCAAATTAGCCAGTTGATTGGCCCACGATGTTCTTAATTGACGCTCACGACTGGCTTCTAGTCGAGTAGCAGAGCTGGCAATAATATCTAAGCCCCAGCGAGAATACTCTGACATCAGACGATAATACTGTCTATCGGCCAAGCCCTGTACTTCTTCCAAAGTTTCGCGCAATAGTCGCACTCGCTGACAAAGTTTAGTATTGTCATCTAAGGTCTTATTGCTGTTAATTTGGCCTTTTTTATTATTCACTTTCTCCTGAATTTGATTTCCTTTTTCATTATTATCAGTAATCCAATTACCTAACTGTTTTTCTAGCACTTGATCTTCCTTTACAATACTGTGCAAATCGTAAAAGTACCAGACCTCACCGGCTTCACCATTGCGTCCGGTACGTCCGGCAATCTGAATTTCTTCATTTGAGTCATGTAACTCTAAAATAACCACGCATTCCACATCAAGGTTATCACCGCGGCCTTTGCCCGCAGCCACCAAAGGAACACCTTGTTGTTTTTTACCGCCCTTAAGCTGCTCTTTGCTTCGCTTGTCCTGAAAAATATCAGCATCTGTCCTGCCTTGTTCATTGGTCACAAACACAAATTGTTTTAAATCTTCTTGAGAAAAATGCTTTGCTAAAATCTCTTGCCAGTGCTTAACCTTAGCATCATCACGACAGGCAAATAAAATCGAACGACCTGTTTGACGACATTCTTTTATCTTCTGAACAATGGATTTAATTCTAACGTCCTCACTTGCTTTATCTCGAGTTCCATAGAAGTTAACATGCTGAGTACGAAGCGAAGGACGGTTAGTCGGCATGGTAATGGTAACCACGCCTTCTTCTTTATATAATTCCTGTGCCTGAGTCGGTGACAAGGTTCCAGTTAAGCCATAGTAAGTGCCAAAACGTTGCCGCATCACTTCTGAGGCTACTTGGACACTTAGAATGTGGCTTTCAGGTGTTAGGCGAACATCCGCAGCTTTACTTTCTCTTTTGCGCTTTTGATTCAGATACACGGCCAATAATTGGTGCAGACCGTGGCTATAACTGGAGCCATACATAGGATTAGCGTCTTTGGATAAAGGTACAATTTCTTTAACAGCCACTTCTTCCTTACCCATTACTGCCTTATTATCGGCTAGAAAAAAGCCTTCACTCTTACCTTCTTTATTTTCAGTAAAATAGACAGCACTGTCAGCAACTTGCAATAAATTCACTAATTCATCGATGTCAACAGTAATTTCAGCCACTAACGCCGCTTTAGTGGCATCCTTTGTGCCTAGTTCAATTAAGGCTTGCTTGAGTTGTTCTATATGGTCTTTCGTTATTTTATTATCGTTGTAATTATTTTGTTGATGGTAAGTTTTCTGGTAAAACTCAAGAATCAACTCATAAATCGGTCGCATGTCCTCAGGGGAACGACCAATGGGAGCCGCAAAATGGTATTGCATTTTGCGGCTTTCTTCAAAGCGCGTAAAGTCAATCTCATCAATCAATCCCACATGATTGTTACTATCCCACTGCAATGGATTACCTTCCCAAGACAAGCGGTCAATCACCAGTGATAAATCTCCTACTGTGGCAAAATGCACTTGAGAAGCATCGTATTGATTTTTTTCAGCAGCCGCTGGAATATACGTTGAATTAATACCCAGAAAATCATAAAACGCATTATAGTCTTGCTGATCACGTGACGATAAATTGCGCTTAGCACTACAAGGATTGACTTGTTTATTTCTCAAGCCATGAAAACCCGTCCACAGTGCCAATAAAATACTCTTGCCTTCTCCAGTAGAAAAACGCAATACTCGCTTATCATCCGGTTTTAACACCACTTGATTAACCAATAAAGCCACTTGTTGAGCCAAGTGAGGATACTGCCCTTTAGCACGTGCTAAGGATTCAAAAAATAAGGCCAGCATTTTGGCGGTATCAGGATTTTCAGTGGTACACAAATCGCTAAGTTGATCAATAATTTCTTGACGTGAGAGTTGACTCATTGCTTTCTGATCAACAACAGTTTTTTTACCTGACTCAAACTCTTTAACTTGATGAAACAGTTTTAGGATGGATAACATCTGCTGATTGGTCAAGGCAAACTCTTTTTCGCCATAGCAAATCTTGATTTCACTGAGCATGCGCAATAAATCCACTTCGCGAGTAGCGGCTAATTCGCCATAATCTTGACGCAAACCGGTATTCAACTCACTGAAAAAACCTGCTAATGACAAGTTACTGTTTTGCTTGCGCTTAACAAATCCGAGTAACTGACTCACATCCGGAGCAGGCTTATGATCGTAACAAGTTGCTAAGCCTTGCAATTCATCATCTGACAAATTATTCAGGCGATCAATCAACTTATTAATTTTACTAACCATTGCTTTATTTGGCGACAAAGTAATTGCTTGGGCGACAATACTTAAAACATGGTCTCGCTTATTATTGTTGTTGTATTTTTGAATAATTTTGTCAAAGTATCGCTGGTATTCTGACTGCAACCAGAAACAAGTGACAGTAACATTCAACTGGTAGCCCAATAGTTGCTGGCACTTAGCCCACTTCTCAGTAAGCTCTGTTACAGTTTCTGCTTTTTCCAAAGCAGAAAGCAAGGCTTCACGCTCTTCCGGTTTATTGCTGACCTGATTAATAATTCCTTCTAGCGATTGACTTTGGTTTTGATCTTTCCACTCTAACGAAAGAATTTCTAGTAAATTAAGCTGTTGTGAACGAGAAAAATCCTCTTTTTCTATAACCAAACGAATCAACCGCTTCAACTCCTCAGGAAACGATTTTTCGACCTGTTGCAAATCCTTAGGCTTAATTGCATCAAAGCTTAGCAGCTTATTGAGTAAAGAAACGGGGTAAAGCTCAGCACGATTAAGTGGCTGCAAAGCCGCCAATAAACCGGAAAAATACTCTGCCGTCCAGTAGCCATTATCTGAGATTTTTTCCAGATTTTTCAGTAAAAAATCCACCTCATTAACTTCATTTTTTTTGTTACTCAATTGCTGAAAAATACGATAAATTGCTTGCAAAGAATCATTAATATTCGCACTAGTGGGAACCGCGATATGTTTCTTTAAAAATTGTTCTAAGCGGCCACGAAACGCCTCATCAACAACTGACTGTACGGTCAATATAGCGTTATTAGGAATGGCGCTATAGCGACCGTAAATATCAACTTTCAATTGATAACCGCTTTGCGTCAAACTTTGCAAAAATTCTAGTCGAGTTTTCTGAGCTTCATGGAGTTTTTCTTTATCGGTTAAATTCTTTACGCATTCTACAAAGCTACCCCAAAGCTCCTGATCTGGCTCTTTGCGTGCGCAATCAATGGTTAACAACTGGTTGATTAATAGCATGACTTCTTGAACAGAAACCCGCGGAATGTTACCCCCTTCTAAGAGACGCAAACATTGCTGAAATTGATCAGGCTGTACAATACCACACAAAGCGGAAAACTTTATCAGTTGACAAAAACTCAAACGCTGCCCTAAGTTACTGACAACCTCCTGACTCATAAAATTCAATAGGTCTTGGTAATCTGCTTGCCAATTTTGACGCTGCGCAAATAGTGAAATAGCCTCTAAAACTGTTCCATAAGGAAACGCGCCAAGCAATCTTTGTGTAGGAACAGAAGGCAGTTTGGCTAAGACGGCTAAATTAACACTAGGATTCAATCGATGATGACCACAATAAGCGCCATAAAGATTATTAGCAATCGACTCATCAACCTTGTTGGCATGACCAGCAACTGCCTCCCACCAACTTTCACTATGATGGTCATATTGGGTGGTTAAGAGCAACTTCACCAGCTTAACATTTTTCGTTGCATAGAAATAATCAAAGCTAGGTTTGGTAACCCAAGGTTGTGCGGCTAGCAAGCGCCCTACATTAAGCTCTGTACAACTGCTTAACAATATATTCCTTCTAACTCGATAAGTAGGACTACCCTGGTGGAAATTACGACAAAGGAGTTTCTCAGAATAATAACGATAATCTTCATAAGCAAAGGCATAGAATACGCCACTGTGTGATAAATCCTCCTGATTTAGATTATTAAGAAATTCTTGTTGATTAGCTGGTGTTGCTATCGCTGTTAAACAAGAGTGAATACGATCCATCACCACCAGCATATTGCTAATCGCAGGGTTCTGAATTTGTCTGATAGTTTCTAGATTGAGTCTCAAGCCCTGTTCACCCAGATAAGCATGAAATTCTTGAAATCCCCGCCAAAGCGCAGATAAAGAATCCCAGCCACAATGCGTAAGATGGGATTCAACCAGCACCCACCATAAGGCTCTAGTATTCTCATCCCAGTTTTGAATACCGTTAAGCATCTCACGCAAGGCCGCACGGGATTCCGTTTTTAGCAGGTCACATAAGTTAGCCGAGCGATTAATAAACTGCGTTTTAAATTTCGCGTAGAAAGCAGCATCTGCTTCATAGAGGTTCTTAAATTCGGCAAGTAGTTGCTGCACTCCTGCCGCACCATAGCGATAATACACTTGCCCCAGAGCGCGAATATTTGCCTCAGTAAAGGCAATGTTTTCACCCAGCAACATATCGCGATACTGACCAAACTCATCGCCCAACCACTGCTGTAATATCTGTTCAACAGTTAAATTAAAATTATTTTCTTCCTTACCACAGAAAAATTTCACACCTTCTTCACCCAAAGAGCGCCATAAAGAGAAAAAAATCGGCCAATGAGCAATAATTTTATTTTTATTGCGAGTTAAAAGTTGGTTAAATGCTGATTGCACATGAGCAAAAACAAAAGCGTTATACCCAGCCTCATAGCCTTGCTCCTTAGGGGCTTGCAATTTGGCAAATAAGCGTGCATGCTCAAACGCTTGTTCTTGGTTTTCGCCTACATATTTCAGCTCAGACGCTAGCTGGTGATAATCACCACACCATATCTGCGCTGCTTCAGCTTGATCATCTAGGTCAATAGTAAAAGCGGTTTTACGCTGCGCATAACCACGCTCTGCCTCATAACACAATACCAGGCGATTATTTTTATCACGCTGAGTATAAAAACCTTTGGGTAAGGACTCAGGATTCACACCTTGCAAGAAACGAGCGCTATAACGCAATAAGCGTTTAGCCGCCGGCAAAGTAATTTTTGCAATGACATGGCTAGCACTAGTATCAACAATTTTTTGACTCACACCCACCCAAGTTCTAAACAAAGCTTGCAATACTGATTCATGCTCTACATACTGAACTAGCTTATTAAATTTTTGCTCTCCTCCTAACTGGGTAAACAGTTCATTAAGTTTTGTAGTGATATTAGCGTAATCCACTAAATTATCACCCAAGGGGGATTCTTGCGCTTGCTGTTGTTGTACCTCTTGCTGCTGTTGTTGCTGTTGCTGCTGTTGTTGTTGCTGCTGTTGCTGAAATTCCATTTGCAAGCCTACATTTTTCCTAAGCGGCCAACTTTGTTGATCTTCTCCTTTCTCTTGCTGCTCAAGTTTAACTGCCAGATTGTGAGCAGGTTTTAATGCCTTCACTGCTGGCAATCTTTGTCCGTTCAATTCTGCATGGGCTTTAATACGAGCATTGCGCAAGATAATATTGTTAAGATGGCAATACCACAATCGCAACATGCGGTAGTCTTCACCTAAATGCTGATCGGCCTCCAACTCTGGAATTACTAGGCTAGCTGTCCAGCTGTGTTCGTCTGCTTGCGTGCATAAACTCTTTAAAAATGCAAAAAAACTGTCTTTATTGTCAGCAATATTCGATAAAATCAAACGGGCAAACTGTTGTTCTTGCTGCGCATTTAAGCGTACAATTAATTGACAATATTTGTCGTCATTGTCAGGATAATAAGCTAATCCTAGTGATGTAAAAGGAAAATAAGCCCCTGATGTTTGTAAATGGCTTGATAGGGCATCAAGACAATTTCCTATATCATCAGGCTGACAAGCCAAATAAAAATCAGGGCGTTTTTTCCCTAACATCATTTTGATTAAATCTTTGCTATCACGCAAATAAGCTAATATTGCATCCAAGCCTTTTTTTCCCATATCGGAAGTCAAAGCCTTAAACCTTTGATGAGTTTCTTTTTCTTGCAATACATCGAGATGTTCGTACACGTAATTGAGCCAATAAACTGCCGCCTGGCGCCAGTAATCATCACTGTCCACTGGCAAATAACCATTGCTTTGCAACCATTGATTACGTGCTAGTGCAGGAACTAAGCGAGCTTTTATGTCCTGTAAATTTTGATGGTCTTGAGAACAAGTAAATTCTGCCACATAAGGGTTACCGTCAATTAAGTCAACTATAAACTGTTGCCAATTTTCTGATATTTGATACTTGACAGAAAAATCAACCATTAATTTAGATTTTTTAGCACGAAAACGAAAAAAAGCTAGCAGCAACAGCAAGGCCATTGCATTATGCTCATTTTCATGAAATTTCTCTAAAAAACTCTTTAATTGTTTCAAATAAGTATTAGTGAAAATTTTACTAGCTGTGATTTTTGTATATTTATCGCAGTATTCTTTGAAACTTAAGTCTTCTATATACTTGAATTTTGATTCATGTTTTTTCTCTTCCAATAGATTTAATTTATCTTTCTCAAGCATTTTATCAATACATGGCATACCTAATAAAGCACCAATAGAAGCAGTTTTACCAAGGTCGGAAAAATCAAATTTTCTTTTAAAAATCGCTTCAAGCAGTGCAATTAAATTATTTTTTTCAAACACTTCACCTTCGAGATTTCCGACTAAAGCTGCGTAAACGAGCCAGTCGATAAAATCGAGATTGGGTTGTTCATTCCTTGTTGAACAAAAACTACGGATACTGTATCCAGCTGCTTCAGAAAAAAAATCTTCAGAATCGAATACAAAAGATTTTTCGTATAAATCTCCGCGAGACAAATAAATAGGCAGCAAAATTTCCCATACTCTCAATCTCAATTGAAAAAAATCAATATCAGTCGAAAAATCCTGAGGGCACAATTGATGAGCCAATAAATAATTCCCAACTAAGTCATACCCACAAGAAACACCATAAGAAGCCTTACCTCCCTCATAGGTAAGTTGATTACCTAAAATACCCTGAAACTCACGTTTCTCAGATTCAAGCAAGGGGAATTCACTGTAAACAATAAATTTCCCCACTTGAAAAATATCACGCTGCAAGACAATCCAGCGCGGATAGATTTGCGAAGACTCAGACTCCATATTGATAATGAAAAAATTAATATTACTATCTTCTTTTGTAATAAGCCCATTCAAAAACGGAAGATGGCTTTTAGAGAGCACTTGAAAATAACCTTTTTGAGGTTTTTGACGAGAAGAAATACAGTTTAAATTAGTCGCTGCACAGAGCATATCAAAAGGTGTCAAATGTGGCGTTTTTTCTTTAAGCTTACCTGTGGCCAAGCGTGTCATAAAATTAGGTTGGCTATCGGCAGCAACTAATCCATTTCCCTCTGCATTAAGTTGCTTCTTCACCAAACTAGTAAAAATGCTTTTATAGTTATCATTACTTAAGGGGTAACATGCTAATTGATTAATGGCAGTGTGTAAGGCCAGAATAGCCTGTCCCTCGATATAGGCTTCTCCTAACCCTTTGATAAGCTTTAAAAAAAGCGACAGGTAAGCTCCCCGAACTCCACCTGGATTATCATTTAAGAATTTCGCCTCTGCTTCCAAGGCTGGTAAATCGAAATAGCTAGCATAATGTTTCGCTACTGTCTTGAATATAATATCCGTATTTTTAAGTTTCATCAGGTTAGCG
Source organism: uncultured Coxiella sp. (assembly GCA_964606725.1). Taxonomy (GTDB): domain Bacteria; phylum Pseudomonadota; class Gammaproteobacteria; order Coxiellales; family Coxiellaceae; genus 2-12-FULL-42-15. Next base: position 19,713 of record CAZSHR010000014.1, read on the forward strand.
AGATTCGGATAAGAACTCATATACATCTCCAATAGCTATTTACTTAAATGGCAACAAAACATGGTAATCAAAGTTTATTAAAACAGTCTTAAATTGGTGCATATGAAAAACAAAACTCGCAAAAAATAGCCTTTTTATAAAAATATAGATATTTTTTGTATAAAATATAGCCAAAATTGCAAGCATTTTGCTTTATGATATAATATTGAACTATGAATAAAATGATGTGAGCGATGTATGCGAACCGAGCTAACTGTCTATTTTGCAGGCACAGGAGACCTTGGAAACTGGTTTCAACAAACAAATTACTTTAATGACAACAGCGCTCAAACTATAAATTTAGAAAATGTTATAAATAATATTGCATCCATACAGGCCAATCAAAGCTATAAAATCCAACTATCGCATTACGGCACCACAAATTCCTTATTTAGTAATTTTTTAACCTATGCATTTGGCATCGGATACTGGGATGACTGTAAAAAAATCGCTAGACTTGTACACCAACTTCTAGCACAAGGTCACCGGATTACCTTAAACCTTGCTGGCTTTAGTCGCGGTGCTGTGGCTAGCCTAATGCTGGCACAACTGCTAGGAAATATCCCCCAAGACTTACTAGCTACAAATTTGCTTCTACTAGACCCTGTGCCAGGCAACTTGATTACCACGCAGCAGCTAGACCTTTTTCACTGGACACTGGCCTCACAAGCCATGTCATTAAAAAACGTACGTAACCTGGCTGGTGTTTTTGCTGCTTATTCTTATCGACCCAAACCAGATCCTGAAAAAGCAAGCTACTCAACTGCAGAGCAAGTGGGATATTATTATCACTATCCATTTAGCCCAATTATTCCTGACTATCCCGATTACTGCCGACGGCATGAAGTATTGTTGCCAGGGTTTCATTTGCAATCAACCTGTATTTTCCATCTATCTGGTAATACAAAATCCTTTTTTAACGGCAATACCCCTACCGTAAATGCTGGAGATGACATTGATTTAAGTAAAACAGAAACGCTAGTACGAGATACCCATAGTCACGATGGTTACAAAATTATTGCTAGTTCCATAGAAACCACAAGCACAAATGATCAAGAAATCACTGCACAACATGATGGGTATGCAGTTCGCTTTGAGCCGCCACGCTACAATAAACTTGAATCAGATAAAAATGAACTTGAAAAAACTCAATTAACCGATTTTTTAACTGCGGTAAAAGACAGTGTAACAGAAAAAAGCCAACAGAAAAAAGTTTTACTAAATACATTAGCTGACGACTTAACTGAGAAAAACTCGGAACAAGAACTCATTAGCACATTAAGACGCGCTATGTTTTTAATTCTACAACGTGATCGCTATTTCTTTGGCTTATCGACCACTACTTCGGGTAAAAAAGCGGTAGAATTATTGAATACCGCCGAATACCAGAACATTAAAAAGCATATAATACGCAGTGGAGCGACATTGCGATATCGCGATATGAGGATTTATACGGTTGGAAAAAATGATAGCAGTTTTTTTAATTCCCAT
>CAZSHR010000015.1:0-13993 GCA_964606725.1 uncultured Coxiella sp.
CGGTGATGGCGGTTTTCAAATGAATATTCAAGAATTAGCGGTATTACAGCAGGAGAAATTGCCATTGAAAGTCGTTATTTTAAATAATGGCTTTTTAGGTATGGTTAGGCAGTGGCAGGAATTATTCTTTGATAAGCATTATGCCTTTACCGAGATATCCAGCCCTGATTTTGTGATGGTGGCAGAAGCTTATGGCATAGCGGGTCAACGTGTGGTGGAACGTGCCGAGCTATCTAGAGCGGTGGACGCAATGTTGCAGCATGATGGTGCCTATGTACTGGAAGTCCTGGTTGAGAAAGAGGACAATGTGTTCCCAATGATTCCTTCCGGTGCGGCGGTCACCGATATTCGTTTAAAGTAATGGGGATGTGATGGTGAAAAACTTGTATGCGATTTCTATGACGACTGAGAATGCCTTGCGCGTTTTACAGCGTGTCGCATCAATTTTTTCGCGTAATCGCATTAACATTGAACAACTGAATGTGTTTGAGACCAAGACAGTTGGTGTGTCACATTTCAATGTAGTGATTTATTGTGAACCACAGACTATTGATAAATTGCTCAAACAATTGGGGAAAATGATTGAACTGCGCGAAGTGCATGTGCATAACGCCTGTTCATCAGCAGACGTTTGATAATAATTATTAACGACACAAAGAGGTAACACTTATGTCTAAATTAACCTTTGGTAACGTGGAAGAGAACGTGGTGACGCGCGAAGAGTTCTCAGTCGATAAGGCGCGCCAAATATTGAATGATGAGACCATTGCCATTTTAGGGTATGGCGTTCAGGGGCCAGCACAAGCGCTCAATTTGCGTGATAATGGTTTTAAAGTGATTGTCGGTCAGCGCAAATCCACCCCTTCCTGGCAGGCGGCAATTGATGACGGCTGGAAGCCAGGTGAAACCTTATTTGATTTAGAAGAAGCCTGTAAAAAGGGCAGTTTTCTTTGCTTTTTGTTGTCCGATGCTGGTCAAATTCAGCAATGGGATACGGTCAAATCAAATTTAACCTCGGGTAAGACCTTGTTTTTTTCTCATGGTTTTGCGGTGACCTATGCTGATAAAACCGGTGTGGTTCCTCCAGCAGAGGTGGATGTAGTCTTGGTTGCGCCCAAGGGTTCTGGGCGTAGTGTGCGGCGTTTATTTTTGAAGAATAAAGGGATTAACTCCAGCTATGCGGTGTATCAAGATGTCAGTGGTCGCGCACAAGAAAAAGCGTTGGCTTATGGCATTGGTATTGGTTCTGGCTACTTGTTTGAAACCAGCTTTGAAAAAGAAGTTTACAGTGATTTAACTGGTGAGAGAGGTATCTTAATGGGAGCGATTGCCGGTGCTTTTGAGGCCCAGTATCAGGTGCTCAGAGAAAATGGTCATTCACCCAGTGAGGCCTTTAATGAAACGGTTGAAGAGTTAACCCAAAGCTTAATGCCGTTAGTGGCTGAAAACGGTATGGATTGGATGTATGGCAATTGCTCTACTACCGCACAGCGCGGGGCCTTGGATTGGTTGCCTCGTTTTAGGGAAGCAACGTTGCCGGTTTTTCGAGACTTGTATAATGAGGTGCGTAACGGCAATGAAGCACAGCGTGTGATTGATAAGAACAGTGATCCTGATTACAAACGTCATTTGCAACAAGAATTAGATGCGTTGCAAAATAAAGAGATTTGGCAAGTGGGTAAAACAGTTCGTAGTCTACGTCCAGAAGAAGAATAAGCTGCATTAAGGGATTGTGTGTTTAAGATAATTGATTTTGTCACTAAAAACGCAGTCAAGCCGCGTAGTTTGGTGTTTGCTGGCGAGAAAAATCCTTGGGAAGTAGTGATGGATATGGACCTTATCAAATCCCAGCTTCCTGAGGATTTTAGAGAAACTCGCCCGCAATTATCGAAATACCTGCCCTTTATGCCCATACAATCTAAAGAACAGTTTGTTTCTTTGGGTGAGACTGTCACACCGTTGGTACGGAGTCAGTACTTTAGTGGTGAGCTAGGAATAGACCTTTATTTTAAGTGTGAAGCCGAAAATCCCACCGGTTCTTTTAAGGATAGAGGCTCGGCTGTTGATATTTCTGTTGCCAAGGAGTTGGGTGCTAAAGCCATTGTATTAGCTTCTACCGGAAACATGGCGGCCTCTTGTGCCTGTTATGCCGCTGCCGCTAATCTGCCTTGCTTTGTAATTGTGCCAGAAGATGTCTCCCTATCAAAATTGGCCCAGGTAATTTCCTATGGGGGTAAAATTATCCAGGTTAAGGGAAATTATAATGATGCAGCAACCTTAGCGCATCAAAGTGCAGAAAAACACGGGTTTTATCTTGCTGGCGATTATGCGTTTCGTGTTGAAGGCCAGAAAGTTGCCGCCTTTGAGTTAATTGAGCAGTTAAATTTTAATGTTCCTGATGCCATTGTCATACCCATTGGTTGTGGCACTAATATGACGGCCTATGCTAAAGGCTTTCATGAATATCAGCAATTGGGATTAATCCAGGGTATGCCACAATTAATTGGTGTGCAATCAACCGGAGCTAATGCGGTGATTAATAGTTATCGCAACGGTTGGCATCATATTGAGAAACTTGCAAAAATTAGCACGCTAGCTTCTGCCATTGCCGTTGCTGATCCCTTAGACGGTGTCAAGGCGCTAGCGGCCATACGTAATAGCGGTGGTGAAGCACAAGATGTGACGGATAGGGAAATACTGCAAGCGAAACATCTGCTCTCTACCAAAGAGGGTTTGTTTGTGGAAAGTGCTGGTGCAGCAACGCTTGCTTATTTAATCAAGTCTGCTCAGCAAGGGCGCTTATCGGGTAAAAAAGTGATTTGTGTGCTCACAGGTGATGGTTTGAAAGACCCCAGCGTGGTACTAAAGCATGCTATCAAACCACCTAGTATTGCGCCAAATTTACAAGCCTTTACACATCTTTATAAGAGCAGTTTTTTCTCTTCTAAAACCATGTCGTTTAGTGAGCATAATGAGGTGTTATTATCAGAATTGCCCAGCGAAGCAGAATTGCGCAATTTATTGAAAAAGCTATTTGATGTCTCTTATGAATCCCAGTACATTAAAAAAATGCATGCGATTACCGCTGATATTTTGAAAAAAGGTAAAAAACTCAGTTTTTCTGATTTGCAAGACGTGATACAAGATGCTATCAAGCAAGTCGATGAGCAAATTAAGCTATTTTCTATCGTCGATTTTAATGTTGCCACCGCTAAGGATCGCGAAGCCTTGGCCAGTGTTAAGGTGAAACTAAAAGACGCTTTTTATACCGGCTGTAGCGTGGGTGTGGGGCCGGTGGATGCAACTATTCGTGCCTTGCTGGATTCCTGCCAAGGTGTTTTTCAGTTTGAATTGGACAATTATAAAGTCGATATTCGCAGTCACGGTGTTGATGCCGTTGTCTATGTTGAAATGCAGCTATCCCAAGCAGGGTTGAAATCCTTGGGTTCTGCGGCTTCTCCTGATATTGTCCAGGCTTCACTGGCGGCATTTGAAGAAGCTTACAATGGCTTATTCCTACAACAACAGCAGGTGACATTATCATGAAATCTAAATTGAATACTTACAGCGCACAATTAACCGAAGACCCCGCGCAAGGGGCTTCTCAAGCGATGCTCTATGGAACGGGATTAAGTGCAGCAGATATGGCAAAGCCGCAAGTGGGCATTGCCAGCATGTGGTATGAAGGTAATACCTGCAATATGCACTTGTTGGATTTTGCCGATACCGTTAAACAAGGCGTGGTTGCTGCCGGTTTGCTGGGTATGCGTTTTAATACCATCGGTGTCAGTGACGGTATGTCTATGGGAACCACGGGGATGCGCTATTCCTTGCAATCTCGTGATTTAATTGCTGATTCTATTGAGACAGTGATGTCAGCGCATTGGTATGATGCTTGTGTTGCGATTCCAGGCTGTGATAAAAACATGCCAGGATGCATGATTGCTTTAGGTCGATTAAATCGGCCAGCGATTATTGTCTATGGTGGCACCATTGAGCCAGGCTGTTATAAAAAACACGATATTGATATCGTGTCTGCGTTTCAGAGTTATGGCGAGTTGATGACTGACAAGATTACTGAGGCAGAGCGTCAAGCTATTGTGCGTCATGCTTGTCCAGGTGCTGGCGCTTGTGGTGGTATGTATACGGCCAATAGTATGGCTTGTGCTATTGAAGCGATGGGTTTGTCATTACCTTACAGTTCTTCCATACCAGCCATGCATGCTGATAAGCAACGTGAATGTTTGCAGGCAGGCCAAGCAGTGCGATATTTGCTAGAGCAAAATATAAAGCCACGTGATTTGATGACATTGGCGGCGTTTGAAAATGCCATCGTGTTGATTATGGCATTGGGAGGCTCTACCAATGCGGTGTTACATTTACTTGCCGTGGCGCATGCCGTGGGTGTGGACTTGCGTTTATCCGATTTTCAGCGCATTAGCGATAAAACGCCGTTAATTGCGGATATGAAGCCTAGCGGTAAATATTTAATGCAAGATTTACATCAAATTGGCGGGACGCCGGCAGTAATGCGTCTACTATTGGATGCAGGATATTTGCATGGTGACTGTTTAACGGTGACAGGAAAAACGCTAGCACAAAACCTTGCTGATGTTAAGCCGGTTTCTACCGAAGCGGGGATTATTTACCCGTTGAATAAACCATTAAAAGGCAGTGGCCATTTACAAATCTTATTTGGTAATTTAGCACCAGAAGGAGCGGTAGCAAAAATCACTGGCAAAGAAGGCGAATATTTCTCGGGAGTTGCCAAAGTTTTTGATTCTGAGCAAACGATGGTGGATGCGGTCAAAGCAAAAAAAATACAAAAAGGGGATGTCATTGTGATTCGTTATCAAGGCCCTAAAGGGGGGCCAGGGATGCCAGAAATGCTAAAACCCACGTCATTGATTATCGGTGCGGGCTTAGGCAAAGATGTTGCTTTGATTACTGATGGGCGTTTTTCTGGAGGATCACACGGTTTTATCGTAGGTCATGTCAGTCCAGAAGCTCAATTAGGTGGACCATTAGCTTGGTTGCAAGATGGAGATAGGATTACCATTGATGCACGTTCTAATACCATTAATGTTGACCTCAGTGAAGCGGTGTTGGCACAACGGCGTGGGCAATGGCAGGCACCGGATTATAAAGTTAAGCAAGGGGCGCTTTACCGTTATTTAAAAACCGTTTCCTGTGCGTCTAAAGGTTGTGTAACCGATAGTTAAGTGAATCAGATATGCAAGAGATGAAATATATTTGGCACAATGGTCGTTTTAAGCGCTGGAAAAAAGCTTGTGTTCACGTCCTTGCACATACGTTACATTATGGCAGTGGCACATTTGAAGGAATACGTGTTTACGATACTGTCAATGGGCCTAGCATTTTTAAGTTACAAGCTCATGTGGAGCGGCTATTGTACTCTGCCAGTGTGATAGGAATGCAAGTGGATTATACGGTTGATGAAATTTGTACCACTGTCACTAAGCTAGTAAAAAAAAATAAGTTGCGAGAAGGTTACATCAGACCATTGTTGTATTATGGTTATAAAAATTTAGGAGTTAGTGCGGCTGAAAATCCGGTTGAGTTAATGGTTGCTTGCTGGCCTTGGGGGAAATACTTGGCTCATGATCGCGTCAATATTAAAACCAGCGCTTATATTCGCATTCACCCTAAGTCAACTAAGGTTGAGGCAAAGCTCTGCGGCCACTATGTTAATAGTTTGCTGGCTTCATTGGAGCTAAAAAATAGCACTTATGATGAAATATTGTTGCTGGATGTGAATAATCATGTTGCTGAAGGACCTGGGGAAAATATTTTTATGGTTAAAGATGGTGTTGTTTATACGCCCAGCCTAGGATATATCCTGCCAGGGATTACACGTGCTACTGTGATTGAATTAATAAAAGCTGAGGGTTATCGTTTGGTTGAAAAAGCCTTGAGTTTGCAAGACCTTTATGCGGCCGATGAAGCCTTTTTTACTGGTACCGCAGTTGAAATTACCCCTATTCGTTCTTTGGATGATCGTGTTATTGGTCAAGATACCGTGGGACCCGTAACCACACAGATCAAGACAGCTTACCATCATTTAGTGCGCTCCTAGTGCTGGTACTTGTTTGTGTCATGATAAACACTGAAAATTTTGCAGGAATATCCATTGCTAGCAGTTTCGCAGGGAGGGGCCTGGGGGCAGTTAAGATGAGTTCACTCGCTTTGCTCACCTTGCGCTTGCTTGCGGTGTAACGGTCGCCTCAAGAACCTCCTGTTGTTTTGCTCGTTAGCACGCGGTGCTGCTCAAGTTGCGCAAGCGTAATTGTTCTCTTCATCTTAACTGCCCTCAGGTCCCTCCCTGCGAAACTCCTGGCTGGTAGAAACTTATTGGTACTTATGTTAGAATAGTCACACTACACATCAGTTTGATTGAGAGAATTTTTAAAGTTGATTCGGTTTTTTACTTGAAATTAGTAAGAGTTAGTACGAATCGAGTTGTTATGGAGGTAATGTGGCAATCCCTTCTAATGCGCATTGGCGCGACTCGGCCAGGTCTGTTAAGTTCTTTATTTGGGACGGTAAGACGGCTTTTCCGCTCATCGTGTTCCTAGTTTATATGTCTTGGGTGACTTTAGCCATTGCCGTTGGCGCGATTACCTTTTTTACTATCTTAAACTACTTTGGTTATCGCATTGATGTCTTCTTGCGCATACTGCGCAGCTCTATTGCTGGTTCACGAAAAATTGCCATTCCGTGGTGGGAAGAATAATGAATTTAAGCAAGAAGTTAGAAGCGATTGTTAAACATATGGGTTCGACTTTTACCTTTAAAGGCAGAGCCTTGCCGCCGGCTGAGATTTTTGCAGATACGGGCTTACTACCTGGTCTTGCCAAAAGAGCTGACCAGCTATCGCAGTTGTGTTTTGGCTATGGCATTGGTGCTAGCTTTGAGGATATGGATAAAGCCGTACTAGGGAATAAAGTGACCTTTGATGAGTTTACGCCGGACGTTTTACGCTTGTTCACCATTGTTGATGTTTTATACGAGCTGATTCGCTCCAGTGCTGACCCTCAAGTCGTTGCTTTGGATGAGTTACTCTATGATTAACAACGTGTTTAATCCAATTGTTGCTAAATCAAGCCAGCTTGGAAATCACGTTAAGTAGGTCAGTTGTCAGATAACTGCGATTGCATCAAGCACAAGGGCTTGTCTTTGATCGACCGATTAGACTAGCGCAAAGTGAGCACAGTCGGCCAGATCAAAGGCAAGCCCCTGTGCTTGATGCAATAATGGCATTGCCTTACCCTCTAAATACTTATTAATCTGCCCTTATTTAATAGTTCCTTAAGCTTTCTAGCGTAGAATAGGGCTTAATTTGATGGAACGTCGTCCATAATTCGTGTTTTCTCAATGAGTTATCGATCATTTTGTAAAGGAATATCGCTAAGATTATCTGTTTACGAGGCTGTTCGATGTACAACACTGATATTTCAAATAATTCTTCTGATGTAGCGCAGCAAAGTCTGCTGTTAAAGACAAGCTTGCATACGATTACTAATCTACTGACTGAGGCAAAAGAAGTGGTTGAGCAAGCCTTTGAGGTGAATCAGCACCAAGGTCATTCTGTATAGGCTCAGTGATTGATGAAGCCCGCAACAGGACAATTATTTAAGCGAAATCAAGGCGTTGAGCGTCATCGTTTGTCGCAAAGAGTGAATGAAGAGCAGGAGAAATTTTTAGCACTTGCGCAAGCTTTTTATGATAGTTCCCAGCGCACAGAAAAAGAAGCACTGGAATTAACTGAGGCGATTATTACTACAATCGATAATATTATCGCCGCGGGGGATTGGGAAGATTCTTTGTTTTTAAGGAGCAATATTAAGCCCTTACGCCAACTCAAAGAAGAAGTGCTACAGACGCGCAAAACATTGTTAGAGCAGCAAGGCATGATGGAAATTCAACCTTATCAAGTTACTGAGGATGAGGTTAAAGTTTATATTTCCTTGTATCAAGCCGACGGTGATAATTTACCAGGCTGGGAAGCGCAACTGGCATCGATTGATTGCTATATGGCAGGCAGGCCAGTTTATAAAAGTGAGGCAGATATTAAAAAGGCAATACGCCAAAAATTATTGCAAACCTCTGAGGCTTATGCCGTAGTGGTGATTAAGCAATCTCAGCTTATTGAAAACAGGTTTGAGGCGGTTAAGACAGATCGTTATGGACATGAATTAGTGACATTGGAAGCTGGTATTGTTGATGCCGATAAAGTGATTGAGTTTGTGCATTTAGGTAGGTTATATCATTACAGAAAAAATCGTTTGGTATTAGATCAAAATAAGTAAAGGTTAAATAGTTCATGAGTCAACAAGGTCAACAAAACGCAACTGATCAAACTGCAAGCTTTTTTTGGTATATCGTCTTGCTAACTGTTGCTTGTATTCTTGCCTGGGTTTTTGGTAAGCAGTATTTAGTGCCGCCATTATTTTATCTGCGTGAGGCACAGTTATATTTGCTAGAAATTGCCTTTAAGATATGGAATTTTTTTGCCCATGTGTTAGCACTTCCTGATGTGAATTTAAAACCTTACAATAACATGTTCCATTTTATGCTATACACCAGTCCTGATAAAGTGACCAGTGAGCAAGTCGGTTTTATTAATAAAACTCTGGGTAGTTTCTATCGTTATCCTTTCTGTCTTATTTTACTGACTCTAGCGGGTGTTTCTGCTTTTCGTCATCGTTCGGCACGTTTTGTTAACAGCTATTCGATGAAAAGTTTATGTAGCAATGAAGTGGAAAATTGGCCGCAGATTAGTCCTGTTGTTTCAAAAGATTTACTGGCCAATAAACTCGATCAAGGTCCTTGGGCGATGTCTAAACTACCGCTAGATTTTTGTAGAGAAAACAATTTGTTAAAAGTGGTTAAACGTCAAGAAAAGCAATGTTGGAGTATTACGCATGGGGCAGCAGAGCGCGTTTTTGTGCTGCAAATGGGTCCATTATGGGAAAGTGTTGATGCCTTACCTATTCATATTAAAGCCTTGGTTGTCATTGCTATTTCCCGTATTAACGGTGAGAAGGAAGTTTCTTTAGATTTATTAGCACAAATTGCCAAATCAGCGGGCAGTGGCCGCTTGGACTTTAGCAATGTCAATACCTTGGTTGAGAAATATAAAAAGCATAAAGTATTTGAATGGGCTTTAGCGCGTCACGCTTATGTTTACACGGTGATGGCAACCTTGCTGGAAATAGCGCGTACCGAGGGTGTATTAGCTTCAGCCGAATTTGTGTGGCTAAAACCCTTAGATCGACGCTTATGGTATGTGTTAAATACCGTCGGTCGTGCAACGCCTTTTGTTGAGGTTGCCGGTGTTTATGCGCACTGGTTAGCGGAGAAGAAGTTACAAAAAGCACTGTGTACGCCGGTTGTTAATGAGGCAGTTAAAGCGTTAGATATAGCCGTTGGGGAAATTTTATATGTCGCGGAGGGTGAGAAATGGCACATCAACAACGCGGCTTAACAGAGAGACAAGAACGCTTTCACTCCCAGGTAATCCGCGATACGCGGACTATGGGTCAGCGTATTACTGATTTTATCAAGCGCCCTAAAGGAACCGCTGCGGTGCTAATCGCTGTTGTTCTGATGATGTTTTTCATGCCGGCTTATTTTGATTTATTGTTTGTGATTGCTTTGCTGGTTTTTTGTTATTGCTATTTTCAAAAACCCCGCCTGCCTTTTCGCATGCCGCAACGTTCTGGTTTAAAGGATTATAACGATCCTTTGCCAGGCAAGAAGGGACATCCAGGTAAACCCAAACAAGCATCAGGGATTTACTACTTTGGTAATGAAAAAAATGATAATGAGGAGTTGTGGTTTAGCAATGAAGATATGCGAACCCACGTATTGATATTTGGTTCAACCGGTAGTGGTAAAACAGAAGCCTTAGTGGGTTTAGCTTATAACGCCCTAGTACAAGCCAGTGGCTTTATCTATGTCGATGGTAAGGGTGATAACTCTTTGTTTGCTAAGATATTTTCTATGGCGCGTAGCATGGGGCGTGAAGACGATGTACTGCTCATTAATTTTATGACCGGTGCTAGAGATGTAATTGGGCCACAGGAGCGTCGTTTATCGAATACGCTTAACCCCTTTGCCACTGGTTCATCGAGCATGCTAGCACAGTTGATTGTTAATCTGATGCCAAAAGCGGCAGGTTCACCAGATGGTGATATGTGGAAAGGCCGTGCTATTGGTTTTGTGGAAGCCCTAATGCGTGTTTTGGTGACCATGCGTGATGCGGGTCATATCTTGTTAGATGCCAATACCATACGACAATATTTTTTGTTACCTAAGCTAGAAGCGATGGTGTCTGATAAATTATTTTTGCGTGAAGGTCAAGAAGCGATTAGCTTGGAGAATTTGCCGCGTACCGTATTAGAGCCGATTGAAGGCTATGTGCAGAACTTACCAGGTTATAATAAAGAGAAAAAAGGTAAGCAAGTATCGCAAGTGTTGGAACAACACGGTTTTATTACCATGCAGTTAACACGGGTATTTACCTCTTTGGCAGATACCTATGGTCATATTATGCGAACCAATTTGGCCGAAGTAAACTTGGATGACGTTGTGTTAAATCGACGTATTCTCTGTGTGTTATTACCGGCATTGGAAAAATCACCTGATGAATTGGCTAACTTGGGCAAGGTCATTGTCGCGTCATTAAAGGCGATGATGGCGGCAGGGTTAGGTGACAGTGTAGAAGGTGAATACACTAGTATTATTGATTCTAAACCGACTAACTCACAGACACCTTATTTATGTGTTTTGGATGAGTATGGCTATTATGCAGTGGAGGGTTTCGCCGTTGTGCCTGCTCAGGCACGTTCTTTGGGTTTCTCAGTGGTATTTGCAGGTCAGGATTTACCGGCTTTTCAGAAAAGTTCTAAAGAAGAAGCTGCATCTATTGGTGCAAATACTAATATTAAAATTTGTATGAAGCTGGAAGACCCTACAGAAACCTGGGATTTCTTTATGAAGACCGCTGGCGAGTCGTATGTCACTCATGTCGATAGTTTTCAAGTTGATATGGGCAGTGTTTTTGGTATGTATCAAGATGGACGCGGTGCACGTGCTGAGAAACGCAGCCGTATTGATTTGCTCGATTTAAAAGAACAAAGTCCAGGAGAGGCGCATTTCTTCTTTAAATCCAAAGTGGTACGAGGGCGCTTTTTTTATGCGAATCCTCCTAAAGCCAAAGAAATTCGCTTGAATCATTTTCTCAAAGTGGCGCCTCCACCCGATGATACCGTGGCAAAGCTTAAAGCCGGTTTTGATAGCATTGATCAATTACAATCTAAAGCCATTGATTTGAGTGTTCCTGAGACAGCCAGTGAAGAGTTGCGAGAGTTGTTGGAAATAATGGGTCAACATAATGATTATACACCTTTAGAAAGAAGTTTAGTCTCATTGCATGAGCAGCATGAGAAAAATGAAGTGCCATTGTTTTTTGAAGAAATGGCTGGAGAACTGTCAGAGCCAGAGGTGGTTGATTATCTAAACTTGTTTACACCGCTTTGTGAAGATGAGCATTTGTCGGGTTTAATTATTGCAAAAGATAAAGAAGCCTTTAGCCAGCCGATTTTGCCTCGTATTGAAATACGCGATCAAATGGAATATATCCAGCGCTTATGTGGTAAGAGCAATAAAGAATCGACAAAGATTGTAATGGAGCTTATCAGTGATATGGAGAAAGGAACCAAATATCCTCCTGATGTTAAGCCGGATAAGAATGGTATGGAATTAGCAAGTTTAGTGAAAAAAATGGCTAAGGATATTTCTTTAAAGAAAATTGCCAAAGATAAAGAGCAGAAGTAAAAAATTTTAAATAATAGCCTTAAGGTTTGGTTAAAAAAGTGAATAATACAATGATAAAGTTTCTGATAAAAGTTTTTAGTATAGCGTTGTTTGGTACAGCACTAGTGGCTTGTGCCAGTCATGAGCCACCCCCTGAGCCGGTTTTTGTGCCACCACCGGCAAAACCCAGCTTAGCTGATGTTCGTGCCACTTATCTTAATCAGCTTGAACGTAATGGAGTTCAGGTGATTCACATTGGTGAGACTATTCGTATCGTGATTCGTGATGATTACCTGTTTGTTCCAGGCTCTGCTAACGTGTTGCAAAGCGAAATGAAAGTCTTACGCACCGTGACTTTGTTGATGAATACCTATGACATGGTGGACGTTAAAGTGTCGGGTTATTGGGATAACCAACTCGATGAAACCGTGGCTAAGGCATTGACTACTCGACAAGCTCAGGTAGTTCTCAATAAGTTACGCTACTATGGCATTGATACCCGTTTCTTGTATGCCGTGGGTTATGGGCAAAGCAATCCAGTGGCTTGGAATGGCAGTGAGCAAGGTCGTAGCCTCAATCGCCGTGTTGAAATTAGTTTTCAGTATTACCCTAAAACAAAAGGTTATAATTAAATGAGTACGCATTCAGAATTTGAAAAGTTGTCGCACGAGCGCAACCATTTTTACCGCGATCAGTTCAGGCGCATGGCTAAGCTGCTATTGACATTGATCATAATTTGTGCTATCTTATCCGCAACATTGTTTCTCTTCCTGTGGAAGGCTAAGCCAGCAAGTTATTATGCTTCAACCACCACGGGGGAAGTCGTCACACTAGAGCCGCTAAGTTCACCGGTTGTCACGCAAGACTATGTTTTACAATGGGCTGAATTAGTGGTGCGGTCGGCTTATACGCTTAATTTTGGCGATTATGAGGAGCAATTGCAAAAAACGTCACAGTATTTCACCCAGTCGGGTTGGCAGGCGTTTAATGACGCATTAAAGGAATCCACATTGCTGGATACCGTGATTAGCAAGAAGCTGTATTTAAGTGCGGTGGTGAATGGACCTGCCGTTATTGTGAATCGTTATGTAAGTCACGGACGTTTTACTTGGGAAGTGCAGATGCCGGTGTTAATTAACTACACCAGTGCGAGTATGGCCAGGAAAAAACAAATTTATGTGAGCATGACCATTACCCGTGTTCCAGAGTTAGAAGCGGCACGGGGTATTGCGGTCACCAATTTTTATAATGGGTCTCGTTAACATGAGTAAACAAAAAAAACACTATAAAGGGTTAGAAATGGTAATGATGCGGAATGTATTTTATCGTGATCATTATCGTATTGTGCTGTTTGCGGTATTTTTGATGTTAGTGATCAACGGTTTTTTGGGGTTGATGATTTTTTATAAGTGGAAGCATCCTGCTCAACCTCAGTATTTTGCTACAACTGCTGATGGGCGTATCATTAAAATCAGTGCTTTGGATGATCCAGCAGTTTCTGATGACTTTGTGGTCCAATGGGCTGCGGAGTCTTTGCGTAAATCATTTAGCTTGGATTATTTGCATTGGAAAAATCAGCTGCAAGAAGCGCAGCGTAACTTTACTCCTGATGGGTGGAATTATTTTACTGACGCGCTGAAAAAGTCGAATAATTTAACAACGTTAGTCGATTTAAAGATGGTTTCTAACGTAGAGGTAACTAGTTCACCTGAGATTATTACTAAAGCCGTGGTGGGTGGTCATTATGCTTGGAATATTAAAATTCCGGTTTTGTTAACTTTTACCAATGGCAAGAAAACGATTCGAACTCCGATTGATTTTACGGTGATTGTGTTGCGTGAATCAGCGCAGTATTATCCACAAAAAATAGCGATTAATAATATCTTTTATTCATCGATTAAGGCGAGGGCTTATGAATAAGCACTTTAAAAATATGACTTACACAGCAAGAGGAAAGACCATGCTACGTCAATTGTTATCTACGGTGTTGTTGTCTAGCGCATCATTGGCATGGGCTGCCGGTTATGGTGTTAGTGATGATGATTCGGCACAAATTAATGCCTTGCTGAAAAGTGCGCAAGCGAATACGAGTCAGCCAGTAGCGGCTACTAGTCCTGTTAAGACGACTACCAGTGCCAGCGCTACTAGTACC
>CAZSHR010000015.1:14003-20210 GCA_964606725.1 uncultured Coxiella sp.
CAGAGTGCTACTGCTGATAATACCTTGGGTTCTGATCCTGTAGGTAAGGCAGCTTTTACCATTATGTCACGTAACATGATGCCATTAACACCAGAGCAGATTAAAACCTTACATATTTTATTTGATAAGACGCAGCGTGCCAGCGCTGATTATCCAGGAACGCCACCTAAACCCACATCAACCACGTTAACTGTTAACTTATCACCAGGATCAACGCCACCTTTGGTGCGCTTGCGTCAAGGCTATGTTACCTCACTGGTGTTTGTTGATGGAACTGGTGCGCCTTGGCCGATTCAAGCCTATGATTTGGGTGATCAAAAAAGTTTTAATGTGCAATGGAACCAAAAAAGTAATACCATGATGGTGCAAGCCTTAACTCGCTATACTTCGGGTAATTTGGCAGTGGTATTAAAAGGCTTGAATACCCCGATTATGATTACTTTAATGCCAGGTCAGGCAGCGGTTGATTATCGCGTTGATTTACGTATTCCAAAAATTGGTCCTAATGCCGTGCATTTAATTGATGGCTTACCACAGGTTGAAAATCCTAATCTGATTAGTGTCTTAGATGGGGTGCCGCCACAAGGTGCTAACGCATTAACCATTGAAGGTGGTGATAGCAATAGTCAAGCATGGTTGTTAAACGGTCATATTTTCTTAAGAACGACCATGAATCTATTATCTCCTGCATTTATTTCTACCATGAGTAGTCCTGATGGCACTCATGCCTATGAACTTCAAGCAACGCCGGTGATCTTGGCACTTTTTCGTGGTAAGACGGTAAGTTTAATGATTAAAGGGTTGTAAGCACATGATGAATAAGAGTCAATTTAAATTACCTGCATTTTTTGGTTCAGCAAAAAAGCGTATTATTATCTTCTCAGGTGCCGCCATTGTGCTAGTGTTGCTAGTGGTTTTGGTGTGGAATGCATTAAGTGATGACACTCGTCATGGTGCTGAGGCAAAGCTGGCCGCAGCACCTAAGATTGAATCATTGCCAGGTGCTGGCAGCCCCAGTGAAAACTATATTAAAACGCAAAACATTGAAAATGCTAAAGTCAATCAAGCAGCACGTAAAAAAGCAACCAGCGCTGTGCCAACGATTACAAGAGCGAGTTTTGTGGGTTCAACGAATGATTTTGAACGCTTAGTGTCTAAACCAGACCCTAAAGCCTGTCCAGTTTCCGAATTGGTTTATATGTATAAGCCTAATCCGGCTAACTGTCGTGTCAGTAATTTGCGTTTAGCTCGTGAAGCAGGTGTTAGTGCAGATGAGCTGCGTTGTCAGGCTTGCTCTTGTTCAGCTTTACGTGCAGCCGGCTTTACTGCGGGTGAATTAAAAGAAACAGGTTACGATTCAAAACAATTAAAGAACTGCGGTTTTGATTTAGCTGCGTTGATAGCGGCTGGATTCACTGCTAAAGATTTACGCGATGCTGGCTTTACTGCAGCAGAATTGAAAAAAGCAGGTATGACAGCCGCGCAATTAGCGGCAGCGGGTTTTACGCGTGATGAACTCAGTAAAGCTGGATTTAGTGATCAGGAATTACGTGATGCAGGCATTATTGATGCGAATGAGAAGAATTGTGATATTGAGCAATTAAAGCGGGCGCATGATTCCGGTATCAGTGCCGATCATTTTAAGGATTGCGGTGTGGCAGCGCTAAAGGCAGCCGGTTATACCGCGAAAGAACTCAAAGATGCGGGTTTTAGTGCTAAAGATTTGCGTGATGCCGGTTTTAGTGCGCAAGAATTAAAAAACGCTGGTTTTACAGCGGCTCAGCTTAAAGATGCCGGTTTTAGCGCAGGTGAATTGAAAAAGGCTGGTTTTTCCGCTAAAGACTTAAAAGATGCCGGTTTTTCAGCTGCTGATTTAGCAAAAGCTGGTTTTACTCCAGCGGATCTACGCAAGGCTGGTTTTACTGCTGCTGAATTAAAGAATGCCGGGTTTAGTGATGCAGCATTGCGTCAAGCTGGTTTTTCTGAAGATGAGATTCGTGATGCCAATGCTGCTTCCAAAGAATGTAGCATCAGCGCCCTTAAAAAAGCGCGTCAAGCGGGTGCTTCTGCGGCTACCTTAAAAGCTCGTGGTTGTCCTTTGGCGGCTTTAAAAGCCGCTGGCTTTAGTGCCAAAGAACTTAAAGATGCTGGTTTTACCGCAGCACAATTGAAAGCCGCGGATTTTAGTGCTCAAGATTTACAAAAAGCTGGATTTTCGGATGATGAATTAACGGCTGCCGGTTATACACCGGAGGAATTACATCCTGCCGCTGTGGATGCTAATCAATGCAGTGTGGAGTCATTAAAAGAAGCACGTGCACAAGGTGTTTCAGCCGCTGTATTAAAAGAGAAAGGCTGTGGTGTGGCAGCATTAAAGGCAGCAGGTTTTAGCGCCAAAGAGCTTAAAGATGCAGGATTTTCGGCAAAAGATTTAAAAGATGCCGGTTTTAGTGCTGAGCAGCTCAAAGCAGCCGGCTTTAGTGCTGGTCAGTTAAAAGATGCTGGCTTTAGTGCTGCAGCGTTAAAAAAAGCAGGTTTTTCAGCCAAAGATTTGCGTGATGCTGGTTTTAGTGCTAAGGAACTCAAAGATGCGGGTTTTAGTGCCGATGATTTGAAAAAAGCGGGATTTACCAGTGGTGATTTATTACGTGCGGGCTTCTCGCAGCAGCAAGCCGGTTTGGTTCAGCCTGCTAAGTCAGTTGCACCATCAGCGCCAGCGGTTCCGGCTCCTAGCTACACCAAGAGTGCAGCTACAAGTAATGCGGGTTCTCAATTACCATCGGTTGCTGGTAATGATCAAGAAGCTAGATTAAGCGCATTGGTAGCAGCACAGCAGAAAATGATGAGTCAACAGCAACGTCGTGATGCGATTCAGCAACAACAAGGTCAGATGATGATGATGGCGAAAAAATTGATGGCTAACTGGAGTTCGTCTAGCCCACAAGTGGCGCAAGAAGCGGTACCTGATCCGGTTGAGTTGGCAGCTGCTAGTGGTGCTGCTGCAGCGGTTGCCGGTAGTCAAGCGGCTGTGAATACAGGTCCGGTTGTCAAGGCAGGAACAATTATGTTTGGTGTGTTGGATACTTCGGTGAACAGCGATGAGAAAAACACACCGGTGATTGCTACCATTGTTTCAGGAAAGCTGAAAGGCACTAAGTTGATTGGTAAATTTACCCGTGTCGATAAGCGTTTATTGATTGAGTTTACCACCTTAAATGTACCGAGCTTTGAGCATACTATCAAGGCTAAAGTCGTAGCGATTGATTCGCAAACTGCTCATACCGCTGTTTCAGGCTATGTCGATAATCACTACCTGTTACGTTATGGTTCTTTGTTTGCATCTTCTTTTCTAGCAGGAGTGTCAGAGGGAGTGATTCAATCCGGCACGACCGTTGAGAGTTGGGCTTTTAGTGATGGGGAAGAGGTGACTTATAGTGATTTTACACCAGCTGAGTATGTGGCTTTGGGTTTAGGAAACATGGGTGAACAGTATGCTAAATCCATGTCAGATAACTTTAATGTACCGCCTACAGTTGAGGTGCCAGGTGGCTCTCCTATTGGCTTGTTATTTATGGAAGACTCGACCTTACCGCAGCCGATTCCTGAAAAACGCATTGGTGCGGTCAATGTTGTCGATGATGTTGATCCCGTGAATTGGGGAGGAAACTAACATGAGTCATGAGAATATGAGTGCTGATGAAGAATATCAATATCCACAAGATGAATACGTTGTAGAGACTGATGAGATGACGGTTGATCAACAAGCAGATGAAGAAGCAGCTGTTGTGAATACCAAAGCTACGTCACCGCTTAAGAAATTTTTGCTAGAAAATAAGCGAAAAGTTGCGGTGGCGGTTGTGGCCGTATTTTTATTATTATTTTTCCAATTTATGAATCATGGTAAAAATAGTAAAATTGTTCAGCCTGCTTCTACTACAGAAAAAGTTGCAAAAGTTTCACAAAAGCCAGCAAAAACTACTACAGTGAGTACTGTTCGGCAAGACCCGCGTTTGGTTGCATCGCTGGCCAGTATTCAAAATAGTGGCACCAGTAATGCTCAAGAAATCCGCCGCTTGAAGAATGAATTGCAGGTGTTACAACGTCAGTTGGATCAGTCCAATCAGACGAATCAGCAATTAAAGCAAGCGATGGTATTACTGCTGCAGGAGGTTAAAAAGGTTAATGCAGAGCTGAAAAAAGCAGCCCCTAAAGCGGTAGTTGCTGAACCAGCAATGGCTAAGCCTAAAGTGACTTATTCGGTTCATGCCATGATTAGTGGTCGTGCTTGGCTAGTCAGTTCCAATGGCCTATCACGATCAGTTATTGTTGGTGATACGATTCCAGGCTTAGGTGTGGTGGAACAAATTGATGCTGAGCGTGGATTGGTATTGATGAGTTCGGGTAATCGAATTGGTTACGGTTCCAATGATTCTTAAAGTGGGTGCACAGGTTAATGATGTTGGCTAAATTGGGTGAATTAAAAAATACGCGCTGGCGCCTCTTGCTAGTGGCTTTATTGTCTTTAGCGGCAAGTCCTGCTTTGGCTTACAGTAATGACCACATGATGTATGCGATTTATTGGGGCACAATTCTGGTGCAGGATTTCTCGATTGCTGCTGGTTTATGTTTGATGATTGCTTCTTTTTTCCGTTTTAAGCGTTATGGTGAGCAACGAACATTTATGTCGTCTCAAATGACTATTGCAAAACCTCTGGCAATGTTGGTGGGTGGTATTGCGTTGTTGGCAACACCAGTGACAGTTGATACTTTATTGCTTGCGTTTTGGGGTAGCTCTAGTCCCTTGGCTTATCCGGTACTCTCTGATGCTAATTCTACTGAGGCAATTGAGGTGGCTATTGCATTGATTCGCTTTGTAGGCTTGTTAGGTGTTATTCGAAGTATTGTGTTATTTACTCGTTTAGGTGGAGAGCAAAGTGCCCCAGGGACAGCGGGCAAGGCGTGTTTGCATATGCTAGGTGGGCTATTGTGCTTGCATGTTATGAATGTTTACTACATTATCATGTATATTCTTGATCTTGAGGCGTAATTATTATACCTGATCAGATTTAGTATAGAGTAGTAAAGCAATGGATAAACAGACAACGGCTTACAAGTTGCTAGCATATTTGAGTGATGGGGATTTTCATTCTGGTGAGCAGTTGGCACAATCGCTTAAATTGACACGTACAGCGGTTTGGAAGGGAGTGCAACAACTGCAAGCACTGGGCGTTGATGTGCAGGCAGTAACCGGAAGAGGGTACCGCATTCCTGATGGTATTGAACTTTTAAATCAAGCACTCATTGAAAAAAATCTTTGTGCGACAACACGAGAATTGTTGGATCAATTAATTATATTGGAAAATGTCTCTTCTACCAATGATTATTTGCTGCATGTATTAAAAGAAAAGCCGCGTCAAACTATGGCTTGTCTTGCTGAGTATCAAACTAAAGGTCGTGGCCGTCATGGTCGTCATTGGATTTCTTCTTTTGCTTCTGGCTGTTGTTTATCACTGTTGTGGCATTTTGAATGTGGCCCTAATGAAATAATGGGTTTGAGTTTAGCGATGGGTGTTGCTATTGTAAATGCATTAAAGCGCTATGGGATTAGTGAAGGTATTGCATTAAAATGGCCTAATGATATCTTATGGCAAGGCCGAAAATTAGCCGGTATCTTAATTGAAATGATTGCAGAGAGTTATGGTCTTTGTTCTGTGGTGGTTGGTATTGGTTTGAATTTGCAAATGCCAGCCCAGCCGCATCAAGAGCTCAGTCAGCCTTGGGTTAATTTAGCTGACATTGTAGAGCAGCCACCGCAAAGAAATTATTTTATTGCACTATTGTTAAATGAGCTGGTACAAACTCTGCGAGTTTTTTCTAGCAAGGACTTGGATGAGTTTATTGCTGAATGGCAGCAATACGATAGCTTGTTAGGTCAAGAAGTGGTATTAAATACGGCGAGCGGTGAGGTGTTGGGGGTGATGCAAGGGATTTCTTCCCGTGGTGAATTGCTGCTTGAGACTCACGATGGTAAGTTGTCTTCTTTTGCGCACGGTGAGGTGAGCATCAAGAAAAGCTAATTTCAAATTTGTGCTTATTTTTACGCAGCATGTTGTAAATCCCCCCGACAACTAACGTTGTCGGCCCCCTTTTAAAAAACTGCGGTATGCACAGATCATATTATTCAAAGTAAGTTACTCTTAATAACAT
>CAZSHR010000016.1:0-19714 GCA_964606725.1 uncultured Coxiella sp.
ATTGTGAATTTATTACCTTTATCTGCGGGAGAAACAATTACCGCCATTTTGCCGGTACAGGGATTTGACCAGGATCAGCATATTTTCATGGCAACCCAGCAGGCAGTAGTGAAAAAAGTGGCGATCAAAGAATTTGCTAGACCGCGGCCCAATGGTAAAATTGCACTAGAGTTGGCACAGGGCGATTGCTTAGTAGGGGTTGAAATTACTAATGGTCATGATGAAATAATTTTACTCTCCAGCGCTGGAAAAGCGGTGCGGTTTAATGAAGCAGAAGTACGTGCTATGGGAAGAAGCGCTAGAGGGGTGCGAGGAATGAAATTGCAAGCGGGGCAGACCATGATTGCTGCCATGGTTATCAAGCCAGAGGCGACCATGTTAACTGCTACCCGCAATGGTTATGGTCAGCGCACTAAATTAGAAGATTATCGACAGACAGCGCGTGGTGCTCAAGGTGTGATAGCCATTCAGGTGAACGAACGTAATGGCGAAGTGGTTGCAGCCACTCAAGTGCAAGATGAAGATGATGTGTTATTGATTAGTAATCAAGGGACTTTAGTGAGAACTCGAGCGAGTGAAGTCTCTCTTGTCGGTCGTAACACACAGGGTGTGCGCTTAGTTAATTTAGCGGACGGGGAGTTTTTAGTTGGAATTGAAGCATTATCGGCTGAAATTGCTGGCGAATCTTCGGTAGCTATGTCAGATTAATTGCCTGACTTTGCTGCCACTCGCTTTAGATTTAATGGCAGTAGAATTGTTTTTGCCATGTGGTGTGTATTTTTAAGAGGTTGATTATGTCAAGAGTTTATAATTTTAGTGGTGGGCCGGCAACATTACCGGAAGAGGTATTACGTCAAGCTCAAAGCGATTTATTGGATTGGCAGCATAAAGGTTTGTCGATCTTGGAGATGCCGCATCGTGGTCAGGATTTTAAGCAAATTGCTGAGGAATCCGAGGCGGATTTGCGAGAGTTATTAGCGATTCCATCAAACTACAAAATATTATTTTTATCAGGTGGTGGGCGTACGCAATTTGCTATGGTGCCCATGAATCTAGCGGCTGAGTCGCGTAAAATGGCTTATCTAGAAACTGGCATTTGGTCGGAGTTGGCGATTCAAGAGGCGCAGATTTATGGCGATGTTGTGATTTCAGCAAGCTCAAAAGACAATCAATACCAGCAATTACCTGCAGCACAGACTTGGAATATCCCACAAGATGCTGCTTATTTACATTACACTGATAATGAGACCGTTCATGGCGTGGAGTTTTTTGATACCCCTGACAGTAAAGGTTTACCGTTAATCAGTGATATGTCATCTAATCTATTATCTAAGCCGATTGATGTGAGCCAGTACGGGTTAATCTATGCATGTGCGCAAAAAAATCTGGGTCCTGCGGGTATTACTATTGTGATTATTCGTGATGACTTATTGCGTAGAACCCCTTTTGATTTAACGCCTAATATGCTGCGTTATGCCAATCAAGCAGCAGAAAGATCGCTTTATAATACACCACCAGTTTTTCCCTGGTATGTTGCCGGATTAATGTTTAAATGGGTTAAACGTGAAGGTGGGGTAGATAAGTTTGCTGAATTAAATCAACGGAAATCTCAGAAATTGTATCAATTGATTGATGAGAGTAATTTTTATATCAATTCGGTGAATCCTGACTGTCGCTCACGAGTTAATGTGATTTTCACCTTGGCAGAGTCAAATCTCACGCAACAATTTTTGCAAGAGGCAGAAAAAGGCGGTTTATATCATCTCAAAGGTCATCGTGCTGTGGGCGGTATTCGTGCCAGCATGTATAACGCCATGCCAGAAAAAGGTGTTGATGCTTTGATTGCCTTTATGCGTGATTTTGAGAAACGTTTTTCCTAGCATGTCTGATCATTATCCTTCGCAACTTTGTGTGACACCTGTTTCACGATTACAAGGCGAGGTTTGTGTTCCTGGGGATAAGTCAATTTCACATCGAGCTATTATGTTGGCCTCAATTGCGCAAGGTGATAGCGAAATCAAGGATTTTTTATGGGGTAGCGATACCTTGGCTACGATGGATGCCTTTCGTCATATGGGTGTGACGATTCGTGATAATCAACAAGACCAGACAGTGTTTGTTGCAGGAGTAGGGCTTAGAGGTTTAAATCCCAGTCCAGTTGCATTGGACATGGGTAATTCAGGAACAGCTATGCGCTTGTTAACAGGTTTGTTAGCTGGACAGCATTTTTCTAGTGAATTGGTGGGTGATGCTTCGTTATCGGCACGTCCGATGCAGCGTGTGGTTACGCCTTTAGCGCAAATGCAAGCCGCCATTAAACTCAGTACTCACGGCACGGCACCTATTCGAATTGATGCGGTAGCGTCACTGCAAGCGATTGATTATCACTTGCCTATAGTCAGCGCTCAAGTTAAATCCGCTGTGCTATTAGCGGGTATGTATGCTCAAGGTGAAACGTATGTGACAGTGCCTGGTATCTCACGTGATCATACCGAACGTATGTTAAGCAGTTTTGGTTATCCAGTTACTGTGGTGGGTAATCGCATTTCCTTAGTGGGCGGGCATCAACTGCAAGGAAGTTCAGTACGTGTTCCCGCTGATATTTCTTCAGCAGCATTTTTTATGGTCGCTGCAAGCATTGTGCCAAATTCGCTAGTAACTTTAGTTAATGTGGGCATTAATCCTAGTCGTCTGGGAGTGATTACGCTGTTGCGATTAATGGGAGCAGATATTACTTTATCTCATAAGCGCTTTTTTGGTGCTGAGCCTGTGGCAGATATTGTGGTTAAGTCTGCTCGTTTGCATGGTATTGATATTCCTCAGCAACAAGTGCCATTAGCGATTGATGAATTACCGGTATTGATGATTGCCGCTGCTTGTGCTGAGGGTATCACGCGTCTTAGCGGTGCGGCTGAGTTGCGTGTGAAAGAATCGGATCGCATTGATGCCATGCACAAAGGATTGATGGCGTTAGGGATTGATTGTGAAGCCACAAAGGATGGTATGGTGGTTAAGGGAGGACGTTTTCAAGGTGGTAGCGTGGATAGTTTGGGTGACCACCGCATTGCTATGGCATTTGCTGTAGCCGCTTGTGTTGCAGAAAATCCGATAGACATTCTTCATTGTGAAAATATTCAGACATCTTTTCCTAATTTTATTGATTTAGCAAGAAAGCTAGGGTTTGTGATTCGTGAAAAAAACTAGCGTTCCCGTGATTACTTTAGATGGACCTTCTGGTACCGGTAAAGGCACTATTGCCAGCCTTTTAGCGAAGGCGTTGGCTTGGCATGTCTTGGACAGTGGTGCAATTTATCGAGCGCTAGCTTTTGCTGTGATACAAAAAGGCGTTGAGCCTCAAGAGACTCAGCTTTTGGCAGCACTGTTGTCGGCTACTAGGGTTGAGTTACGGCCACAAGGGGTTGCCTTACCTGCTCAAGTGTTTTGTGACCAGCAAGAGATTACCCAAGCGATTAGGCAAGAGTCTGTTGGCTTAATGGCATCCCGTATTGCTGCGCTACCTATTGTTCGTGCAGCGGTTTTATCTTATCAGCGTAGTTTTCGTATCTTACCAGGTCTTATTGCTGATGGTCGTGACATGGGAACTGTAGTATTTCCTAACGCTGATTTAAAAATTTACTTAACTGCTGATCAAGCGGTCAGAGCCCAGAGGCGCTACCAACAGTTGCAAGCTAAGGGCAATCGTGTTAGCTTGCGCGACGTGGAAGCAGACCTTATCTTTCGTGATCGTCAAGATACCATACGTGCTATTGCCCCGTTGGAGCCGGCTGCTGATGCTCATATTGTTGACACATCAACCTGTGATATTGATCAAGTTTTTGCTCAAGTAATAAGTCTTGTGCGTCAATATGTAAACTAGCGTCACCGCTATTAGGGGTTTTGCTTATAATTGAGCAAAATTTGTATTAATTAACTATGCTGCCAGGCATAGCAATAACCAAAAAAGAATTCATCATGTCAGAAAATTTTGCAGAGCTTTTTGAAAAAAGTCTTGAAAACGTCGATCTACGTCCAGGTGCGGTAATTGAAGCCACCATTGTTGATATTACTTCCGATTATGTGCTCGTAGATGCGGGATTAAAATCGGAAGGGTTTATTCCAAAAGTTGAGTTTCGCGATGAGGCAGTACAGATAGGCGATAAAGTTGAGGTCGTGGTTAAGAAAACCGAGAATGGTTTTGGTGAAACTAAATTATCCCGTGAAGAGGCGCGTCGTGCGCAGATGTGGTTAAAACTTGAAAAAATCCATGAGCAAGGTGAGATTATAATTGGTAAAATTGTTGAGCGAGTCAAAGGCGGTTTTACAGTTGAGTTAGATTCTGTACGTGCTTTCTTGCCAGGTTCTTTGGTTGATCTAAAGCCGGTGCGTGATTCATCCTATCTTGAAGGTAAAGAGCTAGAATTCAAAGTGATTAAGATGGATAGAAAGCGCAATAACATTGTGGTGTCACGCCGTGCGGTGATGGAAGCTGAGAGCAGTGCAGAGCGTCAAGCCAGACTTTCCGAATTGCAAGAAGGTCAAGAAATCATGGGTGTTGTTAAGAACATTACTGACTACGGTGCATTTGTTGATTTAGGTGGCATTGATGGCTTATTGCATATTACCGATATGTCTTGGAAGCGAATCAAGCATCCTGGTGAGTTGTTGCATGTCAGTGATGAAATCCGTGTTAAAATCTTGAAATTTGATCGAGAAAAGAATCGTGTATCCTTGGGGATTAAACAATTAGGTGAAGACCCTTGGATTAACATTGCGCAGCGTTATGCGATTAATAAACGTTTACAAGGTCGCATTACCAACATTACTGATTATGGCTGTTTTGTGCAGTTAGAAGAAGGCGTTGAAGGCTTGGTACATATGTCGGAAATGGACTGGACCAACAAGAACATTCATCCGAGCAAGGTTGTGCAGTTAGGGGATGAGGTTGACGTGATTGTCTTGGATGTGAATGAAGAGAGACGACGTATTTCCTTAGGGATTAAGCAGTGTAAGAGTAACCCTTGGGAAGAGTTTTCACAAAAGCGTAAGATTGGTGAAAAAGTCTCTGGTAAGATTCGTTCTACCACCGATTTTGGTATTTTTGTGTGACTGGAAGGGGAGATAGATGGGTAAATTCACTTAACCGATATTTCTAGGAGTGATAGCGGCGAAGAGGCGGTGCGTCATTATAAGAAAGGTGATGAGATTGAAGCGGTTATCCTTAGCATTGATGCGGAGCGCGAGCGTATTTCGTTGGGAATCAAGCAATTGGAGGGAGACCCTTTAACAGAGTATGTTCAAGCCAATCAAGATACTGTAATTGAAGCAACGGTAAAATCTTTAGAGGCCAAGCAAGCGACGCTTGATTTAACCGATGAGATAAGTGGTCAAATGAAGTTGGCAGACTACAGTCAAGATCGTGTTAAAGATTTACGTGAAGAGCTGAAAGTTGGTGAAAAGATCAAAGTCAAGCTATTAGGGTTTGATGCTAAGACACGTCAGATTCAAGTGTCAGCCAAAGTGCTGGAGAAACAATCAGATGGGTCAGGGACTCATAATGTCGGTGATGCTGAACCCACTAAGACGACTTTGGGTGATTTGCTCAAAGAACAAATGGATAATAAGGACGAAGATCGTTCTTAATGACCAGGATTTAACGGGCTTTTTCACCCCCTGTCAAAAAAACCCGCGGGTTTTTTTGACAGGGGGTGAAAAAACTCGTATAATTAATCTATGGACATTAAGAACAGATACTTAGCGCCCCAAATCGCCCATGATTTAGATCAAAAAATGGTCTTTGTTGGTGGTCCACGCCAAGTGGGAAAGACCACCTTAGCCAAATCTCTATTAACCTCATCTTCTGGCTATTTTAATTGGGATATTGCTAGAGACCGTCATGCCATTCTTAGCCATGAATTACCTGTGGCATCGTTATGGATATTTGATGAGTTACACAAATATAAGCAATGGCGAAATTACATTAAAGGGCTCTATGACCAATATCATCTCGATAGGAAAATATTGGTAACAGGGAGTGCACGTCTTGATTATTACCGACATTCTGGTGATTCTTTGCAAGGACGGTATCATTATTTACGGTTAAATCCACTTTCAGTTGCTGAGCTTAGGATTCAATCGCAGCAAGAGAGTGAGAATTTATTGCAATTAGGAGGGTTTCCTGAGCCTTTTTTTTCTAGTTCTGCTATTCAAGCTAAGCGTTGGTCACGAGAGTATCGTGAGCGATTAATTCAAGAAGAATTGCTCCCATTAGAGCATGTTCATGATGTGGGAACATTAGAGTTGCTGATGATGCGATTACCGGATTTAGTGGGTTCACCTTTGTCAATTAATGCATTACGTGAAGATTTGCAGGTGAGTCATAAAACGCTATCGAATTGGCTAGTTATTTTTGAAAGATTATACGCTATTTTTAGATTAAATCCTTTTGGTGGTCCTACTATTAGAGCGGTTAAAAAAGAACAAAAGCATTATCATTACGATTGGACTTTAATTGATAACAAGGGTTTACGCTTTGAAAATTTAGTAGCAGTACATTTATTAAAATGGGTGCAGTTTTTACAAGATAGTGAAGGACGTGATATCGATTTACAGTATTATCGTGATGTTGATGGTCGAGAGGTCGACTTTATTATTTGTGAGAAATTAAAGCCCATTATGGCTATTGAATGTAAATGGAGTGATAAAGAAATCTCTAAAAGCCTTTATTATTTTAAAAAACATTTCCCTAAATGTCAGGCTTGGCAGGTATCCATGTGTGGTAAAAAAGACTATTTATCAAATAATGGCATTAGAGTATGTAATGCCTTAACTTTTTTGAAAGAGCTTGTTTAACGTGGGGTTTGGTAAGGAATTAACTTATTTTATCGAAATGATTTGAGTATTTGTAAATACACAGCAATAATAATGACTATCATCGGAATAAATGATAGTGCCATAAAGACGGCGATGACAAAAAAACCAGCAGGGATAAAAAAATAGAAAACAAGGCCACACATTTTTTTAAGCCGTTTATGATAAATGTCTTCATTGCGTGGTCTATCATTACCTGCTTTAGGTAAGTAAGTCAGCATGGTCAATGGTAAGTGTTTTTTTTGATACATAAGTGAAATTAATGATAAAAATCCCAGTATGGCAGCGATTTGCACTAACCATAGTGGCGCCTGGTTAATGTCAATATTTATCATAGGCAAAGTAATCATTTTTATTAGTGCAGTGAGTAGTAAGGGAAATAATAGTGTCGCAAGAATAATACCGCGGATTGAATAACCATAGGAAAAACGTGCGATAAGAATGGCGATGATAGGGGTGAAAAGTAACCACCAATACTCAGAAAATAATTCCCAATGCAGCAGCCAACCTTTATTCAAGAGTGGCACTACCATCCAAGGAGGCTGTCCTTTCATATTCCCTGTATAATGAATAACAACGCTGGCTAGTGTTAAAACGATTACCCAAATCAGCACGGTTAGCAAGATACCCAGTAAGGGGCGTTTTTTATTAATCTGCATCAGGAATTGGTTATCATTACGACGAATAGTGAAAAAGAGCATAAGAAACGCAACGCCTACTGATGCAGCAGTGAATCCTGTCAGTTCTTTAAAATGAGTAAGCGATGTAGCGGTTGTGGTGAAAATAAAAGTGATGATAACGAGTGTGGTGGCTATCGCAATTAGGGTTACAGCACGCCCCATTGTTTTAATAATTACCTCTAGCGTTTCTCGTTTCTTGTTGTCAAACAGTGGTGTAATATTGCTTAAATAGCTGTCTTGTTCTTTGTTGTAAGCACTGAGCGCGAAAGCAATGGCAAAGATGGCAATTAGTGGCCAGGGATAGATACCAAATTTAAAAAGTAAGGTGTGCAAACTGTCTGTTAGCAACGTTTTGGGTGCTTGCCCTGCGATGCTAAAATAATGTGTAAATTGGGTAATTGAGAAATACAGTAAAAATAAAGAAAGCTGTAAATTTAGTATCTTGGCAAACCATTGTGAAGGAGGTAGGGTTGTCAATGATGTTGAAGGTGAAACAAGTGACTGAGAACCCCAAGGGCTAAAAACCATGATGGCTAGCAAAGGTAAAGCTAGCCAGTTAAGAAAAGGCAGTCCTAGTAAAATATCGGCACGATAAAAGTAGATGCCCAGTGTTGCAGCTAACAATATGATGCTAAGTAGGTAGTAGAGTCCTAAGTAACGTTTCATGGTTTTCATAAAGATACTCCGATTAACACTAAGGGTACCGCAGGTATGCCACGTCCTTGTCTAATGAGATTATAAAGCTCTCTCTCATAATATCCAGGGCCGGAAGACATTTCTGCTTGTAATGCTTTCATAGGAAGTATCTCTATGCCAATATCGATAATATCTCCAACGAAAAAGGCCATATGTTTTACAAAGAGGTCAAAAGCAACAAAAGCATATTTTCCAAATTGCACTTCCACAGCTATTCGCTCTTTAACAAAATCAGTTTGATTATAGGAGGATATGGCAACTTCTCCTGCTGCTTCTATCTCATTTTTTTGTTCTGATGGTGTCATATCCATGGTTTTTCGTATTAAATCTGCGTTTTTTGTGACCCAATAAGAGGTTCGTGATTCTCTCCAGCCTTCTTTTTCAAAAGCTATTCGCATAGCTTTGTTTATTTCAATAGGTGAGTAAAGCATTTTACCTTTCATGGTTTTTTCTTTTGAAATTTTTGTTTTAAGTTGATTAACATCTACTGTCTCAATGGCCTGTTGTATTTCTTTCCACAACAGTGGCTTATGAACGAGTAGGTGCTCTAAACCATTTAAATGCGAGTATTTTTCAATGATCTTCATTTTTTAGGGTCATATATTGGAGTATGCATTTTCCTTAGCTTTAGTGTTCCTTTTTTTAAACAGTTAATTCTCTCAATGGCGAGATCAAAATACGTTTCTGAAATGTCGCAGCCATAAGCAACTCTGTTATTCTTAATGGCTGCAATGGCGCTGCTGCCAACTCCCATGTAAGGATCAAAAACAATATCACCTTTATTGGTCATCGACAATACTAGTCGCTCTACTAGCTCAACTGGAAATTGGCAAGGATGTGCAGTTTTTTCAGGGTGATTGTTTTTTACATTAGGGATATCCCATATATCGCTAGGATTTTTACCTAGCGGATTTCCCGATAATTGGCCTTTTTTACTACCTTTGTAGTGGCGCTTGTTGGGATATTTTGAAGGAACTCTGACAGGATCAAGGTTGAAAACGTAATCATCTTCTTTTGTCCACCACATGATGGTTTCATATCGTCCCGAAAATCTTTTTTGACAGTGTAATCCATGACCAAAGTGCCAAATAATACGATTTCTCAGTTTTAATCCTTGTTTTTTAAATGTTTCATAAAGCATAATGTCAAGAGGAACTACTTCTCCGTTAATATGATTTCCTACTTGCCAGCAGATAGAGCCTTTGTTATTGAGAATGCGGTAACATTCTTTAATAACTGCTTCTTGCTCTTTGATATATTGCTCTATGCTGATTTTTTTTTCGTAACTTTTACCAAGGTTATAGGGAGGAGAGGTGACTACTAATTGTATTGATTGATTATTTATTGACCGCATAAAGTCTAAGTTGTCGATGCACTTTAACTTGTTTCTCTTCATTTAGTGATCAACTCCGATAGCTACACCAACATAATGCTAATTGCTAAATCAATTTAAGAGTAACAGCTGAGCCCCCCCAGTGGGAATTCCCATTTTTTGGCTCTATTGAACAGAAAATTTGCTCAAAGTGCTCATGTATTTCTATACATTCCGCCCCTTTGCGCAAATTTTCTGTTCAATAGGGCCTAAAATCTGAAAATTCTCACCACATAAAGTCGGGTGGGTGATCTATTACACTTAAGGTGCACTATTACTCTTTCACACTTCTTGCGGATAACACTTTATAAGTGCGTTCTGATAGCACTCCTTCTTGATATTTTTGTTCCACATCAACCTGCATCAGTTGACCATATTCCTGCACTAAACGACGTGTGGTAGCGGTGACTTGATGAGGATCGCTTTCTAACAAAATATCGCGTATTTTTTCATTAAATACCAAATACTCACGTAATGCAACTCGTTTTCCGTCCACGGTGGGTGCTAGGCGTTGCCAAATAATTAAGCGCATTGTCTCAATTAAGTCAATTGTTCGTCCTAAACGCTCTTCAGAAGGAAAGCTGTTCACTAAGCGTCTTACGGTTTCAGCGACTCCGTTACTATGCAATGTGGTGTAAACTGGATGCCCCGTTAAAGCCGCTTCTAGTACTGCCGTAATGGTCTCTGGATCACGTGCTTCACCCACTAAAATAAGGCGGGGTTTACGTCGTAGTGCATTGCGCACGCCAGCTGCAAAAGAGGGCAGATGTCGTGGAATTTCTGATTGACTGACGATAGCAGTGGGGGTGTTAATATCATCGTAAACAAATTCTATCGGTGACTCATAGGTTAAAATTTTACGATGACTTTCGGCTTCTTCTGCCAATTCCTTGATAATAGCCGCTAATAATGTGCTTTTCCCTGAACCCGTTGCACCAGTAACATATACTACCCCTTCTTGCGGTGCAATGGCTTGAACAATGGCATCGGGAAGCTGCAATTGTGACAAGGCCGGTGGCATGGCAGGAATGGTTCGTATGGTAATTTGTATGCCTTCATGCCCATCAACATGGCAAGCTGTCCCATTAACTCGATAACGAAAGCGCTCGTTACGGTTGGGTCTGACTTCATAGTGGGTGTCTAAATCGCTACCACGCATAAGCTGTGTGGTACCGTTGGCGCCATAAATTGCATTGAGCAGACCACCAACCTCAGAATTGGTGAGTTCACGGCGAGTAATGCGGGATAAGCGTCCGTGTGTTTCAACGATAATAGCGCTGTTAGTTTGCAGCGTAATGTCTGAAGCATCCATGCGATGACAATACACTAGCAAGTCGTCTAGATGTTGTGGCTCAAAGCGCGATGGCTCTTTGGGGTACATCATTGGGTGAGTATCGGTTTCCATTTGCTACTATCTAACTCTAGCACAGAGTGGGCGGTAATGCGCGTAATCGCATCATTAATCCGCATTTGGTTTGCATCACCCGTAATACCGAGACTAGCTGTTGATACTTTAGGTGAAGAGATAATACCTTGTTCGACCAGCTTACGATAGAGTGCCATCCCTAAATAATCCCGTTTTAAGCGATTAAGGTTAGCAGAGAAAATATCATTGGCTTGTTTTAGACCTTCTTTCCAACCTTTTTTCAGGTATTCATCCCACACATAGGCTTCTGCATCATTGCTGGGTAGCAAGGATTTGCTGGGAATGCCAGGTTTGGGGTAAGACATCCATAAATAGGTACGCCAGGTTGGTGAAGCGGTAACTAGGCGTGCTTTAGCAATAATTTTATAGGTTTTATTGGCGGTACGCAGTGCATCATTACTGTCTAAAGTGAGGTTGCCTTGCGACTCTACCAAAATGGGAGGCAAAATGTTTTTGTTGAGTAATAACTGATTGAAGTCAAAAATATGATCTAAATCGGTGCTTTCTTGTTGTAATGCCGCGTTGATGTGTTGTGAACGCCATGCTAATGCGCCTCTTGCTCCCAGTGTTGTTGCGCCTTCTCTGAGTGCTTGCAAACGAATATTGCTGATTTGTCCGGTGGCGCTGGGTAGCGAGCTGGCATTCACATAACCAGCCATTGCACTGACTTGTGAATGGGGTGGTGGACTACTGCTGCAAGCAACACTAAGTGAAGCGGGAATCACTATGGCCAGCAGTTTTAATAATTTGCCTTTAGCTTGCATACCTTTTCCTCAGAAATTAGGATGATAAATACCGTAACTCAATGGTCTTTGTTTTAGGATATACCTTGATTCTCGATTTCAAGGCCGCTTGATAAGTGGTATCTCTTAAAATAGTGGCTAGCTCTTGTTCTACCGCATTGATGGAAACGATAACAGGTACGGCAGGTTTCACACCGAGAACACGCAGTTTATATTGACTTGCTTTGGCAATTTTAGCGAGTAGCGGTTCTACGGGGCCTGTCCAGTCAATAGAAGTTTGTTGATTCATGCCGATAGCAGCGGCATCAACGGGCTGAGGCATTTTAACATCAGGGTGGGTGGCAATTTGTATCGCAGACAATTGTTGTAGCGATTGATTAACGGCTTGAGCAGCTTCGGCTAATTGTGCTTGCGCTTTTTCATCGACAGATGGTTCAGGGGCAGAGTCGGTGGTGATATACTTTAAACTCAAGTCAACAAACTTGGGTTGCTCTTGGCTACAGCCTGTGAGTAGAGCAATCGGCAATAAAGCTAAAATAACGTTAAATTTCATGGTGATATACAACAATCTCGCGTTAGCAGCCTCCTTTCTGTACAAACTATGTCCTAGCAATGTCACTTATTCTACGATATTAACCTTAAGGAACTATTAAGAAAGCGGTTTTATCCCAGTGTTATTTCCGTATTTTGGGCGTGCTTGCTATAATATGCCCGCAGTGAATGCTAATTGCTTGTTATATTTAAGCTAATTTTAACCTTTATGTGCTAATCTGCTGAAATGTTATCTATTAGTTATGGTTGTTTGTATTAGATTAAGGTGAAGTCAGTTGGCTACTATTAAGGTTGAACTATCCGCTGTTGAAGCAGCATACCAAAAGGTGGGGATTCCTCGTCCCGACAATTTGGGAACATTATTTCATAGCTTAACAGATAGCGCTGCTTTACCTGTTGTTGCTCCTGACCTTGATCCAGTAATAGAGGGTGATGTTGAAGCACTTACTCCTGAGCAAATAAAAAAACATAACCAGCTATTGATTTATCAATGGTATCTAATCTATCAACTTTATAAAGATGAGAAAAATAATATTTTAGCCGATAGAGAGCTTAATCTTTATTTTATCCGCACCATAGCAGCGATTAAAAAGCATGAAGCAGAACAGGAAACTCAAACACGCATTCAACTTGCTGATAGTTGGCGTGAGAAAGGGATAGGATTTTTAAACCCTGCTATGGATAACGCTTATATCTTTTGTAATGTTGTTGGCTTGATAAGCGCTGCTATTTTAATAGGATTGACGGGTTCACCGTTATGGATTGATATTTTAGAACAATCTACCTTGATACTGGGTTATGCTTGGAACTACTTTGGTACCATCGGTGCCTGGTGGTTGGCTGGTGATGAAGTTTACTTTGGCGATAGTAGAGAATTGATGTATGCCGCAGCCAATACCTTAAGCGGTACAAGCGTGGCGGTATTAACCTCTTTATCTATTGCTTCTACTCAAGGCTTATTGTATTTATCAACGGCAGTTGCTACCGGATTTACCGGTTTTTCTTTTGCATTTGGTATGTTTGTGCCTTTTGTAATTGAAACACATGGCTATTTTTGTGCTTTACAGCGTATTCAGTTGCTTGATCAAGAAATTCAGACGCTTGAAGCACAAGCGAATAAAAGTGCTGCTGAAACAGTTAAACTATCGGCTTATCAAAATATGCGAGATTTTGAGTATGCGCAAAGAGATGCACACTTGGTCAGTTCGTTAGCTTGGTTAGGGTGTACTATAGCGATGACAGCCATTGCTGCCGTAACCACGTTTGGTGGCCCACCGGCACTGGTTTTGCTCACTATTGTAATGGCTGTGTGCACAGGTTTTTTTAGAAAAAGTATGAGGAAAAATAAAGAAACCAACCCTGGTTCCCTATCTGGGTCTTTATTAGGATGGATGCATGGTAATACTGGTGGTCAAGGTTTTGCATTGGATAAAAAATTGATTGCTGATGATATGATTAATAATCGCGATATTAAATTAAACGTTACTCTTTTGCAAGGCAGTAATTGATAGCAATTGCTTAATTGCTTCCACAGAATCCTTTAACTGGTTAATTGATATAGGAATAACTAATACGGTATCATCACCGGCCAAGCTTGCTAGTATGTTCAATGTTTTTTTATGATGATCGATAATACGAGCAATTAATTGCGCTGAACCTGGGCTAGTATGTAGGATAATCATGTTTTCATTATGGTGAATATCAACGACTAAGCTTGTTAGGTCACTGGAAATGGTGGGCGGTGGTGGCTCATAAGGCAGTTGATAAACCAGCTCACCTTGCGCATTCTTGCTTTTTAACGCCCCTATTTTGCGTAGTAAGCGCGAGACTTTCGACTGGTTAATAGGGTGCCCCTGTGCTTGTAATGCGCTGCAAATCGCTTCCTGAGTGGTGGCCTCACCTTGTAGCAGTAAGTTTTTTAGGTCTTCTAACAGTGTTTTATCTGCTGACATGATAATTTTCCAATACCGTTTTAATAATCTCCACTGCCTGGTCAACTTGCGCTTTAGTAATGATTAATGCAGGTAGAAGGCGCAGTGTGTTGTTACGGGTATTAATAGTTAGTAATCCACTTTCCGCCAGTTTTTCAAAAACATCGCTTGCTGATACCATATTGGGTTTAAATTCGATAGCAATAAATAACCCTTTGCCACGAATGGCATGAATGCCAGAGTGATGAATAGTTTGTAACTGGCAAGTAAAATAGTCGCCAATTTCACTGGCATGGCTTAATAAGTTGGTCTCTGTCAGTTGTTTCACTGCGTGATAGGCGACAAAAGATGCCAAAGGATTGCCACCAAAAGTGCCGCCGTGTTCGCCAGGTTGCATAACTTTCATCAGGTGTTCTTTGCCAAGTAATAATGAAATAGGTAATAAGCCGCCACCTAGCGCTTTGCCCATTAAAATAGCATCAGGCTGGATATTTTCATGATGGCAGGCTAGCAGCTTGCCGGTTCTGCCCATGCCACTTTGGATTTCATCAACGATAAACATGACGTTATGGCGTTTACAAATGTTTTGGCATTGTTGTAAATAATCAGCATCAGGAATAATAACGCCTGCTTCTCCCTGAATAGGCTCAACAATAAAAGCGGCTGTGTTACGGTTAATTGCTTTTTCCAGTGCTGCGGGGTTGTTAAAGGGAATAGACACAAATCCTGGGGTTAGGGGGCCAAAATTCTTTTTATATTTATCAACCGTAGAGGCGCTGACTGCGGTAATGGTGCGGCCATGAAAATTCTCATCACAGACAATAATTTCTGCTTGGTTATCAGGAATGTTTTTTTCCACATAGCCCCATTTTCTAACCACTTTAATCGCGCTTTCAACCGCTTCTGCGCCACTGTTCATAGGGATGGCTTTGTCCATAGCACAGGCTTGGCAAATGCTCTGCATGAGTTGACACAAAGGTTGGTTGTGAAATAAGCGTGGTACAATGGCAATCTTGTTCGCTTGCTCGCTGAGTGCTGCAAGTAGTACAGCGGGTTTGTGGCCAAAATTGGTCACCGAAATGCCGCTGACCATATCGATATAGCGTTTTCCTTGCTCGTCTGTAACGTAAATGCCATCTCCTGTGACTAGCGTAATTGGGTAAGGGGCTGCGTTATTTGCGCTATAGTGTTTATTGAGTGCAATGCTGTCTATCATGCTTATCCTCCAGGGTGATTAATTTCTCAGCAGAGAAGGCAATACTGAATAATTATGCATTAATTTAGCTGAAATGTAAATATTTATTGACATTTAGTGAGAATAAATTTAGGATAAAGTGAGTTCGGTAAAAAAATGATTCAAACTATTCCGATTTTGTTGCTAGAAGCGCTGATCAGTGATGATGTTTGGAGCAACCCTGCGTTTTAGGAGAAACGCCTGAGCAGATGAATTGGAACGTATTTCTTATCGAACCCATGTTAAACTAAGGTATTCAGATGACATCATTTATCAAGGTAGCCATTGCTGGTGTTCAGGGTTATTCAGGGCAAGAGTTACTCTCGCTAGTGCAACGACATCCTTACGCCCAGCTTGTTGGAGTATTGACAAGACCAGGAGCAGCTAGAATTCCTTTTTTGCCGGATTCTGTGCCTTGTTTTTCTATAGAGGCGGTGCATGAACATGCTATTGATGTATTGTTTTTGGCAACTCCTCCAGAAGCTTCTATGGAATTGGTTACTCAGCTTAAAGACCCCATGCCGCAAGTTATTGATCTTAGTGGTGCTTTTCGTTTTACGGATCAGCAGGAGTTTGAAAAAACCTATGGCATCGGTCATTTAGCTCCTGAGTTAAGTGCACAGGCTTATTATGGTTTGTCACCTTTATTGCCTATGCCGCAGCAAAAGCCGGCAATTATTGCCAATCCTGGCTGTTATGCCACCTGTGCTGTTATGGCTTTGGCGCCTTTGTTGCAAGCAGGGTTGGTTGATCCTCAGTCTATTGTGATTGATGCTAAGTCAGGGGCTTCTGGTGCTGGTAAAAAAATGGCGCAAGCGTTGATGTTTTGCGAAATGGAGCAAAACTTTTTCCCTTATAAAATAGGTCAACATCGACATGTTCCTGAGATGCGTAATGCTTTGGCTGCTTTTTCGGGGGAATCTTGTCAAATAACATTTGTTCCCCAGGTTTTGCCGATGATACGAGGTATGTCAGCAGCGCTGTATTTAACAGCACGTGTTAAGTTGTCACGAGAGCAGCTCTTGCAGGCTATTGAAAAAGCTTATGCACAAACCTATCAGGATTATCCCTTGCTGGAGTTTAGTGAGATTAATGAGTCTAATTCAGCAAAGAATGCCTGGTTGTTATCGGTAAAGTCGGTTGTCAATAGTCCCAAAGTGCATATCGCTTATTACGTTGACCATAGCGGACGTATTATTATTTTTTCTGCTATTGATAATTTATTAAAAGGAGCAGCCAGTCAAGCCATTGAAAATTTCAATCGATTGTATGATTGGCCAGTAGCACTGGGGCTAATGGAGGTTTTATGATCACAGATGTTACTCAAATCACTTTGCCAAAAGGCTTTATGGCTAGCGGTGTCAATTGTGGAGTCAGACAGCAGCGACCGGATTTAGGTTTGTTAGTTTCTGAAAAACCATGTGTGGCAACCGGTGTTTTTACAAAAAATTTGTGTCGAGCAGCAGCGGTGAGCTACAGTGAAAACTTATTGCCAACTAGCAACATCAGAGCCATTATTACCAACAGTGGTCAAGCTAATGCGATAACCGGTGACTTAGGGATTTCTAATAATCAAAAGATGGTGGATGCAGTAGCAAAAGCCTTATCTTGTGATAGTTATCAAGTGTTAGCTGCTTCAACCGGCGTAATTGCGCAGCAATTATCGATTGATAACATTACAGCAGCAGTTCCTGAATTAGTCAGCAGTGTTGCTAATCAGGTGGAAAATTTTGCAACTGCTATACTTACTACAGATTTAGTGCCTAAAGCTGTTTGTAAGCCCGTGCAGCTCTCAGGTGGTGTGGTGCATATTACTGGAATATGTAAAGGCTCAGGGATGATTCACCCTGATATGGCAACTATGTTAGGTTATTTGCTGACAGATGCAGCGCTTACCGTTGAGCAGTCAGGCAAGTTGCTAAAAAAAGCTTGTGATAAAAGTTTTAATATGATCAGTGTTGATAGCGATACCTCGACCAATGATTGCGTTTTCATGTTGGCTAATGGCATGAGCCAAGTGACGCTGCAAACTCAAGAAGATATAGATATTTTTTATCAAGCACTAGAAGATTTATCCATTGAGTTAGCTAAAAACATTGCCCGAGATGGTGAGGGGGCTAGTAAGTTGATTGAGGTTTCTGTCCTAGGTGCACCAGCGCTTGATTTGGCGAAAAAAATTGCTAGGGCAATTACCACCAGCCCACTAGTAAAAACGGCTATTTATGGTGAATCACCGAATTGGGGTAGAGTATTAGCCAAAGTGGGCTGTGAAGCTATCACGCAAAACCTATTTGCGCAGTGTCGAATTAGCATGCAAGGATTGCTGTTATTTGCAGACGGCCATCCGCTCTCAAATCCCAGTGAATTGGATGAGCTGAAAGAAAAAATGCAGGATGATACCATTACTATTGTGATTGATTTTTGCCAGGGTAATTGTTCTGCTACGGCTTGGGGTTGCGATTTAACAGAAAAATACGTAAAAATTAATGCGGAATATTTATCATGATCGATGAAAATGTGATTATTAATGCTATTACTTATGTCAATCAATTTCGTAATAGCACAATTTTAATTAAATTAGGTGGTTCTATTTTACATGATAACGAACTGATTAAATCGCTTTGCAGTGATTTGAAGTTGTTAAAAGATGCTGGTATTAAAGTGGTTATTGTGCATGGTGGTAGTAAAGCGATTAATCACTACTTAGAAGTCAATCAAATTCCCTCGCATTTTGTCGATGGTTTGCGAGTAACCTCACCGGAAGCAATGAAGATTATTGAAATGGTGTTATCTGGCCATGTCAATAAAGTGTTAGTGAGAAAATTAAATACCATTGGTATTCAAGCCACTGGCATGTCAGGTGCCGATAATGCCATGTTGCAGTGTGATCCTTATAGTGAGATACATGGTTGTGTGGGCACTGTGCGTGCGGTTAATACTCGCTTTGTAATGCAAATTTTAAACCAGAGTCATAGTGATTATGAAACTATTCCGATTATCTCTCCAATTGGAGTTGATGATCAAGGTAATCCTATGAATATTAATGCTGACTACGCTGCCAGTCATCTTGCTTGTGCGCTTAAAGTGGATAAACTGATTTATTTAACCGATCAAGATGGTATTTATGATCAAGAAGGCAAAGTTTATTCTGAGCTAGTAGATACGCAATTGCAGCAACTAATTCATGGTAAAATCGTACAAGGAGGCATGTTAGCAAAAACTAAAGCGATTTTATTAGCATTAAATAATCATTTAAATCATATCCACATTCTCAATGGCAGTAAAAAACATGTATTATTGGAAGAGTTATTTACAGTCAATGGGGTGGGAACCTTGTGTAAAAAAGCCAATTAAAATTTGGGGAGAATTATTATGTCAAAGCAGAAAATTGTTTTAGCTTATTCAGGTGGTTTAGATACATCGGTAGCGATTCCTTGGCTGCAAGAGAAATACCATTATGATGTGATTGCAGTTGCTGCGGATTTAGGAGAGGGAAAGGATTTAGCCGCCATTAAAGCGAAGGCGCTTAAGGCAGGGGCAATACAAGCCCATATTCTCGATGTAAAACAAGAGTTTGCACAAGACTATTTGAGCAAAGCTTTAAAAGCAAATGCCCTGTATGAAGGGGTTTATCCACTGGTTTCCGCACTCTCCAGACCTTTAATTGCTAAAAAGCTAGTAACAATTGCCGATCAAGAAGGGGCAGTTGCTGTTGCTCATGGGTGTACGGGTAAAGGCAATGATCAAGTGCGTTTTGATGTTTCTATTAATACCTTAAATCCTCAAATATAAATTGTGGCAACGGTACGTGAACGTCCCATGAGTCGAGAAGAAGCGATTGCTTATGCACAATC
Organism: uncultured Coxiella sp.; assembly: GCA_964606725.1. Taxonomy (GTDB): domain Bacteria; phylum Pseudomonadota; class Gammaproteobacteria; order Coxiellales; family Coxiellaceae; genus 2-12-FULL-42-15. The sequence goes on from CAZSHR010000016.1 coordinate 19,356, forward strand.
ACACGATATTCCGTTACCTATTAAACAAGACAATCCTTATAGCATTGATTTAAATTTATGGGGCAGAAGTTGTGAATGTGGTGTGTTAGAAGACCCGTGGGTAGAGCCGCCGGAAAATGCTTATGCGTGGACATCATCGATTGCACAAGCACCAGAGGCTGCTGAGATTATTGAATTAACCTTTCATCAAGGCTTGGTTACCCATTTAAATGGGCAAGCCTTGTCGTTTGAGTTGTTAATTGCCCAGCTTAATGAGTTAGCTGGTAGGCATGGCGTCGGTCGTGTCGATCATGTCGAAAACCGTTTGGTTGGCATTAAATCACGTGAAGTGTATGAGGCACCTGCTGCAATGACGCTGA
>CAZSHR010000017.1:0-19542 GCA_964606725.1 uncultured Coxiella sp.
CATGAAAGTAACTATTTTCGGGTATTCAAGTTAGGTTTTCATCGAACTGACGTTAAATAATACGACCTGTGCATACCGTAGTCTTAAAAAAGTGTCGATTATATTCTATGCAATCTTTCACATTTCCCCCGCCTTTTGAGTATTTTCCCAATCATTTTGATTATTACTTAGAATTAGCGCAGTCTGTTCTTTGTCGTGTCAGAATGGGGGTAAAAGTAGCCTTTATCAGAAAATCCCATAGTTTTCTCCAGTTATTTGCCCTATAATCGCGGGCTGAATCCCTGTTGAGTAGAGTCGATTGCCTTATGTCAAAAAAACAAGATAAAGGTCTCACCGTTGCCTTAGATATTGGCACAAGTAAAATTGCTGCCTTGGTCGGTGAGTTTAACGAATCGGGTGAAATGGAAGTTATCGGTTTTGGAACCCATCCTTCCAGAGGGCTGCGTCGAGGTGTCGTGGTCAATATTGAGTCAACAGTGAAGTCTATACAACAGGCTATTGAAGAAGCTGAGGCGATGGCCGGTTGCAAAATTCATTCAGCGTTTACCGGTATTGCCGGTAGCCATATTAGTAGTTTAAATTCTCATGGAATTGCTGCGATTCGTGATGGTGAAGTGACACAACATGATGTTACGCGTGTGATTGATGCTGCCAAAGCCGTAGCTGTTCCCGCAAATCAGCAAATTCTTCACATCTTGCCGCAGGAGTTCATTATCGATCAGCAGCAAGGGGTTAAAGAGCCGATTGGCATGTCAGGTGTTCGTCTTGAGGCAAAAGTCCACATCGTGACCGGTGCAGTCAGTGCTATGCAAAACATCTCTAAGTGTGTGCGGCGCTGTGGTCTGCAAATTGGCGATATAATACTCGAGCAATTGGCTTCCAGTTATGCGGTTTTATCAGAGGACGAGAAAGAGTTGGGTGTTTGTTTGGTGGATATTGGTGCTGGCACTACCGATGTTGCTGTGTTTTCTGAAGGGGCTATCAAGCATACTAGCATTATCCCAATTGGGGGTGATCACGTGACCAACGATGTTGCTATTGCGTTGCGTACACCGTCGCAGTTTGCCGAGCAAATTAAAATCGAGTCCGGTGCAGCGACAACAGATGAAATTGATGCCAATGAAAAAGTGAGCGTTCCTGGTGTTGCACATCGTTCTGACCGTAAAATATCGCGTAAATTGCTGGCAGAGGTAATGTCTGCGCGCTATCAAGAATTGTTACAATTAGTATTGCTAGAGCTGCAACAGGCAGGCTTAACCCAAGCCATTCCTGCGGGAATTGTACTTACTGGCGGTGCGTCTAAGACGCAAAATTTACTGTTGCTGGCAGAAAAGGTTTTCCACATGCCGGTGCGTCTTGGTTTACCCACCCGCGTTAAAGGCATGACGGATATTTGTGATAACCCCAGTTATGCCACTGGTGTAGGGTTATTAGTTCATGGTCATCAGAATCAGTTAAACGGGCGTTCTGGTGTGCGATTTGATACCACGGCCAATGGCTTGTGGTCACGTATGCGGGCTTGGTTTCAAGGAAACTTTTAGTCTGTCGCTTCTGAAATTGTGGAGAGTAATACAATGTTTGAATTAGGTGAAAATTCCGTGCAAAAAGCGAAAATTTTAGTAATTGGTGTTGGTGGTGGCGGCGGTAATGCCGTTGAGCACATGATGGCAGAGAGTATTGAAGGAGTGGAATTTGTCTGTGCCAATACCGATGCGCAAGCCTTATCACGTTCTCAAGCGAAACTCTCTATTCAACTAGGTGATGAAGTGACAAAGGGCTTGGGTGCAGGTGCTGACCCTAACGTTGGTCGCAAAGCAGCAGAAGAAAACCGCGATAGCATCCGCAGCGTTCTTGAAGGCAGTGATATGGTTTTTATTACTGCGGGTATGGGTGGTGGCACGGGTACCGGTGCTGCACCTGTTGTAGCGCAGGTTGCCAAAGAGCTAGGTATTTTAACGGTTGCGGTAGTGACTAAACCCTTTGCTTTTGAAGGCAAAAAGCGCATGCAAATTGCCGAAGCAGGCATTAAATCCTTAAGCCAGTCGGTTGATTCGCTAATTACCATCCCCAACAATAAGTTGCTCAGTGTACTAGGTAAAAACATTACGCTGTTAAATGCGTTTAAGGCCGCTAACAACGTATTATTAGGTGCGGTGCAAGGTATTGCCGATTTGATTACACGTCCTGGGTTAATTAATGTGGATTTTGCAGATGTTCGCACCGTGATGTCTGAGATGGGCATGGCTATGATGGGAACCGGTGTGGGTAGTGGTGAAAACCGCGCCCGCGAAGCAGCCGAGGCAGCGATTGCCAGCCCATTACTAGAGGATGTGGATTTTTCAGGTGCCAAAGGGGTGTTGGTGAATATCACTGCGGGTCTAGATATGTCGATTGGTGAGTTTGAAGTGGTGGGGGATTCTGTAAAATCCTTTGCCTCGGAAAATGCAACCGTTGTAGTAGGAACGGTTATTGATCCTGAGATGACCGATGAGTTACGGGTTACCGTGGTAGTGACTGGTTTAGGAGCAGGTGATTCGGCAGCAGACAGTCCATTGGAGATTTCCAAAGCAGTTGGTGTTGATGGTAAAGTAGATTATCAGCAGTTTGATCGTTCTCCTTATATGCGTCGTCAAGAAGCGACGGCAGCGCCAGCAATGGAAGAAACAGCAGCGTCGGACAAAGAGATTGATTACTTAGACATCCCAACTTTTTTGCGGCGTAAGGAAGACTAGTTTCCCCAAACCAGACGATTCTGCAACATTAACTAGATATTAATTGACATGCTATAATAGTGAGTGTTGTCCACTTTGCTTGTTAAAGCTTAGGGATATGATAAGATGCGCGGCTCTATGTATGCTGGAGAGTCAGGATATGGTCAAGCAAAGGACCCTCAGTAATGTTGTTAGGGCAACCGGTGTCGGCGCCCATACCGGAGAGAAGGTCTATTTAACCTTGCGTCCTGCTGCGGTTAATACCGGTATTGTGTTTCGTCGTGTTGATTTAAATCCTGTGGTTTCTATTCCTGCACGTGCTTCTTATATCAGTGACACGACATTGTGCACTTGTTTATCTAAAGGAGATGCGAGTGTTAAAACCGTCGAGCATTTATTGTCCGCTTTATCAAGCTTTGGAATTGACAACCTTTACGTGGATGTAACCGCATCTGAAGTGCCTATTATGGATGGCAGTTCTGCGCCTTTTGTGTTTTTGATCAAATCCGCGGGTATTGAGGAACAGTCTGCTTTAAAACAATTTGTCCGTGTTAAGAAAACCGTTGCGTTGCGTGATGGAGATAAGCGCGTTGCCGTTAAGCCCTTTGATGGCTTTAAAGTTGTTTTTGGTATCGATTTTGAACACCCTGCTTTTAAAGCATCGCCGCAATGGGCCAGCTTAGATTTTTCAACCACTTCTTATGAGAAAGAAATATCCAGAGCAAGAACCTTTGGATTTTTGTCCCAATATGAGCAGATTAGGAAGATGAATTTGTTACTCGGGGCAAGCTTGGATAATGCCATTGTTGTGGATGATTATAAGGTATTGAATGAAGATGGTTTGCGGTATCCAGACGAATTTGTTAAGCATAAGATTTTGGATGTAATAGGTGATCTTTATCTGTTGGGTCACAGTTTGATCGGTGAGTTTGAAGGCTTTAAATCAGGTCATACATTAAACAGTCAGTTGCTGTTAGCTTTATTGCAACGTCGTGATGCTTGGGAGATTGTCACTTTTAGTGAGAAAGAGGCACTACCCATTAGTTTTGTGCCAGCGATTGTCGCAACTTAGAGTCCTAGTAGCTTAAGAAAGTACGCTCACTGTATTGCATGCTGGCCACAAGCTGAGCGATGGTGCTTGTTTTTTGCTTCCGTTGCCTATATCATACGGCAGCCGATGCGGGGTGGAGCAGTCTGGCAGCTCGTCGGGCTCATAACCCGAAGGTCGTAGGTTCAAATCCTACCCCCGCTACCAAATGGTTTTGGTGTCAGGCATAGAGATTTGGTATGACAAGTAGAAGGGCGTTAACGCCCTTTTTTATTGCCATTACGATGTGATTAGGTAAAATTTTTGACAAATTACGAGGCATAGTGATGTTGGCAGCGATAGAAGAAGTCATTACGCCGGCTATTGAGGCTTGTGGCTTGCAGCTATACGGCTGTGAATTTCATGGTGCAGCGACCGGTCGTCCTGTTCTATTGGTCTATGTCGACTCGCAAAGTGGTGTGAGCATTGATGATTGTGCGTTAGTGAGTCGTCAACTTGGTGCGGTGCTAAACGTGCAGTCCTGTATTCAGGGTTCTTATGAATTGCAAGTTTCTTCTCCTGGCATAGATAGACCCTTGTTTAGCAGGGTACATTATGAGCAAGCTTTGGGGAAGAAAGTGAAACTAAAGTTGCGGCAACCCTATCAAAAACAGCGTAATTTTGTAGGTATTTTGGATGCCGTTACGGAGCAGCAGTTAATACTGTTGCAGGAGGATGGAGAAAAATTAATCATTGATTTTGCAGACATTGATAAAGCAAAATTAATGGCTAGCCATTGATTAGGGGTAGTGGAATGAATAAAGAAATTTTACTGACTGTGGATTCATTATCGAATGAACGCGGTGTTGCTAAAGAAATTATTTTTTTAGCCATTGAAGCAGCATTAGCGACGGTGACAGCTAGGCGTTATGGAGCAGATGCTTTAGTAAGAGTTGCCATTGATCGCACTACCGGTGATTATGAATCGTTTCGTGTTTGGACCGTAGTTTCTGATGATATCGTTGAGTCTAAAGAAGAGAATATTGGTGACTTAGAAGATGATGAGGAAACTATTTTTCGCCCCGACAGGCAGGTAAAATTGGCTCAAGCACTTGAGATTGATGCTGAGTTGTCGGTTGGTGATGTCATTGAAGAATCAGTAGAATCTGTTGCTTTTGGGCGTATTGCTGCACAACAAGCAAAACAAGTGATTTTCCAGAAAGTGCGTGAGGCTGAGCGCGCTAAAGTAGCACAGCAGTATGAAAAACGTGTTGGTGAATTAGTCATGGGAGTTGTCAAGCGAGTGACGCGAGATTACTTGATTCTTGACATGGGTGCAAATGCAGAAGCATTTCTTGCTCGTGAAGAAATGGTGCCTCGTGAGGCATTTCGCATTAATGATCGCGTTCGTGCTTATCTTTTTGCTGTAAAAGATGAGCGTCGTGGACCACAGTTATTAGTGAGTCGCACTAGACCTGAGTTTTTAATTGAATTATTTAAAATTGAAGTACCAGAAATTGGTGAGGAAGTAATCGAGATCAGAGCGGCGGCTCGTGATCCTGGCTCGCGTGCAAAAATTGCGGTAAAAACTAACGATGGCCGTATTGATCCTATTGGTGCTTGTGTGGGAATGCGAGGATCACGGGTACAGGCAGTTTCTAATGAATTAAACGGCGAACGTGTTGATATTGTGTTGTGGGATGATAATGCCGCACAATTGGTGATTAATGCTATGGCACCTGCCGAAGTCGCATCGATTGTTGTTGATGAAGAATCGCATAGCATGGATATTGCGGTGCCGAGTGAGCAATTATCGCAAGCGATTGGTCGTAATGGGCAAAACATTCGTTTAGCCAGTGAATTAACTGGTTGGACGTTAAACGTCATGTCGGAAACCGACATGAGTGATAAGCACGAAGGTGAAACCGATAAAATAAAAGTCTTATTTGCTGAGAAGCTGGATGTTGATGAAGAAGTGGCGGAAGCTTTAGTGCAGGAAGGTTTTACGAGTTTAGAAGAAGTCGCTTATGTGGCGCTTGATGAATTGCAAAGCATTGAGGGCTTTGATGGTGATATTGCAGAAGAGTTGCAACGTCGTGCAGCAGATGTATTGTTGACCCAAGAAATTGCTAGTGAAGAAACCCTAAGTCATGCTGAGCCAGCAGAAGATTTATTGGCGCTTGAGGGTGTTAGTGAGTCCTTAGCGCGGCAGTTGGCAAGTGCGGGGATTGTGACCCGTGATGATTTGGCAGATCAATCCATTGATGAGTTAACTGAAGTCGTTAAGATCAGTGATGAAGAAGCTGCTGCTATTATTATGGCAGCGCGGGCGCATTGGTTTAACACAGAAGACGATAACGGTTAAGCGTCTTAGAAGGAAAACACCATGGCTGAAGTGAGCATTCAACAATTAGCGCAACAAGTTAAAACAACGCCCGAGCGGTTGATGGAGCAATTAAGACAAGCAGGTGTTGAGGTATCAGACATCAATCAGAGCATTAGTGATGAGGGAAAACGCCGCTTATTATTGCATTTACGCAAAGTGCATGGGGGTGATGAAGGTGATAAAGAGGCGCGAGCAAAAATTACCTTAAAGCGTAAAAAAATTAGCGTTATCAAGCAAGGTAAAAATAAAGTCACAGTTGCGGTCAAATCTAAGCGAACCTATGTCAAGCCCACAGCGGTTGTGCCAGTTGAAGAAGAAGCGGTGCCTGTTGCTGAACCTGCCGCAGATGCTTCGACAAGTGTTGAAAAAGTAGCGCCTGAAACAGCACAGACTTGTGAAAATAGTGTGCCGGAAGAAGCAGTCGTTGCTGCGCCAGATCAGCAAGCACCCATGCCTGAAAAGAAAGCACCTAAAAAAACCGAGTCTCCTGCTGCTGATAAGCCAGAGCAAAAAAAGAAATGGCGTGCCGGTAAAACCCGATCCCGAAAACCCGAAGATGAGGCCTACGAGGATCGTGATGAAAAGCTACACATGAAACCTGGGCGGCGTAAGAAAAAGAAAAGCGAAAAATTAGATGATAAAGTATCGTTAAGCCAAGGGTTTGAGAAGCCTACTGCTCCCGTTGTTTACACTGTGCCTATTGCAGAGTCGATTACTGTGGCAGATTTGGCGCAGAAAATGTCGGTTAAAGCAGCAGAAGTGATTAAAGTCATGATGGGTTTGGGCGCAATGGCGACGATTAATCAGATGATTGACCAGGATACTGCAGTTATTGTGGTAGAAGAAATGGGGCATAAGCCTAAGCTGTTAAAAGAAGATGCTATAGAAGACACCTTATTTGTTGATGAGTCAGATTCTGAAAAATATGACTCAGTCAAGCGAGCGCCAGTGGTTACCATTATGGGTCATGTTGATCATGGTAAAACATCATTATTGGATTATATTCGTCGTACCAAAGTGACCAGTACAGAAGCCGGTGGAATTACCCAGCATATTGGCGCTTATCATGTTGAAACCGATAAAGGCATGATTACCTTTTTAGATACGCCAGGTCATGAAGCATTTACCGCCATGCGTGCTCGTGGTGCAAAATGTACTGATTTAGTTGTCTTAGTTGTTGCGGCAGATGATGGAGTTATGCCGCAGACAAAAGAAGCCATTCAACATGCCAGGGCCGCTGAGGTTCCTATCGTTGTTGCGGTCAATAAAATTGATAAGCCTGAGGCGGATGCTGAACGGATTAAAAACGAATTGTCACATTATGAAGTTATCCCTGAGGAATGGGGTGGTGATACCATGTTTGAGTCTATTTCTGCTAAGACGGGTCAAGGAATTGATGAGCTATTGGATCGTATTTTGCTGCAGTCTGATGTATTAGAGCTAAAGGCTGTGGCGCAAGGACCGGCAAAAGGCATGGTGATTGAATCGCGTTTGGATAAAGGCCGTGGTGTGGTAGCGACTATTTTAGTGACCAGTGGTCAGTTAAATAGAGGCGATATTTTATTAGCTGGTCGTGAGTTTGGTCGTGTGCGTGCGATGATTGGTGATGATGGTGCGGCAAAGCAATTAGTTGGGCCTTCTATGCCAGTGGAGGTATTAGGCTTATCAGGCACGCCTACCGCTGGTGATGATGTATTAGTGGTAGCCAGTGAGCGCAAAGCGCGTGAAATTGCTCAATTTCGCCAAGGTAAGTATCGTGATGTGCGTTTGGCGAAAAAGCAAACCGCTAAGCTTGAAAATATTTTCGATCAATTAGGTGCAGGTCAGCAAAACGCTCTAAATATTGTATTTAAGGCTGATGTGCAGGGGTCAGCGGAGGCAATTTATGAATCTTTGGCGAAGTTGTCTAATGATGAAGTGAAAGTGAATATTGTCGCCAGTGGTGTCGGGGGCATTACGGAGTCCGATGTTAACTTAGCCATTGCTTCCAATGCTATTTTAGTGGGTTTTAATGTGCGTGCTGATCTTTCTGCAAAAGCTTTGGCAGAGCGCGAAGGAATTGATTTGCGCTACTACAGCGTGATTTATGATTTATTAGATCAAGTCAAGGCGGCATTGTTGGGAATGTTGGCGCCGAAATTTCAGGAAAAAATTGTTGGCCTTGCTCAAGTGCGTGAGGTATTCCGTTCTTCTAAATGGGGTGCTATTGCCGGTTGTATGGTTGTGGATGGTTTGGTGAAGCGTCATTTGCCCATTCGTGTGTTGCGCGATAATGTGGTGATTTATGAAGGAGAGCTAGAGTCTTTACGCCGTCATAAAGAAGATGCCAGTGAAGTGCGTAGTGGTACTGAGTGTGGTATTGGGGTGAAGAATTATAATGACGTTAAAGTGGGTGACCAAATTGAGGTGTATGAAAAATTTCAAGTGGCTCGTCAGTTGTGAGGTAAGGCTTAGGTGGCTCAATCGGTAAAACGGGCTAGACAAGTGGCAGATGTTATCCGTCATGAGTTAGCTTATTCGCTCAAAAAAGAAGTGCAAGACCCACGGCTGCGTGCTTTGTCGTTAACTTTAGTCGATGTCTCGCCGGACTTGCGTCATGCTAAAGTCTATTTTGTCTCATCGCAAGAAGGAGATATTGCTTTAATTAAGCAGGCTTTGGCTAAAGCCAAGGGATTTTTGCGTTGCGTTTTAGCGCAGAAAATCAATATGCGTTATATTCCACAAATAGAATTTATTTATGATGCAGCTTTGGAGCGTGGTGCTAGGGTAACAGAACTCATTGATCAAGCATTATCGGATGAAGAAAAATCTTGTTAAAAGATCAGTAAGTGGCTTGTTGCTGCTAGATAAACCTCATGGCTTGTCGTCGAATCTAGCCTTGCAAAAGGTTAGACGCTTATTTCATGCCAAAAAAGCTGGCCATACTGGTAGTCTTGATCCTTTAGCGACAGGAATGCTGCCTATTTGTTTGGGTGAGGCGACCAAATATTCGCAATTTTTATTAGATTTGAAAAAAACTTATCAAGTCAAGGCAAGATTAGGGGTTGCTACCCTTACTGGTGATATGGAAAGTGATCCCATATCAGTATCTTCTGTGCCTGATTATAGCATCGCTTTTTTAGATCGTGTCTTGGATAATTTTCGTGGTCATTCAGAACAAGTGCCGTCGATGTTTTCTGCATTAAAACACCAGGGGCAGCCGCTTTATAAATTGGCGCGTCAAGGCAAAGAAGTTGCTAGAAAGTCGCGAGCTGTTTATATTGAGCGCTTAACTATTTTATCCTATCAGGATGAAATATTAACTTTTGAAGTGTGTTGTAGCAAAGGAACCTATGTGCGAACCTTGGTGCAAGACTTAGGTGAACAATTGGGTTGTGGCGCTCACGTTATTCATTTACACCGCACTGGTGTTGGTGTGTTTCAAGCACAAGATATGGTGAACTTATCGGACTTGCAATATCATTATGAGAATGCTGGTATGACAGCGTTGGATGCCTATTTATTACCTGTGGCTAATACCGTAACGCATCTTCCTCGTATTGTATTGAGTGATGTGCAAAGCCAGGCAATAGTGCAAGGCAAGTCTGTTAATACCGATGCAGCGAACATGTCGCCTGGCATGGTTGCTCTGATGACAAAAGATAATAAATTTTTAGGTGTGGCACAGTTATTGGATGAGGCGATACTCAAGCCTAAACGCTTGATGATAGCGTAATGATCTTAGAGACTAGCCTATCTCATCTTTTAACTGGTAGGTAGCTGAATTTTTAGTTAGAATAAGATAACTGATGTTAATTAATTGAATTTGGAAACAATTTAATCTCGTGATTACTAGGGGGTGTGATGTTTCAACAGCAGATGTTGTCGCAGTGGGATGCTGAGCTGTGGGCGGCGATTTCAGGGGAGGAGCAACGTCAAGAAGATCATATTGAGTTGATTGCTTCAGAGAATTACGTGAGTCCAGGGGTTCTTGCCCTGCAAGGTTCTGTATTAACCAATAAATATGCAGAAGGTTACCCTGGTAAGCGCTATTACGGCGGCTGTGAATTTGTTGATCAGGCTGAACAGTTAGCGATTGATCGCGCTAAAGCGCTGTTTCATGCCGATTATGCCAACGTGCAGCCTCATTCTGGCTCGCAAGCCAATGCAGCGGTTTATATGGCACTGATGCAACCTGGTGATACCTTGCTTGGCATGGACCTATCCAATGGAGGGCATTTAACTCATGGTTCGCCAGTTAATTTTTCTGGCAAAATTTATCGTGCTGTGCATTATGGCTTAAATGACAGTGGGTGTTTGGACTATGAAGCGATAGCGCAGTTAGCACGAGAGCATCGACCTAAGTTGCTATTAGCAGGTTTTTCCGCTTATTCAGGCATTGTTGATTGGTCGCGTATGCGTGAAATTGCTGATGAAGTTGGTGCTTACTTTATGGTAGACATGGCGCATGTCGCCGGTCTTATCGCTGCTGGTTTATATCCTAATCCCGTTCCCTATGCTGATGTGGTGACCAGCACTACTCATAAAACCTTGCGAGGGCCACGCTCTGGTTTAATTTTGGCAAGAGCTAACCCTGAGTTGGAGAAAAAATTTAATTCGGCTATTTTCCCAGGCATGCAGGGAGGACCATTAATGCATGTCATTGCTGCAAAAGCATTGGCTTTTAAAGAAGCCATGCAGCCAGAATTTAAAGCCTATCAGCAACAGGTGATTGCTAATGCCAAAGCTATGGTGGCGGTTGTGATGCAAAGAGGTTACGCCGTTGTTTCAGGGGGTACAGAAAATCACCTTTTTTTGATTGATTTAATCAAGCAAGATATAACCGGTAAAGCGGCTGAGTCTGCTTTGGGTAGTGCTCATATCACGGTGAATAAAAACACCGTGCCTAATGAGCCACGTTCGCCTTTTGTTACTAGTGGTTTGCGCATTGGCACGCCAGCGATTACAACACGGGGTTTTAAAGAACCGCAAGCGCAGCAGTTAGCGCATTGGATTTGTGATATTTTGTCGGACATCGATAATACGGATTTAATTGCAGAGATTAAGGGAAAAGCGGCGCATTTGTGCCAGCAATTTCCTGTCTATCGGAAGCCCTAATGCATTGTCCTTTTTGTCATGCCAATGATACCAAAGTAATTGATTCACGACTGGTTGATGAGGGCGCTAGTGTTAGGCGTCGTCGTGAATGTGTGCATTGTGCAGAACGTTTTAATACCTATGAGTTGGCTGAATTTGTTATGCCGCGCATTGTCAAGCGTGATGGCAGCCGTGTGACTTATGAATCAAAAAAATTGCGTTCAGGGATTTTAAAGGCATTAGAAAAGCGTCCGATTGAGTCTGATCTTATTGATAAAGCCATTTTAAAAATAGAGCGTGATTTACGGGCTACTGGTGAGCGTGAAGTTAATTCCCAGTACATTGGAGAGTTAGTTATGGAGCAGCTTAAGGAGTTGGATCAAGTGGCTTATGTGCGTTTTGCTTCGGTTTATCGCAGTTTTGAAGACGTTAAAGCCTTTAGTGAAGTCATTTCAGGTTTGCAGCAGCCTTATAGTAATAAAGATAAATCATGAAAAAAACATCCTCTTCTAATAAAAGTCAGCGTCGTCGCGCGCGTGAGTATGTGGTTCAGGCTTTATATCAGTGGCAGTTATCGCCGCTTGACCAAGCTGAGCTTATCGCACAATTTTCACAACAGCAGGATTTTTCAAAAGTCGATGCTGATTATTGGCAACAGTTGCTGAGTAAAACCATCACTGAAGTTAAGCGCTTGGATGATATTATTACGCCGCATCTTTCACGGCCTTTTAGTGCTGTCAGTCCGGTTGAATTAGCTATTTTGCGTATGGCAGTCTGCGAGCTGGCTTTTTTTCTTGAAATTCCCTATCGTGTTGTTATCAACGAGGCCTTGGAAGTGACAAAATGTTTTGGTGCTGTCGATAGTCATCGCTTCATGAACGGAGTGTTAGATAAGTGCCTTCCCCTTGTCCGTGCTCACGAGGGCTTGTAGCTGGTGAATCATAGCCATGTCTTTTGCAGCAACTTTTGGCAATTCTCTTTAATTGTTCAGCCTGTATATGATTTGCTGGTGTTAGTACAAAATCGGTTATTTCTTGCTGTATGGTATTTAATTCTATTTCCGTTTGTGTTGATTTTCCAAATAGTGTGAGCGCGCTACTAAATATTGAATTTCGGTGTGCTTTAATGATGTCGCTATTACTAGTTTGGTGTATTTTCTCCATAATATCGCCTATGTCTGAAATATTATCTGTTTTCATTTCATTTATTTCATTAATAAGCTGGCTGATCCTGTCGATTTTATCCTTTGAAGATGAGTGAAAAAAACTTTTAAATTTTTTGTTATCTTCTTCAAATCGAGTTTTTATTCGCCCTAGTTTTAGCACGGCAAAATCTTTTGTTTGGGATAGGCTATCTTTTTTTGTTTCTCTTATAAGTACCGAGCATCTAATACTTTGTTTTACTAGTGTTTCTTCATAGCAAGTCAGTATTCTTTTACCTTTATTTTGATCATCTGTATAATCTCTTTTTACTTTTGTATTTAATTCTTGCGGAAGAAAGTTTCTAAGTACAGGTGTTATTATATCATACTGTGATAGCTCATAGAATTTTGGCATATCGGGAGGTGTGATCATTATGCCTTTAATTGAAATTTCATCTGCCAGATTTGTTCGAATTTTCTGTATGAAAGTATAAATTTTTTGATGAAATTTTATTTGATTTACATTAATGTTTTTGTAGGATTGACTGTTTTTCGTTTCTTGATATCTATCAGTGATTTTTCTTAAAAATGACCCACATAGCTCGGAATACTGACCCAAAAAATTTTCTAAACATTTTTCCTTGTCTATTTTTGCTCTGGCGTCATTCTTCATTTCTTCCGAGCATGAATTATACAGCAATCCAAATGTATTTGCTTGGTTATCTTTCCTTGTGATTAATTTCTCTTCCTCTAATTTATTTAAACAAAAAAATAAGAATTGTTTTAGAATTTTTTTGTTTCCTAAATCTGATTGTTCTTGTATTGCTTTCTCGTAGTAAGCATTATAGAGAATAGAAAATATAGTTTCTGATAGTGTTGCCATATGTTTAAGATATTGAATAGTATTTTCTGACGCTAATGCTGTTATTGTTTCTTCATACATTGGAACTAATGTGTCTACTTTTCTTTGAAGATCATAATCTATTTCTTTAGGGAAGAAAGTAAAAAATTTCTCTCTTGGTGTTTCGCTTTGACTTTCATTTTCGCTTTTATTGGATTCTGTTGAGCTTGATAGTGGGTCAATGCTACTACTGTTACTATGAGGTGGTTTTTTTAAAAGATTGATATTTATCCCTTTTACCGACTGTGATAGCACCTTAGATTTTCCTTTTATCTTTTTGAGTGGACTTTTTGCGCCTTTGTCTTTGCTATGCTTATCACTTTCTTGTGTATCAGTGCTTGATGTGGTGCTGGTAGGTTCAAGGTAGAAATTTGTGCTGCTGCTACGCAAACTACTTTGTTGTTCTGTATCGCTTGAATCATCACCATCGACATCTGAATTTAAATCACTAAGATTGATGGATAATCTTTTGTGTGATTGTGTTAATAATTTTTCACCGGGTAATGGTGGTGTACCTTCGCTTGTTCTTCGTCCAACGGAGTTGTTGCCTACTTGTCTTTGTGCAACCGATGTGGGTTTTTTAACACCGGCATCACTGCCTCTTCTGGTGAATCTTGGGAAGCGATGTTTACCAGTAGGGCTTTTTGGGCTTTTGGGACTTTTTGGCGTGTTTGGTCTCATGATCGTATTCCTTTTTCCGTAATGTCGTCATAGCTTGGCAGGCTTGTTGTTAATTTTCAATTAAGGGTTAAGATAATATTAATCTTTTTACTGTAGTAAAAATGCTTTTAGTGAGTTATTTTAGGCTAAAAATACGGTATAGAATTATTTTTTTATTTTTTATAGAATAGATAGTATCAATGTTGTGCTTTTGCTAAAGGATGATCTATGAAATATAAAATCAAATCTTATCATTACGATTTGGATAGTACGCAACGGCGTTTGATATTTACTATTGAGGAGCCTAATGGCATAGGTGAATCACGAAAATATGCTGAAGAGATCATTTCATCGCTAGAGTCTTGGCAAAATAAATTTTCACCAGGTGATGTTAAAAAAATCACTTATGCCGCAAAGCTTGACGCTAAACGGGGAAAATAATCATAGGCAGATCAGGTTGAATAACTTAGTAGTCAACCTTCGCCTGTACCATCACCGCAAGAATCTTGTCTTCGCTTTGTAGCTGAGCAACCTTTATTTCCTCTAAATCCGGGTTTAATGATTTTAGGTAGATGTCCGAGCCATCAAAGATAATCTGTTTCAGACGTGCTTCTGAGGTTCCTCCTAAGTGAACAACGACAAAATCTCTATCATTCGGTTTGCGGCCAGGTTCCACAACGACGATCGTTCCTTCTGGAAACATCGGTTCCATTGCACAACCTTTGATAACCAAGGCGTAGGCCATTTTGCTGACATTAGCATCTGTAGAGATATAAATAGACTCTTCGGAGTCTTGGTAACGCTGCAGTGCTGCTGGCCAATCTAGCGTGTCATTCCATGCTATCATAGGTACTCGGTTCCAACCGCGATGTTCACTACTAACACGATAAAAAGATTTATCAGAAGGTAGTGTTTCTTCGCCAATAAGTTGGCTGACCGTTACCATAAAATATTCTGAAATTGGCCTAACCGTTGCTAGTTTGGGGTTGATGTTTTGTCCGGTTGATAGCCTATGTATGATGGGCTGCGCTACACCGGTGCGACGTGCTAGCTCACTTGCGTTTATTTTGGCAAGTCCCATCAGGTTTTTAAGGTTGGAGCTGAGTGAAGCCATTGGCTAATTCCTTATCCTTATAGTTAAGTCGCAAAAATTATGCCATAGCGCTGGAGTAAAGCTCAATAAAGGATCAGAAGTATCCTCTAAATTAATAATTACTTAATAGTTTAACCCGACCTAGAAATTTCTTTCCCGAATAAATATAATCTAAATACTTTTTGGCGTATTCTTTACATTTATTTTATTCTTTTAAGTTTAAATGTAAGGTTTTCTTTTTAGGTGACTATAACTTTAAGATAAGGAGCTGTCGGTATGATAACTATTCACAATGTAGCTGAGCGTTGGAGTAAAGTAGGTATTGCTGTGCGTAATAAGAAAAAATATCCTGATGCATTTGACAGGATTTATATCGGCAAATTACAAGAGAGAGAAAGTCACCCTATCCATTATCGCCGTGCGGTTAAGCAAAGTGACCGCCGTTTGCAGCGCTATTTTTCATTGAGTGAGCCATTAGCAGGAATTTTTTTGACGAGAAGAGAAGCTCAGGTATTGTACTTGATTTGTCATGGTGCCACTAACAAAGATGTAGCAGAGAAGATGGCGCTATCATCGCGGACAACAGAATATTATATTAACAATATTCGTAAGAAAACAACGACGGCTAGCAAGCGGCACTTGATTTGCCGTATTATTGAAACTGACTTTTTAACACGCATTGATGTTGAGAAACTATTTTCAGATTCATGTTCATAATGATTCTCAGATTTTGACAGGAGTTTTGTAGGTTTATGGTATTATGACCTGATGAAGTCTCCATCTGAGTTCGACATTATCAAGCGTTATTTTGTGCAGCAAAAAGCACATTCATCTCATACTGTCTTGGGAATAGGGGATGATGCTGCGGTGTTGCAAATTCCGCCCCACTATCAGCTTGTTACCAGTATGGACACTTTGCACGAAAATCGTCATTTTTTGGCAACAGTTGACCCCTTTGATTTAGGCTATAAATCTTTAGCTGTCAGTGTTAGCGATATGGCAGCTATGGCAGCCCAGCCCTTTTCTGCGCTATTGTCTTTAAGCATGCCTGAGGTGGCAACAGACTGGTTGCAGGCGTTTAGCGCGGGGTTTTTTGCGTTAGCGGATCAGTTTGCTGTCGATTTAGTGGGTGGTGATCTAACGCGTGGCCCTTTATCAGTGACCACAGTGGTTAACGGTATAGTGCCAACAGGAAAAGTGTTGCGTCGTGATGGTGCTGCGCCAGGGGATTTGTTGTATGTTACCGGATGCTTAGGTGATGCTGGCCTTGCATTACATTATTTAAACAATGGTGTTGAGCAAATTAATCCTCAACTGTTATCACGTTTGACACAACCTATGCCGCGTATTAGAGCCGCTTATGAATTGCGTGACATTGCCAGCAGTGCTATGGATATTTCTGATGGCTTGTGCATAGACTTATCGCGTTTATGTCGTGCCAGTGGTGTTGGTGCTCACATTCAAGCGCAGTGCTTGCCCTTATCGACTATGCTGCTTAGCCAGTGTGATCTTGATCGTGCGCAGCAATTGGCGTTAAGTGCTGGGGATGATTATGAGTTGTTGGTGACCGTGCCACCACACCTGCAACAAACAGTGGAAGCTTTGGTGCTTGACGTTCCTTTGACCTTGATTGGTAAAATCGTTGCTGGTGCAGGAGTTTTTGTCTTGGATGCTAATGGTGTTATGCTTGACCGAACTAACTGGGGTTATGACCATTTTTGTGAGGAGAACTAATGTTGTTGCCATCGATGTGGCGTAATCCGGTGCATTTTCTTGCGTGTGGCTTTGGCTTGGGGGCGATGCCTATTATGCCTGGTACATTCGGTACTGGCTTGGGAGTATTAGTTTACTTAATGTTAGCCAGCTTTTCTTTGCCTATCTATTTGCTGATCACTTGCATGTTGCTGATCGCTGGCATCTACCTATGTGGTCGTACCTGCCGTGATGTGGGGCTTGATGATCATTCAGCTGTGGTATGGGATGAAATGGCAAGTTTTCCTTTGGTCATGATGGCGATTCCGGTGACTTGGTATTATGTGTTAGCAGGATTTGTGTTATTTCGTGTCCTTGATGTTGCTAAGCCTTGGCCAATTCGTTGGGTTGATGAACAGGTTCGTGGGGGTTTTGGTATTATGCTAGACGATATATTGGCTGCCTTAGGTGCTTGGGCGCTGCTTTATTTGGCAACCTTGTTGTAATCGCGTGAGGGTTTTTTAATGAGTGTGGCATTGATATTGGATGGATTCATTAACCTGGTCACATTGACCTTACTGGAACTCGTGCTTGGCATTGATAACCTTGTTTTTATTGCGCTCATGAGCCACCGCTTGCCACAAGCGCAGCAGAGAACAGCACGACAAGTCGGATTGTCACTGGCTTTAATCACGCGTGTTTTATTACTTTCCATGGCTTATTGGCTGATTCATCTGACCGAACCATTATTCTCATTACTGTCTCATGATTTTTCAGCCCGCGATTTATTTTTAATTCTTGGCGGGCTATTCTTGATTTACAAAGGCACGGGGGAAATACATGCAGAATTTGTTGGTAGTGATAGCCATGTGGCCACTAAAAAACAGTATCGAAAATTCTGGATGGTGATTTTGCAAATTCTGATACTAGACATTGTGTTTTCATTCGACAGTGTGATTACTGCGGTAGGGATGACAAATTATTTTTGGATTATGGTTGCTGCGATTTCAATAGCGATTATGGCGATGTTGTTTCTTTCTGAGCCGCTGTCTCGCTTTATTCAACACAATCCTACCGTAAAAGTATTGGCTTTTAGTTTTCTGCTAATGATTGGCATGGTATTAATTGCCGATGGCTTTGAGATGGCTATTCCCAGAGGTTATGTTTACTTTGCAGTAGCCTTTTCGATTTTTGTTGAGGCATTAAATTTGTTTTTGCGGCGCAAGCGAGATAAAAAATAGCTTAAATACAGTGTTTTTCTAACCAGTGGAGATAAAAAATGATTGTGAAACCTAAAGTTCGTGGATTTATTTGTACTACTGCTCATCCTGAGGGCTGTGCTGCCCATGTGCAGCAATGGATTGATTACATTAAGCGCCAGCAGCCACTGGCGGCATCCCCTAAAAAAGTCCTGGTTATTGGTGCCTCAACAGGGTTTGGTCTTGCTGCTCGTATTGCCTTGGCTTTTGGTGGTAAAGCACAAACCATAGGGGTATTTTTTGAAAAACCTGCTAGTGGCAAACGCACTGCTTCGGCGGGTTGGTATAATACAGCGGCGTTTGAGAAAGCGGCTTTATCAGAAGGTATTTACGCGAAAAGTGTTAATGGTGATGCCTTTTCTGATGAAGTCAAAGATAAAGTCATGCAATTGATTAAAGAGGATTGGCAAGGTCAGGTAGACCTAGTAATTTACAGTATTGCTGCGCCGCGTCGTGTTCATCCTAAAACACAACAGGTATTTTCTTCAGTACTCAAGCCGATTGGAAAACCATTTGCTGATAAAAGTGTTAATATTATTACAGCTGAGGTAGAAAATGTGAGCTTGGAGCCTGCAACTGATGAAGAAATCGAGCAAACTGTTGCTGTGATGGGAGGGGAAGATTGGCAATTTTGGATGCAACGCTTACAACAAGATAACTTATTGGCGCAAGGCGCTAAAACAGTGGCTTTTACCTATATTGGTCCAGCCCTGACTTATGCCATTTACCGTCATGGTACCATTGGTAAAGCAAAAGAAGATTTAGAGGCAGCGGCGCATAGGATTACAGAAAAATTACAATCCATAGGCGGTCAAGCCTTGGTTTCTGTCAATAAAGCACTGGTTACCCAGGCGAGTGCAGCGATTCCGGTGGTGCCGCTTTATATTTCTTTGCTTTACAAGGTTATGAAAGAGAAGAATATTCATGAAGGCTGTATTGAGCAGATGTGGCGTTTATTTTCTGATAGCTTATACCAGAATCCGCAACCGTTTGATGAGGCAGGTCGTTTGCGTATTGATGATTGGGAAATGCGTGATGATGTGCAGCACGCGGTGCAGCAGTTATGGCAGGCTGTTAGTACGGAGAACTTATCAAAGCTAGCCGATGTGTCAGGGTATTTAGACGATTTCTATCGTTTGTTTGGATTTGGGGTCGCTGGGGTTGATTATGATAAGGAAGTTGCCGTAGCGGTCAATATTGATTCCATAGTAGATTGATATGGATAATAGCATTTAATAAATCACTAATACTCGTGGTTCTCATGAAAATTTGTCTGCCAAGCTGTAATAGCTCACCTACCCCATCATTCTCGGAAAAATCGGTCTGCTAACTTCAAGAAGTATGATAAACTGGCACCGATTTTTTCGGGAATCCAAATGTTGAATTTTTAAAAAATCAATAAAAGGGCGTTTTTAAAAACAAATAATTCACCCCCTTTGTTTTTCAACTGCCGTATGCACACATCGTATTTTTTTGAGAATTAAAAACTGATAAAATACTCGGGAGCTTAATAAATCCTAGAGCTTGTTTAGAATATGTTTGCCCCCTTTTTTAAACTGCGGTATGCACATATTGTATTCTATTGAGAATTAAAAG
>CAZSHR010000018.1:0-9582 GCA_964606725.1 uncultured Coxiella sp.
ACCTAGGACCAAAGGATTATGAGTCCTCTGCTCTAACCAACTGAGCTATGGGCCCGAAGATGACTGATTCTACACGACGTTCATTTGAAAGTCATGATTTGCTTTTGATTTCCTATTCCTTTGCTTAACAAGTGATCTGGTATCTTGAATTTAGACATATTATCATCAAAATCACATTCTTTGCGTCATTGCATGTATTGATTTTAAAAAAGAAATGCTGATAATGTGACCAACAAAATCTCATTAAGGATAAAGCTTATGACAGACTTCAAGACCGCTATAGCAGATAGTGATGCTCAGGGTTCTCAGTTAGGGAAAGCGACACAGTATCCACAACGCTATAGTCCAAATCTTTTATACCCTATTCCTAGAGCAGATAAGCGCCGTGAGATTGGCATTGATCCTGAAACCTCACCGTTTTATGGGGTTGATTATTGGAATCATTATGAGACTTCTTGGCTAAATGCCAAAGGCAAGCCAATGGTTGCTATTGCTGAGATATATTATGATTGTCATTCTACAGCGATAGTTGAGTCAAAATCTCTCAAGCTATATCTTAATTCTTTTAATAGCACTTGTTTTGATTCTACAGACAAGGTAATAGAGACAATAAAAAAAGATTTACAAGCCAGCCTTAATGTGCTTGTTTCTGTTACTTTGCACTCATTAGATAGACGGCAGGAGCAGTTATTTCAGAGCAACTTTGATGGCAAGTGTATTGATAAACTTGATGTAAGCTGTTCGACTTATGTCGTTAATCCTGGTTTTTTATCAGTAGAAAATGAGTTAGTTACTGAGGTTTTGTATTCTAATTTGTTGAAATCTAATTGCCCTGTGACGCATCAGCCTGATTGGGGCAGTGTGCAAATTGCTTATCAAGGAAAAAAAATAAATCCAGAAGGTTTGTTGCGCTACCTGGTCTCCTTTAGAAATCATAATGATTTCCATGAGCAATGCATTGAACGAATCTTCATGGATATTTTAAGAAATTGTCAGCCAGAGGAGTTAACCATCTATGGTCGTTATACTCGCCGTGGTGGTTTAGATATTAATCCTTATCGTTCAACAAAAAAAGCGCCTTTTAATATTAAAAATCATCGTTTAAGTCGGCAGTAATAACTCACTTTATTTGCCATCCTATGGTTATTTTCTCCTGACTTGCGCAGCGATGTTGTAAATCACATAATTTAGTCAGAGTTAGTCGACCGTTTAATCCTGATAGTTTATATCTACCTAGCGTTAAACACAATAACGGTATTGACTCATTTTTCTTATGAGGGAAAATGACCGTGTTCGATTGTTTATGGGGTGATTATGCAAAATACTAATGATTTAGGTAAGGGCTTTGCGGAAGCAGGGCTTGCAGTAAGGGGAAAAAGCGCTGGTAGAAAAAGAAAAAATAGCATAAGGAAATTTAGTGTTGCAGAGGATAAAGGGCATTTGGGCGTATTATGAAAAAGAAAGTCCGCGACAAATCAAAGATCGTTTTTTCCGTTCGATGCTGGAGAATCCAAAGATTGCCAGAGAGATGATACAAAGTCGTTTGCCACAGGAATTAGCTAGCCGCTGTCAATGGGAGACCTTACAATTAGAGTCTTCGTATGCTTATGCAGATACGTTTAAGGAACAAATCGTTGATGCAATCTTGTCAGTGAAACTGGATAAGAGTAGACAGCATGACTTGCACTTGATGGTTCACTTTGAGCACTTAAGTCAACCGAATCGTTGGATTACCTTGGATTTTAGACACTTTCGCGAGCAGTATTATCACAACTTGATTTACAGCAAGAAAGTTAAAAAGCTTCCGTTGGTCTATCCGATCTTGGTTTATCAGGGGAGCGAGCCTTTTCCATTTTCGGGGGATTTTTATGACTTATTTGAGGAGCCGGCGCTTGCGCGAAAGTATGCAGATAAAGCGATTGATATTATTAATGTCTGTGAGGTGCCGGATGAGGAGGTGCGAAGGCACCCTTATGCGGCCTTTCTGGAGTTGACGTTGAAGCATACAGCAGTCAGTACTAACAGCTCAGATTTCGAGCAGGTGCTAAGAACAGTCTTGGTGCCGATGGTAAAGAAGCTGTACCAGGAGGATAAGCTGGGTTTTAAGAAGCCGATGTATGGTTTTGTGCGGTACTTGTTTGCGACAGCGCCGTTTACGGATAAGCGAAAACTTGCTAATATTGTAAGCAGAATTGACAAAGAAGAAGGGGGAACTATGTTAAGTCTTGCCGAACATCTCCAGAAAGAAAGTTTTGCTCAAGGAGTACAGCAGGGAGTACAGCAAGAAAAGCAAAATCTTTTGATTGCTATGCTTCGCAAGGGTAAAAGACCAGAAGAAGTGGCTAATTTGACTGATCAGCCTTTGAGCCTCGTTAGGGAAATTGCTGCGGTGCTTCATCGATAAAGAGGTATGATAACAATTGAGATTATTCTAGGAGATTAATCCTGTTGGTAAAAAACTTTGCTACCTGTTTTTCACTCACTTCAGCAACCTTGCTAGGGTTCCATTGTGGATGATAGTCTTTATCGATTAACTGTGCACGTACTCCCTCGTAAAAATCATGTTGTTCCACAAATTCCAGCGCAATATTAACATCCATCTCGATAATGTCATCGATGCACTGAGAGCGTGTTGTTTGTAAGTATCGCAAAGCAACTTTAAGACTCAAGGGAGACCGCTTCATTAGAGTGCGCAGTGTATGGTCTGCCCATGAAGAATTCACCACATCCAGTGCGTCAAAAATTTCTTCAATGGAGTCGCGTCCAAAACAATCATCAATAAGATGTCCTATTGCGAGTAGTCGAGATTCTGGTAACGGGGTGCAGAATTGGCTAATGATCTGAGAGACGGTATTTGTAGCCTGAGAATCAAAGGGTGTTTTACACAAGCATTGAATAACCGCTTCAATTTGATCGCTAGGAATATAGTAACTAACTAGGCTTAACATAAGTGCGTCAGAGGCATTAATTTTATCACCAGTCAGTCCTAAATAGTGTCCAGAGCGTCCTGGGCATTTATTTAAAAAATAGCCGCTGCCTACATCGGGAAAAAATCCTATCGCTGTTTCTGGCATAGCAAACTCAAAGCGTTCTGTCGCAATTCGGTGTGATCCATGTAAAGAAATCCCTGCACCACCTCCCATAGTAATACCATCTAAAAAAGCGATATAAGGTTTGTTAAAATGGTGAATGGCTAGGTTCATTGAATATTCTTGCCGAAAAAAATCTAATGACCAGGCAATATCATTTTTATTATTATACAATGATTTTAAATCTCCGCCGGCGCAAAAGGCACGGCCATTGCCGCGAATAATAACGGCTTTAATCATGTCATCTTGCTGCCAACTGTGTAATTGCTCACGAATTTGTTGGCACATAGTATCGGTTAATGCATTCAGTGCTTGAGGGCGGTTTAAGCAAATTTCGCCAATGTCCCCTTGATTGCCATTCAGTTGCTTAAATAATACATCAGAAGACATTAACTCTCCTCCTCCCGTATTCTTGGTGTTGCTGTCATTAATTTTTGCGTATACTCGTGTTGCGGTTTCTCTAGTACACGCGCTGTTGCACCGGATTCAACGACACTACCCTGATACATCACAACTACTTCATGCGCGAGGTAAGATACCACGGAGAAATCGTGCGTGATTAACAGGTAGGCCATCTTATAGCGCTCTTGAAGTTCACGCAATAGTTTGAGTACTTGTATTTGAATGGATGCATCTAAAGCACTGGTTGGCTCATCTAGCACCAACAGTTTTGGTCGCAGTGCAAGCGCTCTGGCGATGCAAATACGCTGTTTTTCACCACCAGAAAATTCATGGGGATAACGCCATTTATGCTCGGGTAATAAGCCAACGCGCTCTAACAAAGAGTCAACCAAAGAGATTGCTTCTGCTTTGCTATTTTGTATTTTTTGAGCAAATACGCCTTCAAGAATACTGTCGGCTATCATGCGTCGTGGATTGAGTGACGCATAAGGGTCTTGAAATATCATTTGGATATCATGGCACAAGGCTTTGGCTTGTTGCGTGGATAAATGATGGAATATCTTATCCTCAAAAATAATCGAGCCGCCACTGGCTTGATATAAGCGTAATAATAGTTTAGCGACCGTTGTTTTCCCAGACCCTGATTCGCCAATAATGGCGAGGGTTTCGCCGCTATTAATGGTAAAATTAACCCGATCAACGGCTTTAACGACATCACGTTTAGCGATTAAATGCCGCTTGCCGTAAAAATATTTTTTTAACTGATGAATCGTCGCTAATGTGGAGATTTCTTCACTCTTGTTGACAGGTATTGTTTCACCCATTTTCACAGCTTTGAGTAATTGTTGTGAATAAGCGTGCTGTGGCTGTTGAAAAAAATCGTAAGTGTCACGATATTCAATCACACAGCCTTTTTTCATTACCGCAATGTGGTCGGCAATATGCGAAACAAGAGCTAAATGGTGGGTGATAAATAATAAACTCAGTCCTTCTTGCTCGCGAAGTTGGCATAATAGCTCAATAACTTGAGCTTGTATGGTCACATCCAGTGCAGTTGTAGGTTCATCTGCAATAATCAATTCTGGTTTGCCACATAATGCCATAGCAATCATTGCACGTTGGCGCATGCCTCCTGATAATTCGTGGGGATAAGCGCGGTAGCAGCGTTGTGTGTCTTGAATGCCGACCTTATCAAGCAAGTGCAGTGCGTATTCTTGGCGTTGTTTTTTGTTGAGTTCTCGTTGATACTGTAATGATTCATGCATTTGTTGTTCAATCGTCATCACGGGGTTAAAAGCGGAACTGGCATCTTGGAAAATCATCGCGATTTTTCTACCACGGTAATGCTGCATTTCTGCCTCAGTTAGTGTTAGTAAATCACGTTGATTGAATGTTATCTGACTATTGGTTGCAACACCTGCTGTCATTGGTAACAGTTGCATGATAGCCATAGCTGTCATGGATTTACCACTACCCGATTCGCCGACCAAGCCTAAACACTCGCCTTTTTTAAGGCTTAAATTGACGTCGTCAACGACACGACGATAACCGTCTTTTTGTTTAATTAAAACGCTTAAGTGTTGAATGGATAACATAAATAAGCGTCCTTAAACATGTCGTGAACGAGGGTTTAATGCCTCACTAACCGCATCAGAGAATAAATTGGCACAGAGTACCAGTGTTAGCATAAATGTCATCGCGCTTAGTAGTGGCCACCACACCGCTGGCTCTCGTGCTAGTTCTAATCGTGATGCATTAATCATGTTTCCCCAGCTTGCCATTGTTGGATCAACCCCAACGCCAACATAGGATAATACCGCCTCTGCTAGTACTAGGCCGCTAAAGTCGAGGATTAATGTAATCAGTACAATATGCATGACATTGGGTAGAATGTGGCGAAATAGGATTCTTAGTGGTTTGACACCCAACACACGTGCAGCTTGTACAAATTCCAATTCTCTTAATTTTAGTGTCTCTGCACGTAGCAAGCGGCATAAATTAGACCAGCTAGTAATACCGAGAATAGCACATAAAGCTAATAAGCGAGCGTCAGCGCGAGCGGCTAGGCTGGGAAATAAAAGGGGGTGTGCACTAATATATACTTGCATCACTAAAATCGTTGCTGAAATTAGTAAAACACCAGGGATAGAGCTTAAAGTAGTGTAAAGGTATTGAATGATGTCATCCACCCAGCCACCAAAAAATCCAGCTAATAAACCCAGTAGCAGCGCCAATGGTAACATCAGTGCTGTTGTGATCGTACCAATCAGTACCGCAGTGCGTATACTTTTTATGGATTGGTAAAATATGTCGCCACCGACTTTGTTGGTTCCCAGAATATGAAAGTCTTGTATTAATAGGCTTGTTGCGGTAATTAGTATAGTAATAATGCTTAAGGTAATAATCATTTCTCGCCATGCAAAGGTGGTTTTCCCTTGCAGTATGCTGATCAGTTGTTGCTGAAAAGTTGATTTTCCTTTATGACGCAGTGACAAGCTTGCTAAGCTTAGTAACACTGCTAATGTCACCATGCCGATAGCGATCGCTTGTAATATTGCCATGACTATTCTAGTTTTTTGCTGTGTCGCTTTGCTGTAACGCAAAGCAGCATAGCCCATGACTTCTTGACCCTGCGCGTTCTTAATCATGGAGCGAGTGTATTCATGGCTAGCAAAGGGGGCAGAATAGGTTTTTTCATGGCGGTTGTTAAGGCCTTTAAGTGAGAGGTCTAATAAGGAGACGGTTTGTATGACAGTGTTTTTCGCTTTACTTTGCATTTGAAAGTGGATTGAATCAAGTAATGCAGTGACTGTGAAAACCACGAGAACACTTGCTGCTACCATGCCGATTCGATTTTGTCCTAGTCGCTGCCAGACTTCTTTTAGATAAACTACTTTGCGACAACGCCACAATGCTAAGAGTGAGATAATTAATAAAGTGTAAATTAACCAGTCGCTGGGAAGCATGGATAAAGACAGCTTCATGATGATTTTCCTTTTAAGCGAACACGCGGGTCGACCAGTGTGTAAGAAAAGTCAGTTAACATTAAGCCTATGATATACATCAATGTACCTAGAAATACCATTACTCTGACAATATCGAAATCTTGTAATTGTATGGCATCAATCGTATAGCTGCCTAAGCCTGGAATACCGAAAAAAGATTCCATGATTAAACTTCCTAGAAATAGACTGGGAATAATAACCACGATTCCAGTTAAAATAGGTAGTAATGCATTTTTGAGTACATGACGATATAGCACAACTATTTCCGCTAAGCCTTTGGCTTGTGCAGCTTTTACATAGTCCTTATGCACTTCTTCTAAAAAGATAGTACGATACCATCGAGAGCCAGCACCGATGCCAGCAATAACGCCAATGATAACGGGCAAAGCCACGAATCGAGCAGCCGACAATCCACTTTGATAGCCGGAGATAGGAGCTAATTGTAATATTTTTCCAAACAAATATTGGCCGAAGATAACGTAAAAAAGTCCAGATATTGACATCATGACCACGCAGGTTATGACAGATAACGTGTCGAACAAGGTTGCTCGAAATAGTGTCATTAATAAAGCAAAACTTAAGTTGACCATTAACCCTAATAGTAATGTTGGTAAGGCAATGGCTAGTGACGGCCCCATGCGTTGCAAAATATCTTGACCAATATTGCGGCCTTCAACTGAAAAACCAAAATTAAAACTGAATAACTGCCAAGTTTTACTGAAAAATAACGTGTCGCTAAAGCGCCTCATTCCGTTTTGTTTGCTATTATAAAACTTGGGTTTATCATAGCCATGTTCGTGTTTCCAGCGCTCTATGGCAACTGATGTCACATATTTTTTCCCTAAATGCATTCTCGCCATATCATCAGGGGAATTAACTATAAAGAATAATACAAAGGTGATAAGGCTTACCCCCAGTAGTACGGGGATGGCATAGAATACTCTTTTGACAAAATAGAATAACATGATTATTCCTTGACTTTAGGGGTTGCTATTTTATGCTCGCGTCGCCAATAAGCAAGTCCTAATAGTAATGATAACAAGATCACTGTTGTGATTAATAAAGCAATTATCCAAAATGCTGGTTGGTTCCATAAATGGATAAGGGCGTTTCTTTTGCGGTGATCAAGACTCATGTATTTAACTCCATTATGAATCAGCGAGCCTGGCTTGGTTGCGCTAACCCATTGGTGTGATAGCACAAAGTTAATCGGATGAAACTGCCACACCATAGGGCTATCTTGACGCACAATCTGTAGCCATTGCTGAATTTTTTGTTGTCGCTCTGGACTGTCTACCATGTCACGAATCGTATTAAATAATTTGTCGGCTTGTGTGTTGAGGTAGTTAGTAACATTTTCTCCACCATATTTGACTTTTCCATTAGGGCCGTAGAGAAGAAATAAGAAGTTTTCAGGATCGGGGTAATCGGCTATCCAGCCCCAAGAAAAGAGTTGTGCTTTACCCGAGCGCACTTTAGTTTGAAAACGATTATAGAGAGTGGCGCGGACATCTAATTGGATGCCTAGTTTGGCGAATTGTTGCCGATACCAATTAAACAAGGAATTATCACCAGGGCTGCCACTGGTAGTAACGTCATAATGTAAAATCAGTGCCTTGCCTGTCTTAGGGTCTCTGCCATTGGGATAGCCAGCCTCAACGAGTAGTTTCTTAGCGTACGCCAGTGATTTTCGCACTAACTTACCGTTAATCCAATGGTATAAGTAGGGATTATATCCTTTTTTGCCATTAAGGTGGCCGAAAATAGCTGGTGGGATGGGGCTTTGTGCAGCAATGCCGCGACCATTAAGAAAAATGGCAATGTATTCTTCACTGTTAAGTGCAATGGCAATAGCTTGTCGTAATTTACGTTTCGCTTCGCTATAGCCTCCGACAATTGGGTCTAACATGTTAAAGCCTAGATAGTATGTTGCAGGAGAAGTGCTGGTTTGCAGATGAATGCCTTTTTTTTCTAGTTCTGGCGTGAGTACTGGTTTACCGTATTTATTGAGTTGAATAGCTTGGTCAAAACTGCTCTCACCGATGCCGGATTTATCATAATAGCCTTGTAAGAATTTATTCCATCGTGGTATGCTTTCTTTTTCGATGGTAAAAATAAGTTTATCAATAAAAGGCAGACGCATTCCTATTTTTTTCAGCCATCCTTTTTCTTTATCGTATTTGTCACCCTCGATCGGATAAAATTCTTCATGAAAGTTAGGGTTATTGCTTAAAACAATTCGTTTGTTGGGATTGTTTTCACTTAGCATATAAGGGCCGGTGCCAACTGGGTAAGAGCTTAAGCTAATATTGCGTGCCTTTAAGCTTGGTTGAGAATAGAACTCATCAACTATTCTTGGAATAGGGGCAAAGAAGTTCATCGCTAGCCAGTATTTAAATTGCAAGTATTTTCCTTTGAGGATAATCTGGTAATGATAGCGATTGATTTTTTTTACGCCTTGTAAAGGAAATTTTGTCAAATCAAGAAACGTTGTTTTAGGATGATCGCGTAAGTAATTCTCTAGTTGTGTGGAAAATTCATCGAATCCTAGAATATGCTCACGCATAACACCGAAAATAGGTGAGGATACTCGTGGTGAGGCAAGCCGTTTAATTTCATAAATGTAATCAGAAGCAGTTAACTCTTTGGTGCCAGTTTTTGGGAAATCATTAATGCTGTAAATACCTTTTAATTGCTGTGCGCTTAATGCTAAATAGCGTGGCAATCCTTGTTGATTTTTTGCAAATGCTGGATGGGGTTGGTAATAAATACCTGGGCGGATTTTAATATCATAGACGGTTTTAGCAATCGCATTGCTTTGTGAATTTACCAGATGTCCTTGTTTATCGTAAAACGTTATCTTAGGTAGTGTTAGTGCGGTGAGCGGTGCTAAATGATAAGGGCGTTTCAGGTAATGGTATTGGTAAGGTGGCTCGTAAATTTGTGAAATAATCGCAGACTCATTATCGTTATAAGCGCGTGCAGGGTCTAGGGTTTTGGGAATGCCGGTGATGGATGAGTGATAAACAGAGCGATAAGGCGATGGAATATGAGATGGTCCTCGATTGGCGCGTGGTCATCTTCCC
>CAZSHR010000018.1:9592-15713 GCA_964606725.1 uncultured Coxiella sp.
ATGAGGTAAATTCCAAGGCTGCGCCCATAATGTGATGGGGGGCACTAGAGATAAAAGACTGAGCAAAATCCGTTTCATAGTCGCTATTGTATGGCATTTTGTGGGCAAGAGCTAGTGTGGAGTGTTTGTCGCCTTCACTCAATGGCACAGAGGCTGATCTGTGGCAGACTCCTGACGCAATGATAAAACCCTAGTGCTTAGCCGTACAGTTTTGTGCTTGACTGGCTAATTCAATAGTTGCCAGTAAACTTATTTCGTGTCCAGCCGAAGCATTTTCAGTCTGTGTGCTGTTGTTTAAGGCCACTGCCCTAAATTGACGTAGGATTTTATGATTGCTGCTGAAAGTAATTTGGCTCAGGCTGTAATGATTATTGCTAAAAGTCTGATTCAGTGTTGTCAGCTCTTGTTGCACCGCCTCATAAGTATCGTGCCGCAAGTCTGCCATTGCCTGATTGGTTTCTTCAAGGCTGGGTTCAAAACTGATGCTTTGAATTCCATATTGTAACCCTGCGCTTGATAGTTTTTTTAACTGACTTTGCAGATGATTAATCGTCTCTTGTTTGAGTCTAGTGCTTAGTTGCCAGTTTAGCGAGGTTAAGCCTGAAGGGCTTTGGCTCATCTGGAAGCTGGTGATATGCCATTGAGATTGGTCATCTATTTTGCTCAACTGTTGCATTATTTCTTGTTGGGTTGCTGCCAATGAGCTTGCTTTGGCGCTAGCATTGACGTTGATGACAACTTTAGCCGATGCTGTGCTTACCCATTGCTTTGCCTGCCGTTCATAGATCACACGAGATACATGGTCGCAATCAGCGGCAATAGCCATTGGGCTGAGGCTTGTGGCCATTAGCAGTGTGTAGAAAAGGTATTTTTTATGCATTGTTGCTCTCCTTCAAAAAGTCTGACCCTTACATATTAGCAAAAACCCTGTTACCATTGCTGCTCTTTTTTTGAAAAATTAGTGAACAGCAGTGCGTTTGGAGATACAGTATGAGTGTTGTACAGACAAAATCGGTTGCTTCGTTTGATGTACAATATTTGCAATTTATTAATGAGCATAGCCAACTGACCCAAGCGTTACCGGATTTTGCTAGCGACCAGGTGCTGTTGTACTTTTACCAGAAAATGGCGTGGGTTCGTGCCTATGATGTTAAGGCCACCAATTTACAACGTACAGGAAGGTTAGGTGGTTATGCTTCTTGTCGTGGTCAAGAAGCCTTAGGGGTTGCCATAGGCCATGCTTTGAAAAAAGAGGACGTGTTATCACCGCATTATCGTGATCAGGCTGCGCAATTTATTCGTGGTAATTCATTGGGAGAAGTATTAAATATTTGGGGTGGTGATGAATGGGATTGTCATTATCAACATCCTGATTTAAAACAAGACTTACCCGCATTAATTCCCATTGGGACGCAATGTTTGCAAGCCGCAGGGATTGCTTATGCCATGAAATATCGCCGTGAAAAGCGTGTTGTGTTAACCGTTTGTGGTGATGGTGGTACCTCTAAAGGAGATTTTTATGAGGCTATGAATCTTGCTGGGCAATGGCAGCTTCCAATTGTTTTTGTGATTAATAACAATCAATGGGCTATTTCCGTTGCAAGAGAGCAGCAGACTCATGCGCAAACGCTTGCGCAAAAAGCGATTGCGGCAGGATTCTCGGGTTTGCAAGTAGATGGTAATGATGTGGTTGCGAATCGTTATGCCATTGCTGTGGCGCTTGAGAAGGCGCGTCGTGGTGAAGGCCCGAGTTTAATTGAATCCATAACCTATCGGCTTTCCGATCATACCACTGCAGATGATGCAAAACGCTATCAGCCATCTGAGCAAGTTAAGCAAGCATGGAAAGTCGAACCGGTGAATCGCTTGGGTGTTTACCTAGAGTCGAAAAAATTATGGTCGCGCGAGCAGGAAAAAGAATTTCAGGCAGCAGCGGGTAAAAAGATTGATGAAGAAATAGCAGCCTATTTAGCACGGCCCAACCCCAAGCCAACGGATATGTTTGATTATCTTTATGCTGAGCTGCCTGATGCTTTGCAGGAGCAGCGTGATTTGTTGTTACAGGAGCAACAATCATGACTGGTATTACTTTAGTTGAAGCAGTTAATCAAGCGCTGCATTATGAAATGAATCAAGATAAGGATGTGATTGCTCTAGGTGAAGACATTGCCAAAAATGGCGGTGTTTTTCGTGCTACCGTGGGTTTATTTGATCGCTTTGGTCCAGAGCGCGTGTTGGATACGCCTTTAGCTGAAAATATGATTGCGGGTATTTCAATTGGTATGGCTTTGCAGGGATTAAAACCTGTTGCTGAATTCCAATTCATGGGTTTTATTTATCCGGCGATTGACCAAATAATCAGTCATGCTACGCGGTATCGCAATCGTACTCGCGGGCAAATGACCTGCCCTATTGTTTATCGTGCTCCCTATGGAGGAGGTATTCATGCCCCTGAGCACCACTCAGAAAGTACCGAAGCCTTGTTTGCGCATATGCCAGGTCTGCGTGTTGTTATTCCTTCTTCTCCTAGTCGTGCGTATGGCTTATTGTTAGCAGCTATTCGTGATCCTGACCCCGTGATGTTTTTTGAGCCGAAACGAATTTATCGCTCTATAAAACAAGAGGTGGTTGATAATGGAGAAGCGCTGCCCTTAGATCGTTGTTTTATTCTCAAGGAAGGTTTTGATGTTACGTTAGTAACGTGGGGAGCGATGGTGAAGGAGACTTTAGTTGCCGCGCAACAATTAGAAGGCCAGGGTATTAGTGCGGAAGTGATAGACGTTGCTACCATTAAGCCATTAGATATTGATACCATACTGACTTCAGTGGAAAAAACCGCTAAATTAGTCATTATTCATGAAGCGGCTAAAACCTGTGGTGTGGGCGCGGAGATTGCCGCACAAGTGGCTGAGAAAGGGTTGTTATTTTTAGCAGCACCGATTCAGCGGGTAACCGGCTTTGATACTGTAATGCCCTATTACAAGTTAGAAAATTATTACTTGCCCAGTGTGAAGCGTATTGTTGCCCATGTTAATAAAGTGATGGAGTTTGCATGAAGATATTTAAATTACCCGATTTAGGCGAAGGTCTGCCCGATGCTGTGATTCGTGAGTGGTCGGTTAAACCAGGGGATATGCTTGTCAAAGATCAGCCTATGGTAGCGATGGAAACTGCGAAAGCATTGGTGGATGTTCCGGCTCCTTTTTCAGGTAAAGTGGTTAAACTATTTGGTGCGGTTGGGGATACCATTGATACCGGCAATCCGTTAATTGGCTTTGAGGGTGTTGGTGCTGAAGAGCCTGAGGATGCTGGCACAGTGGTGGGTAGTATTGATAGCGCGGCAGACACCGTGCAGGAAAATTTAGTTGTAGCGCAGAAAACGCCAGCGCCAAGTTCAGTGCGTGTTAAAGCCACGCCCGCGGTGCGAATGTTAGCGAAACAATTAGGTGT
Organism: uncultured Coxiella sp.; assembly: GCA_964606725.1. GTDB lineage: Bacteria > Pseudomonadota > Gammaproteobacteria > Coxiellales > Coxiellaceae > 2-12-FULL-42-15. Next base: position 13,043 of record CAZSHR010000018.1, read on the forward strand.
CGATTTAACGACTGTGCATGCCTCAGGTGATTCTATAAGTGCTGAGGATGTTAAACGTGCTGCCAATAGGGTATCGGAGTCACGCGATACTAAATTATCAGGAAATTTTACACCCTTGCCCAGCGTGCGTCGTGCTATGGCGATTAGTATGGAGCATGCTAGACAACAAGTGGTGCCGGCATCGATTATGGAGGATGCGAATTTATCTGCTTGGCAGGAAAAGCAAGATATTACCTTACGCATTATTCATGCCTTAGCTGTGGCTTGTCAGCAGGTACCGTTACTCAATAGCTATTATGATGGTATGCAAATGGCGCTACAGTATAACAAGCAAGTCAATGTGGGTATTGCCGTTGATACCGAGCAAGGGCTTTACGTGCCCGTGCTCAAGGATGTTGCTAACAGGGATGCTGGAGATTTACGTGCTGATATTAATCGTTTTAAACAACAAGCCAGAGAGCGCAGTATTCCCCAGGAAGATTTAAAAGGTGCTACTATTTTAATGTCTAATGTTGGCGCTATTGCTGGACAATATGCCGTTCCTGTGGTGACACCGCCAATGGTGGCTATTGTGGCTATGGGTAGAATTAAAGAAACGGTAGTGTTGGAGAAGGGCAAGCCTTTGGTTCATCCCTTGATGCCGATTTCATTAACCTTTGATCACCGACCCATTACTGGTGGTGAGGCGGCGCGATTTTTGCGTGCTATGATTGCTGAGCTGGAAAAACCCTAGAATAGCCAGATAACTGATTGAAATTAAAAGATATAACTATCGAACTCACGTTAGGCTCTAAGAGTATGTTGTTTGTCCTGTGGCTGGAGTTTGCGGTGAATATCTTCTATAATCACCTTAGATTATGCGGTGATTACCATGTGGATTTATGAACACCTAGACTGGCCAAATTTCACTTGGGATACGCAGGTGCTTGCTGCCAAGCTTGCTGATATAAGACATCGCCAAGGACTCTTATTGGGTCGCATGCAAGGGCTTGGTTTTGAATTAAAGTGCGAAGCTAATCTAAGTATGCTTACCAACGAGGTGATCAAGTCATCTGCTATTGAAGGTGAAGACCTTGATCCAGTAGAAGTGCGTTCATCCATTGCGCGCCGCTTAGGTATGGATATTGCTGGGCTTATTCCGGCAAGTCGAGATGTTGAGGGTATTGTTGAGGTAATGTTGGATGCCACACAACAATTTTTTAGGCCCTTAACCAAAGATCGCCTGTTTGATTGGCACGCGGCGTTATTTCCAACAGGTCGCAGTGGCATGCATAAGATTACTGTTGGTGATTGGCGTACCTTGCATGCTGGTCCAATGCAAGTTGTTTCTGGCCCCATTGGAAAAGAACAAGTCCATTTTGAGGCGCCGAGTGCTGATTGTCTAGACAAAGAAATAATAGCATTTCTGAGATGGTTTGATACTGTTGATAGTGTTGACCCTGTAATTAAGGCAGGTATTGCGCATTTGTGGTTTGTGACCATACACCCATTTCAGGATGGAAATGGCAGGATTGCTCGAGCAATTGGCGACATGGCCCTGGCCCGTGCTGATGGGACGCAGGATCGTTTTTATAGTTTATCATCACAAATTGAGGCTGAGCGTAAACAGTATTACAATCAACTTGAAAAACAGCAACGTGCTACGCCTGATGTTACCGATTGGCTTTCATGGTTTTTGGACTGTCTTGGTCGTGCTATTGCCAGTGCTGAAAAGATTCTTGCAAAGGTTCTATTTAAAGCGCAACTATGGAGTATCATCAATCAAAAGCCAGTGAATGATCGCCAACGATTGATTATTAACCGCATGCTTGAAGATGGTTTTGAGGGTTTTATGAATACCTCGAAATACGCAAAGCTTGCTAAATGCTCCAAAGATACAGCGCTTCGAGATATTCAAGAGCTGAAACAGAGGAGAATCTTCATTCAAAATTGCAGTGGTGGGCGTAGCACAAGTTATCGGTTGTCAGGTCGAGATGAAGTATAGCTAGTTAAATTTTCATAATGTTACGGTGAATGTTCGCTATAGTATCAAGGAGAAGATATCGTCCCCTTTGTAAAGACCTGTTTACTACATTGATAAGCATTTTGTGAGAGTCAGGCCTCACTATCTTATTGCTGAAGTCTCAGGTTGGCTTCGTTTTTAACCGCTTCTTTTTTATGTTGTGATGTAGATGATCTAGAAGAGTAGAAAAATCTTATTGGATTCGTACTCTCCTTGGTTTGCTCGAGCTTTTCAGTTAAAGCGGTCGAAAAACTTATTTCACTCCGATGCTTTTCATCAAAATACTCCTTGTCCTTGTGTGGAGGAGTATCATCCCTATCAGTTAGACCAGGCCCATTCAAATCATATAAGCGACTCAAGACATTCTTATGTCCTTTTTTGTAAATTTCGTTTGAGTAAATAATACTGCCATTTTCTCCTAATGAAACAAACCTGTTTCTGTTGCTTTTGCTGTTAGAATGAATTTGTGTATAGGCCTCTTTTATTTGTTCTTTTGAAATTTTAATTCCTCTTTGAATTAAAAACTTTGCAAACGCTCTAAAGGGAATCTGTTGTTGAGCTTCACGAATGGGGCGTTGATATTTCCCATCACAGTCTACGTGTAGTCTGCGGCATCGATTTCGATCTAGTAAATTTTCGTAAGCCGTTGTGAGATTTTTAAACGAAAAT
>CAZSHR010000018.1:15723-18750 GCA_964606725.1 uncultured Coxiella sp.
ATGGTTTGCATTCCAACGTCTGAAGCTCTTTAATCTGATTGGCAGCCTCGTCTGTATCAAGAGTTGCTAGTAGTTCGATTGCTGTTTCATAATCTCCAGTCAAGTAGACATATTGAAATAGAGTGATATCTCGATCTGTTGGTGGATAATTAAGTAGCTCATGGTCAAATCGTAGGGTAAGCAAATCAGGGTCGCGTTTTGCAGCATTAATGAGTAGATTGGTAGAACTATATTCTATTTCAGGAACAATAGCATGCTTTATTATTGTGTGTTGCTTTGTTAGTAGCTCGAAACCTGAACGCCCTGCAATCTCTTCAAGAATTTCAGTCTCGCGTTGATCTGTGCTTTCTAGTAAAAGTGTCTCAAGCAAGGATTGATAAGCTTCTTTTTTTTCACGAATAAATTCAAATGTTTCAGGAATTTTTTCAAGTGATTCAGAGGAGGAGAAAATAGATTTTAGTGCGTCGAGTGATTCTTTATGAGCACCCAGCTTGTCATTGGTGACTGCTAAATTATAATAGAGAATTGGATTTGTATTTGGAATAGTTAACCTTATTGCAGATTCAAAAAAGGAACGAGATGCCTGAAGTTTGTTTGCTATTGTCGCAACTGTGCCTAGGTCATTCAGCAAGGCTGGATTTCTAAGCCCTGGTTCGCCACTTCTTTCTAGATCGATGTGTTCTTGATAAATTGCCCACCAAGCTTCATCGGTGATTTGTCCACTTTTGAGAGCGCTATCGAGTTTTTTTTCTATAGACTGCGTTCGAATTGGTGCTTGCTGTCCTGTTACTGCTGCCAAAACCGTAGCTGCTGTGTTCGCTAGCGTTACCATTGTTGTGGCTGCCATTGTCAACATTTGTTGATACTCTTTGACCGAAATTGAAGTTTCACTGTTCGATTGTTCATCGCTGTCGCTGCTTCCGTCGGGGGTCAACCTATTAATAAAACTAATGGCTAACACTGCTGCAAACGACAGATAGAAAAGATATACGAACTTGCTAGGAGGAGGTGATCTAAGAAAAGTTAACAATTGTTCTTTTGTTTTAGCATCAAGATCATTTTTTAACAGGCAGTCTCCTTCTTGTTCTGCCCAGAATCCCATATCATCTGTTCCTATGCTAGTTCGCAAATTTAATGTCAGTTCTCTTGGTTGGCTTCCTTGCGATGATTGAATTGCATAAACCTTCTGTTCATATCCAGGAACAACTACCCGATAAAGAACGGCAGTTGATGAGGAATAGGGGATGCTACTTGGTAGAGTAGGGACTATATTGGGACCCTGGACAATCTGGTATAAAGCATAAACTCTTATTGTAGACATAGTGCCTCCTTCTAATAAGTGTATTTCAATTTCTCTGCCTAAATTTCGCCTTTGTAGTGTTGGCTCATTCTCTCCAGCGATTTTACCTTAATGCGACTAGCGTGCCCCGCCGTGCCAAAAGCTTGGTAACGAGCTACGCAGACTTCTCGCATTGCTTGCTGTGCTGCGGCAAGGTATTTGCGTGGATCAAATTCGGCAGGGTTATTTGCTAGATAACGACGGATAGCGCCTGTGGATGCTAAACGTAAGTCCGTGTCAATATTGACTTTACGTACACCGTGACGAATTCCCTCTTGTATTTCTGCAACCGGAACACCATAGGTCTCTGGCATATTGCCACCATGGGCATTAATAATTTTCAACCATTCTTGAGGGACCGAAGAAGAACCGTGCATGACTAAATGAGTATTGGGAATGCGTTGGTGAATGGCTTTAATACGGTTAATGGCGAGAATCTCTCCGGTAGGGGGACGTGTAAACTTGTAAGCACCGTGACTGGTGCCGATGGCGATTGCTAGCGCATCAACGCCGGTTTTTTCCACAAAATCTGCTGCTTGCTCAGGGTCAGTGAGTAGTTGATCAGTGGATAAGACACCTTCAGCTCCGGAGCCATCTTCATCCCCTGCCATGTTAGTTTCTAGCGAGCCTAAACAGCCTAACTCACCTTCAACCGATACTCCACAGGCATGCGCCATTTGTACCGCTAACCGAGTCGTAGCAACGTTGTAATCAAAATCCGCTGGTGTTTTCATATCTTCTTTTAAAGAGCCATCCATCATCACCGAGGTAAATCCTAACTGAATAGAACGTTGGCAAACATCGGGTGATGCACCGTGATCTTGGTGCATGCAAATGGGAATATGTGGCCATTCGGCTTCTGCAGCTAACATCAGTGAGCGGATAAAAGAAGCGCCAGCATATTTTCTGGCACCCGCTGAGGCTTGCACGATCACAGGACTATCGGTCTGATCAGCCGCTTCCATGATGGCACGCATTTGTTCGAGGTTGTTAACATTAAATGCAGGTACGCCAAAATGATGTTCTGCTGCATAATCTAGTAATTGTCGTAATGTAATTAATGCCATAGTTGCCCCCTTTATTTTATGGTGTTGTTGATTGAGTTTTTTGCCATCTTTGCGTGTCGATGCTATAGGTTTTTTCACCCTGACACTGCTGTACGGAATTCATATAAGGGTATTGTTGCAGTATCACTCGATTGCCATCAATTCTAGCACTTTTAATACCACCGGAACAGCGATCCCCTCCGTTTACAAAACCGCTTAGTTGAGCAATCAGAGCGGGTTTATCTTGCTTTGCTTTGCCTCGTGAAAAAATGGGCAGATGTGTTTTTGATAAACGGATAAATAATAATCTATCGTTGATGCTATTATCGCCTTTTGATTGGAAAGTGTGTAGTACATAAATACCAGCAATTGTTTTGCCTAACACTTTATAAGAGTAGCTGCCTCGACTTTCTTCTCTATTATCCGTATAAAAATAAATATTTCCCAGTGCATCCCGGTAAGAAGCTTTATTAGTTGTAACACTTTTTTGGCATTCAAGCAGATCGATAGCAGTGACAAAAGGACTGCTTTTTGCCCCTAAATCAAAAATAGCAATGCAGCTTGGTCTCACCCATTTATTATCAATGTAAAAAGCATTAGGTGGTTGTTTAGGAGCAGCTATGCTCAGTGTTGCTGCTGCTA
>CAZSHR010000019.1:0-18139 GCA_964606725.1 uncultured Coxiella sp.
AGCCAATGGCACACTATCAAACTTTGTAAACAAGGCAGTCAATGGCTTTTTCAAGCTCGCCTCAATTAATGCTTTAGCTTTTTCGCCACAAAAAGAGGGCACTTGGTCTTGCAGCTTTTCTAATTCATCGGCAATATCATCCGGTAACAAATCACGTCGCGTCGACAATACTTGACCAAACTTAACAAAAATCGGTCCCAATTTCTCTAAACCAATACGAATTGAAGCACCACGGGAATCGCTTGTTCGCCACAAACTCCAGGGATTTAAATAACTAATCACCCGTAATTTACCACTGTGTGCTAACACTTGCCGCGTTAAACCATACTTTAACAAGATATATTGAATGCGTAGCAAACGCCAAAGTTGCAAGGGATTAATCATCAACGCTCCTGTTTAGGCGACTGTGCCATACGTTTCAGCCGCAGCTCCAGACAATCTAGCTGATTTCTGAGCTTAGCAACCTCAGTAGCAAATTGCTTCATCTCTTGGCCTGTTGGCAGTGCAGGTTGTTCATACACCAAAAAATCCCTCACTTGCTGTGCCAATGTGGTTCTGACAGCCTTAACACCAGCACGACCACGATTAGCCAAACGCAGCAAATGATAAGCAGCAGTATCACCAACACACTGACTGATCTGCTCCTCCCAATCAATGTCAACAGACTGCATGATACTTCGCAATGCCTGTACAAATTCAATATCACCGGAAAACTCAAGCTTTGTTGCAAACAGTGACGTATTATCTCCTCCAGCAGAAGCAATACGCCATAAATCTTTTCCTGTCGCGCAAATAGACGCGTCTACTTGCTCAGGTTGCACACTGGTAAGCGCAACGCCTTGCGCTGCAATACTCACATAGACTTTAACCAGCCAGTCAGAAATATCGACTGCCATCACTTTACCTTGCCACGGCTGCAAGCGCTGCACAGCCTGTTCATCCATTAACAAGTAACGATTAATTCCTTTTTGTAATAAAGACAAGCTGGTCGATAACACTAGTATTTATACCCTTTATGCAAAGCGACAATACCACCGCTTAAATTGTGATAATCACCATCTTCAAAACCGGCTGCTTCCATGCGCTTGAGCAAACTGTGTTGATCCGGATGACGACGAATCGACTCAGCAAGATAGCGGTAACTCGCTTCATCCTTAGCAATCCATTGACCCAGCTTTGGTAATAAGCAAAATGAATAAGCATCGTAGAGCTTTTTTAATGCCAACGTTGTCGGTACTGAAAACTCTAAAATAACCAGCTTGCCCCCTGGCTTTAAAATACGATACATAGAACGCAAGGCTTTATCTTTATCAGTGACATTGCGCAAGCCAAAACCCATTAGTATCACATCGAAATAATCCTGGGCAAACGGCAACGCTTGGGCATCAGCGAGTACAAAATCTACATTAGCATGAATACCTTTATTCAATAAACGCTTATAGCCTCTTCGCAGCATGGCTTCGTTGATATCGACTAGTACAAGCTGGCCTGTGCCCTTGAGCAAGCGACTAATGCTGATACTTAAATCCCCTGTGCCTGCTGCCAAGTCCAAAATATTTTGTCCAGGGCGAATCTGACAGCTATCAATGGCAAAGCGCTTCCACAGACGATGCACACCGAATGACATCACATCATTCATTAAATCATAATTATCCGCCACAGAATCAAAAACCTGCTTAACGCGAGCAGATTTTTGCTCAACAGCAACCTCTTGGTAACCAAAATGAGTGGTTTTTTTAGGATGGTCATTCATGACAACTGAGTTTACAGGATATAACGACTTAAGTCCTCATCCTCAGCCAACTTCTTGAGTTGTTGATTGACATAATTTTTATCAATAATAACACTACCGCCAGGCTGATCACAGGCATCAAATGAAATCTTGTCTAACAATCGCTCCAAAATAGTATGCAAACGCCTAGCACCAATGTTCTCCGAACTGTCATTAACTTGAAAAGCAATTTCTGCCAAACGCTTGATGGCATCGGCTTTAAATTTAATGCTAAAATCTTCGGTCTTCAATAATTCAACATACTGCTCAGTCAGTGATGCCCTGGGTTCGGTCAAAATGCGCATAAAATCTTTGGTAGTCAGCGCTTTTAACTCAACGCGAATCGGGAAGCGCCCTTGTAACTCAGGAATAAGGTCAGAAGGCTTAGCTAAATGAAACGCACCTGAACCAATAAATAAGATATGATCGGTTTTAATCATGCCGTATTTGGTGCTAACTGTTGACCCTTCCACTAATGGCAACAAATCACGCTGCACCCCTTCACGGGAAACATCGGCACCACGAACATCAGCACGCCTGACAATTTTGTCCATTTCATCAAGAAATACAATGCCATTTTGCTCAACACTATCAATGGCTTGCGCTTTAATTTCTTCTTCGTTAATCAGCTTAGCGGCTTCTTCCTCCTGCAAACGCTTTAACGCCTCTTTCACTTTTAAACGCTTAGGTTTATTGCGCTTGGCCATAACGCTTTCCATCATCGTTTGCAATTGACCAATCATCTCCTCCATGCCATGCGGCCCCATAATTTCTACGTTACCGGCTTGACCGGCTAACTCTAACTCAATTTCTTTATCATCTAATTCTTTATCAAGTAATTTACGACGAAACAAAGCACGGGTCGCAGACTCTTTGTTTTCACTTTCAGCAACTTGATCTTGATCGGTCTCTTTACTAGCTGCAGGCTTAGGCGGAACTAATATATCTAAAATACGTTCTTGAGCTAATTCCATCGCTTGCTGCTCAAAACTCTCTATGGCTTTCTCACGCGTTCGCTTAACGGCTATTTCAATTAAGTCACGAATAATTTGCTCAACATCACGACCCACATAACCAACCTCGGTGAATTTCGTTGCCTCAACCTTGATAAAAGGTGCATCTGCCAAATACGACAAACGCCGCGCTATTTCTGTTTTACCAACACCGGTAGGACCTATCATTAAAATATTCTTGGGTGTGACTTCTTGACGCAACGCCTCGGGCAACTGCATACGGCGCCAACGATTTCTAAGTGCAATCGCCACCGCACGCTTGGCATCATCTTGACCGATAATATACTCATCCAAGCGCTCAACAATCTCACGCGGTGTCATGGAAAAATGTGCAGTTTTCACTGCAGTCACCGTCTTCTTTTTCGCTGTTGCAAGCTTCTTCGCTGTCGCCATAAATTGCTACCTAACCTATTTTGTATGTTATTTACGTATCACTCTTAATTTCTTCAATAGTTAATTGCTGATTGGTATAAACACAAATGTCTGCTGCAATCATCAAGCCTTTTTCAACCACTTTCCTCGCACTCAATTTGGTGTTCTCACACAAGGCTTTTGCCGCAGCCTGAGCAAATGGACCCCCTGAACCAATCGCCATTAAGCTATTTTCAGGCTCTATTACATCGCCATTACCGGTAATAATCAAAGAAGCCTTGCTATCGGCCACACACAATAAGGCCTCAAGACGACGTAGCATTTTATCGGTACGCCAGTCTTTAGCTAACTCTACCGCAGCACGTAACAGATTACCGGAATGCTCCTCAAGCTTACCTTCAAAACGCTCAAATAGGGTGAAGGCATCGGCTGTGCCACCGGCAAATCCAGCAATCACTTGACCCCCATAAAGACGACGCACCTTCCTTGCATTCCCCTTCATAACAGTGTTACCCAAGGATACCTGGCCATCACCGCCAATAACGACTTTGCCATTACAACGCACCGAAAGAATGGTTGTACCGCGATATTGTTCCAAAATGCATCTCCCGTTAACTAGGGGTCTATGACCATCGCTCTCAGATGGGGGCTTTGTTTGGCTTTTCAAGGCACTGCAGGAGAATTATCGGTTAACTCGGTGTAAAATTGATAATCCGGCACAGTGGATATGAGCTTATTTGGCACGGGTGGGATTTGCACCGCAGCAACTGGCGTTGCAGCCACTTTCTCTTGCCGCTTTTCCAGCAGCAACACTAGCAACAACACCACAATGGCAATAAAACTGACAATCACTAACGCAGCGGCAACCCTATTGGCATGCTTTGACTGTTTCGCAAGAGAAAGTTTAGCATAATCGGCTTGCATAAAACCCTCACATTTTCTCCGGCGCGCTAATCCCCAGTATTGTTAATCCATTAACAAGCACTTGTTGTACCGCAGCTATCAAACACAAACGCGCATCACGTAATAAATTTTGCTCTACTAAAAACTGCTCTGCATTATAGTATGAGTGAAACGCTGTCGCAAAATCCAATAGAAAATGGGCCAAGATATGAGGCTCACGCTTAATTGCGCAATTCTCTAGCATCTCTGGATAACGAATTAACATGCTGACTAAAGCTTTCTCACGCGATGACATTAACAATGACAGATAATTAAGTCCCGAGTGATTTTCCCAGGTATATTCACTGGCTTCTAGCCGTCGCCACACACTACAAATACGTGCATGTGCGTACTGAATATAATACACTGGATTGTCATTGGAGTGCGCTTTGGCAAGCTCTAAATCAAAATCCAAATGCTGCTCAGGTTTGCGCATCACATAAAAAAACCGTGCTGCATCATTGCCCACCTCATCACGTAATTGACGCAATGTCACAAACTCACCACTGCGAGTCGACATAGATACACGCTCTTGGCCTCGATATAAAATGGCAAACTGCACCATCAATACCCTAACTTTTTTCGGGTCTTGTCCTAAGGCCTGCAAAAACCCTTGTATGCGTGGAATATAACCGTGGTGATCAGCACCAAATACATCAATAATTTCATCATAACCACCGCGATACTTGTAGAGATGGTAGGCTACGTCCGAAGCAAAATAGGTGGTTACTCCGTTGGAACGCACTAGGACACGATCTTTCTCATCACCAAACTCGGTCGCTTTAAACCATTTAGCGCCTTCTTTTTCATAAACATAACCTTGCTCATCCAAAAGCTCCAAACTTGCTTGAATTAGCCCCTCAGAAAACAAACGACTCTCATGAAACCAGTCGTCGTATTCAACACCAAACTCCTGCAAATCTTGACGAATATCCTCTAATATCGCTTTAGTCGCGCACTGGCGAATCAAATCAAAGCTCTCCTGACCCAAAATCAACACCGCAGCCTCAATTAAATCATCCAATTGCTGCTCTGGCTCTGCTGCACCCTGATAAGCTTGCAAAGACTCCTGCGTATGATGAAAACGAGAACCCTGTTGTTCTGCTAAAGTCTTAGCAATATCCATCACATAGTCTCCCTGATACGCTTTTTCAGGGAGCGTAATGCTTTCATTATGAAGCTGCAAATACCGTAACCAAACACTCAATGCTAGGATATGCATTTGTCTACCAGCATCGTTAACATAATATTCTCTGTGCACCTTGTAGCAACAACTAGCTAGTAAATTGGCAAGACTGGCACCAAAAGCCGCACTGCGACCATGACCTACATGTAAAGGGCCAGTGGGGTTGGCAGAAACATATTCCATATGAATGGACTTACCATCACCAACGAAACACTGACCAAATTGAGACTTCTGAAAACTAACATCTCGAATAATACTGTAGTAAGAGTCTGTGCTTAGGAAAAAATTAATAAACCCAGGGCCGGCAACTTCCACCTTCTTAAGCAAAGTGGACCCAGGCATTGCCTTGATCAAGGCTGCCGCCAACTCTGCTGGTGGTTTTTTCAGTTGCTTTGCTAAAACTAATGCACAATTACTCGCATAATCACCACGCAACGGGTCTTTGCAGGCCACTACTTGAATTTCATGCTGCAAATCAGCCGGTAAAATCGTTTTTTCTTGGAGTCTTTTGATGCCGTATTCTATCAGTCTGACGATGCTGTCTTTCATAATCCCAGCTTTTTGTTAGTAAGACTGTAATTCTAGCAGGAGTTTCAGAAAGATAATAGGCGGTATATACAAACTTCTGTATAGCTTATAATCGATGTAATTAGGAGTTTCGCAGGGAGTGGCCTGGGGGCAGTTAAGATGAGAGAGCATTACGCTTGCGCAACCTGAGCCGCGCAGCGTGCTAACGGACAAAACAACACGAAGTTGTTTTGAGCCGACCTGAGACAGGATGTCGAATGGAGGCGACCGTTACAAAGCAAGCAGGCGCAAGGTGAGCAAAGCGAGTGAACTCATCTTAACTGCCCCCAGGCCACTCCCTGCGAAACTCCTGGTAATATTGGTTTATTTTCAAGCAGTTGTTACACAATGTTACACTTCTATGCTTGGATGACATCACCCTGTTACATTGCTGCGCTATGATGATCTCATGTTAATGATGTAAGAGAGTTGGTAACTTAAGGCAAAAGATAGAAAAGTACATCAAGCAAAGAGTTAGTATAACAGGTTGAATGATGTTGTATAAGTGAACGGCGTAAATGATTTGCGCCGTTATTTTTATGGGTCTAAAGCACAAGCCATTAGCTCAACTGATTGAAAATTGGCTTTTTCGTTTAATAATCTTCCAATTTTAGCGCTTCCATGTTAGTATCTTGATCATGGAAAAACCTCAACACATATTAGTCGTCGATGATGATCGCGGTATACGTGATTTACTAGGGAAATTTTTGCGTCAACACGGTTACGAAGCCAGTCTTGCCAAAGACGGTAGTGAAATGCAAGTTCATCTTGATAAAGGCGGCGTTGATCTAATCATTCTAGACATTATGCTGCCAGGTGAAGACGGTTTAAGCCTTTGCAAGAAAGTTCGCCAACACGCCGCCACGCCTATTGTTATGTTAACTGCCATCAGCGAAGAGGTTGAGCGCATACTAGGCTTAGAGCTGGGAGCCGATGACTACATGAGCAAACCGTTTAACCCACGAGAACTATTAGCTCGGGTACGTGCCATACTCAGAAGAGCCAATCATCAGGAAAACGACAGTGAAGAAAGTGACGGGCAATCAAATTCTCATCTTTTGTACCGCTTTGACGGTTGGACGCTAGATGCGACAACCAGGCACTTACTCTCCCCCGAACAATTGGAAGTCACGCTCAGTAGTGGCGAATTTGACTTACTGCTGACGTTTTTACGCTCTCCACAGCAAGTGCTCAGTCGCGATACCTTATTAGACATCACCAAGAACCGCTCCGCCATGCCGTTTGATCGCAGCATCGATATTCAAATCAGCCGATTACGCCAAAAAATTGAAAGCGACCACAAGAAACCCCGTATCATCAAAACCGTGCGCGGTGGCGGGTATGTGTTATCTGTCGCTGTCACCAAAGAGCAAAGCGAATAATGTCGATTACCAAAAGGCTGATTCAACATTTCAGTGGTAGAAATGCATTCAGCCTAGTATTAATTATTATCGCATTGCATTTGATTATCATGGCTGTTTACATGAATGGTGACCGCTTAGAGCGTCGCTCTGAAAAACGTGATGCAGTTATTCAGAAAATCATTAATGTCATTAATCTCATTTATGCCACACCGGTAACCAACCGTGAACAGGCAGTGCGAGCATTAACAGACCCCTATCTTGATGCTAGCATCAGCAGTAAGCCACTATGGAGTTTACAATTCAAAGAAGCGTCTTACTGGAAAATCAGTCAAGCGCTGCGCCGTCAGTTAGGTTTATTTTCGATTTCAATTCGCTTACAAGGAGATCAGTGGCTTAATGTTCACGCTACTATTTATAGCCATTTTCTGCTAACCCAATTAATTTTCTTTGGTGTTGAATTTCTTATCTTTGCCATTGTACTCACCTGCCTATGGTTTGTAGGGCGTTTTACCAAGCCCTTTCGCAGCTTTATTGAAATGGCAGAGCGCCTTGGGCTAGACCCTAACAGCAAATTGTTGCCTATTGATGGCCCTTTAGTTGTCAAAGAAGCCTCAGCCGCCATGAACCGAATGCAACAGCGTATTCAAGAATTAATTCGTGATCGAACGCAAATATTAGCGGCGATTTCTCATGACTTAAGAACGCCTATCACACGGCTGCGACTACGCGCCCAGTTTATTGAAGACGAAGACATTGCCAATAGTCTTTCCGACGATTTAAATGAAATGGAAACCATGATCAAAGAGACCATGGCTTTTGCACGCGATGATCAGATTAACGAAGAGAAAAAACAAATTGACCTCGTATCACTGGTAGAGTCAGTGTGTGAGGCCTTTATCGACCAAGGCTATTCTATCACCTGCGACATCCCTAATAGCCGCATTGGATTTTTAGGGCGTCCAGTGGCAATGCGACGTGCGCTAGATAACCTGGTCAACAATGCCGTACGCTACGCAAAAAATGTTGAAGTTAGCACCTATCGCCGTGATGATGTAGTGTATATTCTCATTAAAGATGACGGCCCAGGGATTCCAGAAAAAGAGTTGGATCGTGTTTTTGCACCATTTTATCGTGCTGAAACCTCACGAAGTCGCGATACCGGCGGCGTTGGTCTTGGCTTAGCGGTATGTCAGGAAATTGTTAAATCACATTTTGGTCACATCTACTTACACAATCGCAGTCGTGGTGGCTTATGCGCGGTGATCGAATTACCCGTTGCGCAAAATTAACCCCTTCTAACGTGTCAGAAAATAGTCTCTTAACCCACTCTAAGCGTTAAATGAAGGTAGCCGCCCCACCACCATTCAGTTAAGCACAAGCAGCAATCAAGCCTATACGGACGTATTAACGGCGTGTTGCGTAAAAATAAGCGACAATAGGCAGATAACCGATTGAAATAAAAAGAGATAACCGTCGAACTGACTTATAATATAATCGACATACTGATTGTACTATATTATAATACAATCAGTATAGTGATTATATTAAGGCACTTTATGCTCGATATGCTTGCAAAATGGAACCGTTGGGGTGTAGCCAAGCTGCCTGGAGGCCATTACAGGAAAATTTCTGATCAAATTTGTCGCTTTGTTGACACCCCTGACATTATTGTACTAGTCGGTCTACGCCGTGCAGGAAAGACAACCATTTTGTTCCAAATCATGGATTATTTAGAAAGCCAACAAATCCCACGAGAAGCGATACTGCATGTTAATTTTGAAGAACCTGCGCTAGGCACCAAGCTAGATATTCAATTACTGGATAAAATTTATGATACTTATCGCAGCTCAGTCTACCCAGAAGGAAAAGCCTATTTATTTTTCGATGAAATACAAAACATTACACAATGGGAACGCTGGATACGATCACGAAATGAATCTGAAGAAATTAAAATCTTTTTAACCGGCTCATCAGCACATTTAATGTCACGTGAACTAGGCACTCTGTTAACCGGTCGCCATATCTCTTTCCCCATCTATCCTCTAAGCTTTAGTGAATACCTACAATTCAAGAAAATTGACCCAACACAGCTACCAGATTTTCCGATTGCCACGCCATACCCAGTTAAACACGCCTTAAAAAATTATTTACAATGGGGTGGTTTTCCAGAGGTTGTTTTAAGTGAGTCAGATGAACGCCGTGAATTGTTGTTAAAACAGTATTTTGATGACCTTTTATTCAAAGACGTTGCCATGCGCTACTCCGTTCGCGATATTAGTCTTTTAAGAAATTTAGCCATTTATTTATTAACACAAACGGCCAGTTTAATCTCATTTCATCGTATAGCAAAAAAGTTTGGAATCTCAATAGAAACCTCACGCACTTATTGCCATTATTTGCAATCTGCATTTCTTATCGATTTACTCCCTTTTTACAGCCTAAAAACATCAGAAAGAAACCGTCACCCACAAAAAGTCCATGCGCTTGATTTGGGACTGCGTTACATCACTGCCTTTAGTGGTTCGACAGACTTAGGCAGAAATATTGAAACACTGGTTTATCAACAACTCAAAAGATACCAAGACGGTGACATTTACTACTGGAAAGGAAAACAAGAAACTGATTTTGCTGTCAGAGAAGGCAACACCATCACAAAACTCATACAAGTCACTGCTGACGATTTAAGCGAAGAGAAAGTATATCAACGTGAAAAACAGGCATTACAGGAGAGCAGCACTCATTTCAAAAAGGCAAAAACACAGCTTATTACCAGCGAATTATCAAAACGAGAGGAGTCATCCATTATTCCGCTATGGTACTTTCTGCTCTACCAATGCAAGTGACACTCATAAAAGAGACAGACAATAAACCAGGAAAATCAAGCATCCGAGTAACTGGGAAATGATAAGACAAATTGCAAATATTGATTGGGTAGTGTATAACATGTTAATTCACCACCAAATTTTTCTAGTATTTGCATCGCAAAAATAACTTCCATCCCTAGCTGTGATGCTGGAATTAATGTTTTGTTATCAACAGACGCATCAACGACTTGCTTGATATAAACGGTATTATGTGACTGATGAGACTCTTGCATAATCACTATATCTTGCGCAGCATGATCCTTGCTACTATTGAAAATATACACTAGCAATTGGCGTATCAGTTGGATGCTGGCAATTTCATTGCCTAGAAAATCAAATAATTCCTCTCTCTCCCAACTTACTCGCTTATACTGCTCACTCGCCAGTGTTGCTAATGCGTAGTTGATACTGTTATAAATACTGCACTTCATAAAATCACTGGGGTTTAAGTTTTTCTGTATTAGATTACGAAAAGTAGAGGATAATTCATCGATTAATGCAGCTACTCTACTGGTACTCTCTTGAATGCCAACTATCTCAGCATCAAGATTCTGGGTAGGCTGTTGTGAATCGCTATCGAGCAAGGTGGGCAGTGCTTCTTGCAACGTTGTGTTATTCATACCAATAATCATCAGTGGTGTTGCTAAATCATGAGCAATACGGTTAACAAACCCCTGAATACCTTGCAAAAACTGTTGGTTGATTACTGGATTATTTAATTCAGACCGAACAGAGCTTATTTTATTTTTCGTTAAATCAACGCCAACATCATCAGAACTCTGATCATCTGACAGCAGATTTTGTTGTTGCATCACTATTTCTTTAAGATAACTCATTCCTTGGGCACTTTTGATGGTTAAGGTGAGGTAATTGGGTAATTGATCAGGATCAAGTTGCTCACCGGATAATAAATAAAGCTGTTTATAGCCTTGCTGATAGAGCTGCTGCGCTAAATCAATACCACTGAGAGTGCTGCGAGTAAAGTGGTTATCTAAGAGAAAAATGGTTTGTTTTGAGTACTTGCTGATAGCATCAAGCAAGTCTTGCGGTTCTGCATAGTGATCTGCGCATTGTGATTGATTACTAAATAAAAAATCCATCAGGGTTTTTGCAAAATAAGTATCATCATCCACAACTACGACACTAACGGATTGCTTATCAAGATCAGAAGGTATTTCTTGACTTAAAGAGCTTGCAAAAACTAGAGCAATTTCAGACGCTAATGCCTTAGGTAAAATCGATGTACCAATTTTTATTGCTTGTGCTTGTAATTCTGGATTTGCATAATGACTGGTAACTAACAAAGTGCGCGCAAGGTTACTTTCTTCAATAATCTGCAAGCCGTTGTTAGATTGCCCAATTAACTCATAATCACTTAATAGAAAAAGTCTCTTTTTTTGTGTCTCAGATAGCGTATCAAGGTAGTTAAGCACTTCACTACCTTCAGTAAAATGTTTAATCGATAAATCAGGGAACTCTTTCTTTAACGGCAGCAAGCGTGCATCCCAAGCTCCATGAATTGCAGGATCATCGTCAAGAATAAGCACCTGATCTTGAGCGTTTAAGGTAATTTGTGATGCAGTAATCCAGTTTGGCGCGGCCACTTGTGGGAAAGTTAAGGTAATTCTAGTGCCTTTTCCAGCAATCGAGTCAATAGTAAAGCGGCCATTATAGCGAGCCAAGGTATCGCGTACTTGGGTTAATCCAATACCATGGCCCTCCTTTTTTCCTGCAGTAATTGCCAAATTATTATTAATTTTTTCTAAGATAGATGATGGTATTCCTTTGCCATTGTCCTGAATGCTTAATTCGATTTGTGCTTCAGAAGCTGTTAATTCAAGCTCAATTGCTCCAGTTTTCGGATCAACTGCCTGAATAGCATTATTGAGTAAATTAGACAGCATTCGATCAAAAGCACTTGGCTTGATATAAATAAAAGCAAAAGAACCAGATTGATTAATTTTTGTGTCAAATGTGATGGCCAAATGCTGATGATGGTATTTTTTCTCGGTGAGAATTTCCAAAAGATGTGTGGATACCAATAATGGCTGTATAGCATCTTTTTTCGACTCAGGAGATTTATCGTTTGGTTTTTTGTATTGCGCCAATAAATAATGGGCAATATCTTCAATGCGACCAACGGCTGTTCTTAGAATAGTGCGATCTTTTTCAGGAAGCGTAACACAAGCAGTGGCTAACATGGCTAATGCAGCAGAGGGTGAGCGAATATCATGTGCCACTTGATTGGCAATTTTAATAAATTTTTCTTGCTCTTTTAGAGCATGCTTATGAGCGGTATTCTCAATGGCTAATTTTTCTGCTTGTTTTTGACTGGTAATATCAATAGAAACACCTACTGTTCCTAAAAGGGTTCCACTTTCGTCATACAAAGGAGATTTAATAGCAGTAAAATATTTTACTGCACCTGTGTGTATGTCTTCAATCATCTCTTCATGAGTTAATGTTTTTCCAGTGGCTAAGACCTCGTTGTGATTTTCTACTATTGGCTCTGCTATTTCATCAGGATAAAAATCGTAAAGTGTTTTACCAATAATATCGTCATAACAAAGAGCGCCAACCGCTTCTAAGGTTGGGTTATTTACTCCCAACAAAATATTTCTGGTATCCATCCAATAGACATTAATCGGTAGTATCTGGGCAATTTTTTTAAGGCTATTTAATGTGCTGTCTTTACTGCGCTGTCTTGTTGCAATAATGTCTTGTGCTGTAATAACAATACCAACAATGTTGCTTTGCTCATCATGTATTGGCACTTTAATACTCATGAGAGATTGCCGTGCTCCAGTGGTCAGGTTTTTCACGGTTTCCTCCTGATACAGTGCTTGCCCTGTGCTGATGACTTCCTGATTATGACACACAATCGGTTGCGCTATCTCGTGTGGATAAATTTCGTCAAGCGTTTTCCCAATAATACTGCTGGATGCCCCTAATAGCTGTAGCGCATGATCATTAGCACCAAGAATTCTGCCACACTTGTCTTGCCAGTAAATTGCTGTCGCAATCATAGTTGCTACGCTATTTAGCTGCTCAAATAGTTTAGATGCTTGATACATAACAGTTATACCTCATTTCGGAATCCGTGATTAGGCCAGCATACCAGGTTAATAATAAAATGGCTTGCTATTTGCCAAATCACTTTTACCACAAAGTCAGCATCGAAGATACCTGATTTACTGATTTGCAGTCGATTATTAATTAAACAAAAGATTCGCGCATCCTAGTTAAGTCCTTTTGCAAATCTCTAACGTTTTAACCGAATATATGTTTAGTTCCATTGCACTCTACCAATCTGAACATCGGTATATCCGCTGAATACTCTGGCAATAAGATAGCGAAGAACTGCCGCAGCAATTAGGCAATGTATTGACTAATCAATTTATCTATGATAGTAAGCTGTCAGGAAAGGTAAGGAAGTAGAGTAGCAAGCAAGCTTAATATTTTAAGTATAGAACTTATATCAAGGCTAGTTTAGAGTATAATGAGAGCTTGCATTGGGCTATCTCCATATAGCATCATATTCTGTCACGAATGGAAAATCAATCCGTCTCGCAACGATTATAACATTGTTATCGATCAGACTCTTTTTGGAGAAATTAGCGAATTGCAGCTAAGGGATGCATTAGAGCGTCTCACTAAAGATTATGTTTTACTACATAGCAGAATTATCGAAAAATCAGGTCAATACTATTGGCTGGAAGATGCAGCGATTAATATACCTCTCCAATATTCCAGCATTCCCTTGAACCATCAAGAGTTATTAGGCTACGTGCAACAACCCTTTGATCTGGCACAAGGACATTTAGCGAGAATATTACTCGTAAAACTACAGCAACAGAAATTTAGATTGATTTTAGTAGTCCATCATCTGCTGATGGATGGGATAAATCTTAGTGTTTGGCTTGAGGAAATCTCCAATTATTACAACAATAAATCCCATCAAGCAATGATTAATCTTAGTGAGCAGCGCCATTTGCTCGCTAGATTAAACAATGACCTTGAAGAAAAGTTAAATTATCATGCTGAAGAAGGCCAACAATTTTGGCAGAATACCTTAAACGGAGTTGAGGGTATTGATATTGATTTTTTAAAATCAGCAACACAAAAACCCAAAACTGTAGCTGAACATCGATTTAGCTTTTCCCAGCCATTTTATCAAACAATAAGAAAACTCAAATCACAATATGGTGTTACCCCCTATCTTTTGGGTCAAGTTGTTTTTGCTGTTTTGTTGCGCCATTACGCTGAAAAAACCAAAATACCGATCAGTTACTCTGTGGCAATTCGCGAAGGATCATCCTTTATGTATGGGACGCAGGTAAATACTAATATCATCGTTTTTAATTTTAATCAAAATACAACAGTTCAAGATTTACTAGAACAGGCAAGATCACATTTCAAAGCGAAGAAAAAAGGGAATTGCCATTATCACTTAGTTGGAGATATTCTATCAACCACAGACTGCACAGGGCTACTAACGATTAATTTTAGCCAAACCGATGTCGATCATAAGCCATTTAATTTTTCAGGAATTAATAAGATCGAATCAAATTACGCACTGAAAGTTGACTTATCAATGCCATTAATGGTTGGTCAAGAAATAAGAAATGATCAGATTAACTATTACTTTCGCTATGATGCCGGACAAATTGATAAAGAATTATTGCTGTCATTTGTTAAAAATTATTGCAGATTATTTACCAATATTGTAGACGATTTATGCGATAAAAAGAGTGACGCTCTCATAGACCACTATAAAATCATTTCCCCTCGTGAGTATCAGCAAGTGATTTATGATTGGAATCCTAATAGCACCAAGCAAGCCTCCCATGAAACGCTGCATAAAATGTTTGAAAAACAAGTCACAAAAAACCCTCATCACATCGCCCTAGTCTATAAAAATATAGCAATGACTTACGATGAGCTGAATAAAAAAGCAAATCAACTGGCGAACTACTTAAAGCAAAACTGCGGTGTCCATGAAAATCAATTAATTTCACTTTATCTTGATAAAACCATTGACCTGCCTATGGTTATTTTAGCGGTGTTGAAAGCAGGGTGCGCCTACGTACCCATTGATCCAAGTTATCCAAACCAAAGAACTCGCTATATTGTTGATGATGCTAAGTCAACTTTACTTATCAGCAATAAAAATCATTCACAAAAATTAAGCGAGCTGTTTCAAAATACGAGACTGCTATTAATTGATGACCCCATACTAGAAAAAAAACTTGCCGAGCAGCCTGATTCCATTGCCTACCCTGATACAAAAGCAAGTGATTTACTTTACATTATTTATACCAGTGGAACAACTGGCAATCCTAAAGGAGTCATGCAATCACATCATAATGTAGCGCAATTGTTCACTCGTGCTAGCAAACGATATGTTTTTCAAAGCAATGATGTTTGGGTATTATTTCACTCCTACGCATTTGACTTTTCAGTTTGGGAACTGTGGGGAGCATTGCTTTATGGTGCAAAATTAATTATACCAACACAGGAACAGATTACAGATTTACACCTATTCTATAAACTGTGTTATCAAAAAAAAGTGACGGTTCTTAATCAAACACCCAAAGCGTTTTATCAATTTATCACTATTGCCTCTGATAAGTTCGAAACCGAAAAACTCACACAATTAAGGTATGTGATCTTAGGGGGTGATACCTTAGTTATTAACAATTTAAAAAACTGGTTTACGATTTATCAATCCTGTAAAACACAAGTAATTAACATGTACGGCTCAACAGAAACCACGGTACATGCTACTTATCAAGAAATTACAGATATGGAGGATAGCCATCTTTCTTTGATTGGGACAGCCATACCAGGCAAGCAACTATTTGTTTTAAATAAATCAATGCAGCCACTTCCTATCGGTGCCATTGGTGAGTTATACATCGGTGGTGAGGGTTTAGCTTATGGCTATTTAAATCGTCCAGATTTGACAAAAGAAAAATTTGTTGCTAACCCTTTTCAAACTCCATCAGAAAAAAAGCATAACAGAAATAATAGGCTTTATAAAAGCGGCGATTTAGTCAGATGGCTACCCGATGGCAGATTAGCATACATTGGCCGTAATGATCATCAAGTGAAAATTCGTGGATACCGAGTAGAATTAGGGGAAATAGAAGCTAAACTACTCGAATATTCGGATATCAGTCAAGCATTGGTTATGCAAAAACAGTTAAACGATGAAAACCACCTGGTTGCTTATTATGTTGCCAAGCAACCTGTTGCACACGATGCATTGCAAGAGTATCTTGCTTTGTATTTGCCGGCTTATATGATACCACGTTTCTTGATCTACTTAAAAAAATTACCGTTAACGACTCATGGAAAATTAGATAAAAATGCATTGCCAAAATTACCTATCGATTACAAAGCTCCTTATGAATCACCTCATAATGATAAAGAAAAACAGATTGTTATGGCCTTTGAGAAAATTTTAAAGCGTGACCGTATTGGGATAAACGATAATTTTCTTGAACTGGGTGGTGATTCACTAAAAGCGATTAGTCTAGTGTCTGCTTTACAAAAGAACTTTCGTATCACAGTTTCCGATGTGTTTCGCTTTAAAACACCAAAATCGCTCGCTTGGCATATACCGTCTTCAAATAACTTTTTATACCAATGCTTAGAAAAAGTTAAAAAAAATTATCAAACTACGCCATCACACTACAATAATATTATACAACGCTCACAAGTTAATGAATACTTACGAACCATTGCAAAAGAAAAATTTTCTCTAACCCAAAAAAAAGCGATTAACAATGTATTATTAACAGGAGCAACGGGGTATCTAGGTTCTTATTTGTTGTTTAATTTATTAACGACAACAAATTATACTATTTATCTGATTATACGGGGAGACTCTAGAAAAAGCGCCCTAAAGCGACTAAGCGATAAATATCAATATTATTTTCAATCTAGTCTAGACAGATTTTTAGGGTCTAGATTGCATGTTCTAGCAGGAGATTTAAGCAAAAAACAGTTAGGATTATCTTTAGAAAATTATACTCAGTTAGCAAACACAATCGATAGCGTTATTCACGCAGCCGCTTTGGTAAAGCATTATGGAGAAGCTAGTAAATTTTATGATATAAATGTTCAAACAACGCGTAATTTACTGGAATTTACGAGCGCAACTGGTGCCAAAGATTTCCATTATATATCTACAATATCAATATTAACAGAGCAAGAATTATACTCACAAAATTTCTGTTTTTTCACAGAAGATAATCAACAAATGCAATCAAGTCTCAGCGAGAATATTTATATTAAAACTAAATTAGAGGGTGAGCAAATTGTCATTCAGTATCGCAATCATGGAATTAGCAGTAATATTTATCGGCTAGGAAATTTAGCTTTTGCAACCGATGGTAGTATTCAAAAGAATTGTCAAGATAATTCATTTTTTAACAGAATAAAATGTTTATTAGCACTTGGTTTGATTGTACCAGAGCTTGCTCAAGTTGAAATATCGCCGGTAGACACAACAGCAAATGCCATTGTGCGGCTATTTGATTGTCAACAATTAACAAATACTAGTTTTCATATATTTAATCCTCATTTTTTTGATTTGGCTAATTTCTTTAGTGGTTTTCACAATAAGGTTGTTAAGACCTGTGACATGGATCACTTTATCAAGGCGATTATTAATCATCTAGATCATGAAGAACACCGACCATTGATAGAGCGATTTCTATTGCATGTTGGCTGGCTTAATGAAAAATGTCACCCAAGCGTTCATAGTCATGTGTTACAAGATAGAACACAGGCTTTATTAAAACTACTTAATGCTGAGTGGCGCCCTATCACTGCACAGTTATTTGAGAAATATCTATCAAATTTCGATCTTTTAAATTAAAGAAAATATTTTTATGCAAGAGCATGCAGAATGAATCCCCCCGACAACTAAAGTTGTCGGCCCCCTTTTAAAAAAGGGGGCGAGTCTGCACAAGTTAATCACCCCCTTAACAAAGGGGGTCACTGTGCCAAGGGCGCAGTGGGGGGATTTTAAAACAGCAGATGTTTTAAAA
>CAZSHR010000020.1:0-16929 GCA_964606725.1 uncultured Coxiella sp.
CAATAGGCAGATAACCGATTGAAATAAAAAGAGATAACCGTCGAACTGATGTTAAATAGCATTAGCTCAGCAATCGTTAATCAATCTGCAAATCATTTAGCAAAAACAGCATATAATTGGTAATTAATGGCATCAACAGCAAGTATGCTAGCAAATCAAATAATACCTTAACATGGTAGGCAATCAACCATCCAGCATGAACCGTGGTTGGCATGGTAATATAAACAAAGCATGCCATTGCAAAATAGAGCACAAAGACGGCTTTCAAACGGCATTTCCATGCTAAAAAACAACTCTTTTTCAAGCAAGTAAAAAAAGAATCTCGAGTCACAATTAATAAAGGAAACGACAATAAGAGTAATAAGTTAACTACCAACAATGGCGCACCTACTAATAATAAATCCCATAAGCCTTGTGCTTTGCCAATAAATCCCCATTGGGTTCCTAAATAGGTTAACAACTGCAACCAGTACATCATTAGCGTAAAAATACCTGCATAAAGCAAGCCACACACCATAATACGCGGCCATTTTTGGCAAGCACCCCAAGCGCGTTTTAAAAAACTCAAGCGTTGTTGCATCAGTGCTAAATGACTAGAATAAATAACACCGCTTCCAAAATAAACACTCACTAATAAAGCCAATATCGCATAGCCCCAAGGATGATAAGTTAGAGGTAAAGTAAATAAATAAAAACTTTGTAGCAATGATGCAAAAGCAATAAAAATAAAAGCAGCATATAAAGTTTTAGGATAATGCTTGATGGATAGCTTAACTAGCTGCCATAAAGTGGATTTTTTGCTTGAATACACTGACATAATTGGCTCTCTTATGATTACTCAACTAATTGTTTGAAATTTTTCCAAGCACCAACGGGGGTAAAACGCTCCCCATACTGCTCGGCTAATTCATTAAAACGCATTAACACTGTCTCAAGGCCTTGTTGTTGCACATAACGCATAGGACCACCACGAAACGGTGCAAAACCCGTTCCAAAAATCATTCCTGCATCGAGTAATTCGCTATCCGCCACTGTGTTTTGGCTTAAACACTCCATCGCCTCATTTAGCATCCTAAAGACTAAACGATCTTGAATATCCTTATTGGAAATAGTCGCTGCTCTACGAGAATTTTTACTACTGTTAATTAGCTTGCCTTTGCGATAGCTATAAAAACCACGATTAGTTTTACGCCCGTAATGACCTTGATCTACTAGTTTGCTTAAACTATCAGGCACTTGACCACCATAACACTCAGTTAAGCGCCTTGCTACTGATAAACACACATCTAAACCCACAACATCTGCCAAGGTAATAGGTCCCATGGGCATACCAAAGTCGGTTGCCGCACTATCGATGCTGGTCAGTGCCACCCCTTCTGCAACTAATTGCGTGGCTTCCAACAAATAAGGCATTAATAAGCGATTGACAAGAAATCCTGGCGTTGACTTAACAGCAATGGGAAGACGTCCCAGTTGATTAACAAAACTTATGGCTTGCTCCAACACGACTGTTGCTGTCTTAT
The DNA here is from genome assembly GCA_964606725.1 of uncultured Coxiella sp. Taxonomy (GTDB): domain Bacteria; phylum Pseudomonadota; class Gammaproteobacteria; order Coxiellales; family Coxiellaceae; genus 2-12-FULL-42-15. The sequence continues at coordinate 1,524 of CAZSHR010000020.1, forward strand.
CACTCTCGATAACTTCAACCAAAGGCATTTTTGCCACCGGATTAAAAAAATGAATTCCCACAAGCCGTGTTGGGTCTTCAAGCACAGCACTTAAATCTTCCAAAGGAATACTGGAAGTATTGCTTGCTAATATAGCTCCTGACTTCATTTGCGATTCAATCTTTTGATACAGGGTCTGTTTTGCCGTTAAGTCTTCAAAAATGGCCTCTATAATTATATCAGCTTTAGCAACCCCTAAGCCTTTGCCATCTGGTTGTAGCCTGTCCATCACCGCTTGTACAAGACGTGGTTTGCGCAATTTCTTACGATAAAAATCAGCAGCACGTTTTAGTGATGCCGCAATATGTGGCATTGAAGAATCTTGCAAGGTCACTCTAAAGCCCTTATAGGCACACCAAGCGGCAATATCCCCCCCCATCGTACCTGCACCAATCACATGAATATGTTGCGATTTTTGCACTGATTTTTTAGCAAGGCTTTTAAGACGCTCTTGCAAGAAAAATACCCTGACTAATTCACGAGAACTATCATGAGTTAACAAGCGAGCCACGGAATGTGCTTCATTTAGGTAAGCTTTTTTACCAGTTCCTGACTTAACCCAATGGCGCACAGCAGCAAAAGGTGCAGGATAGTGTTTTTCATTCACTAAACGAGAGACGCGATGTAATAACATTTGCCCCACTAAAGGCCGCATCACAGCACTATGGCAAAAACGTATTAATGGTGATAAACGCTTGCACGGCGGCGTCTGCAAAGCAAAATAACAAGCTGCTCGTTTTAATTCACGTTTAGAGACAGCCGCATTAATAAGACCTATTTTTTTCGCTGACACTGCCGATAAACTTCGGCCTGATAAAATCAACGACATGGCAGAAAACACACCGACCAGATCCGGTAAGCGCACTGTTCCTCCCCAACCTGGGTGAATGCCTAATTTCACCTCTGGTAAAGCAATTCTGGTATCTGCACTGTCTTCTGCTACCCGATAACGACAGGCTAAGGCCAACTCACAGCCCCCACCTAAGCAAAAGCCGCTAATCATTGCCACGGTTGGTACGGGTAATGATGCCAGTTTATTCAGTATTTGCTGCGCTTGGCGCACTAACTCAAACGCTTGTGCTTGATCTTTTAGGGTTGAAAATTGTGAAATATCGGCTCCAGCAATAAATCCCTTGGACTTAGCAGAAGCAATAATAACAGCACGCGGAGGCTGTTGTATAATGTTATCTAAAATCAGTTCAAGCTCTTGAAAAACTGCTAGGTTTAATGAATTAACTGACTTATCAATGCGGTCCAAATACAGCCACAGTAATTGTTGTTGATCCACCTCCAGCCGCCAATGTTGATACGATGGTATTGTCACTGTTATTCCCCTTACACCGATTCTAATAACAAGGCACCGCCTTGGCCGCCACCGACACAAATAGCAGCTACTCCACGCTTGGCTTTTTTACGGTTTAAAATGTGTGCCAATTGCGCCACAATTCTTGCACCACTGGCACCAACAGGATGCCCTAATGCGATTGCACCACCGTCAATATTAAGACGCTCTGCATCAATACTTCCTAGGGCTTGCTGCAACCCTAATTCCTTGCGACAAAAATCATCATTTTGCCAAGCCGATAAACACGCAATGACTTGTGCAGCAAAGGCTTCATTAATTTCCCAGTAATCAATATCCGATAGACCAAGGCCATGACGTTGTAGCAAAGGAGTGGCTGCAAATACTGGCCCTAATCCCATGCTATCTGGATTCAATGCAGCCCATTGTATATCTACAATTTTTGCTAACACATCAAGCTTGTATTTTTTCACCGCAGACTCACTAGCTAATAACAATAAACTGGCACCATCGGTCACCTGAGAGCTATTGCCTGGCGTTACCAAGCCAAATTGTTTATCAAAAAAGGGATGCAGACTTGCTAATTTCTCTAAACTACTATGCGGTCTTACCCCATCATCGGCTGCACAAACATGATCAGCGTTAAACAGCGTAACGATATCACTAAAATGCCCCGCCTGTTGCGCAGCGACAACACGTTGATGTGAGCGTAGCGCAAAATTATCCATCGCTTCACGGCTAATCTGAAAACGATCCGCAAGAATTTCAGCCGTTTGCCCCATGCTTAACCCCGATAGAGGATCGCACAAGCCACTTAACAAACTAATAATGGGAGAAAATAAAGCAGCAGGTTTTAAATGAGTGATCACTTTTAATTTTTCTTTTAAAGATTTAGCCTGCTGCATACAGGCAAACCATGTCACCATAGTATTATTGTAAGTCAACGGTGCACGGCTCATGGCTTCTGCACCACCGGCTAGGACTAAATCAGCATGGCCTAAAGCAATATCATTTAAGCCACAGTGTAACGCTTGCATTCCTGAAGCACAATTGCGTTGCACTGTCCAACCTGGCGTACTATTGCCACAACCTAGACGTAAAGCAATTAAGCGAGCAATATTAGCCTCGTTTTCACGTGGTACCATGCAGCCAACAACTACCTCGTCAATGATCTCAGGAGAAAATGGCAGCGCTGTTAATAGTTCGCGACCCGCATAAACTGCTAAATCACTGGCACTAAAAACACCTGGTTTGCCATGGGCTTTTAAAAATGGCGTACGTGCGCTATTGACAAGGTAAATAGGTTTGCGCATGAATTTTATTCCTTATTTTGCAAAACTTGCACTTAGAAACTCAAAGATAGCGCGAATCGCCATGGCTTCACCCCCTACTAAACGACCTGTTTTTGCTGTTTTATTATAACCTAATAAATCAAAATGCATCCAACGCAAGTTATCGGGTACAAAATGCTGTAAAAATAAAGCCGCTGTGATCGACCCCCCCATTGGTACAGTAGCAGCGCTTAATATATCGGCTATATCACTTTTCAAAAAGTCTCGGTAAGGAGTATAAAGTGGCATGCGCCATAAGGGATCATGCGCTTTGCGAGAAGCCATTAATACTTTTTCAGCAAACGTATCATCATTACAGTACATCGCTGGCAGCTCTGGCCCTAGCGCTACCGTTGCCGCTCCAGTCAAGGTAGCCATATCAATCAAATAATCCGGCTGTTCTTCAACTGCTGCCGTTAGCGCATCGGCTAAAATAAGCCGCCCTTCGGCATCGGTATTTTCCACTTCCACAGAATGACCTGCACGCGTTTTAATAACATCGCCTGGATGATAACTATTCGCATCAATGGCATTCTCTGCGGTAGGAATAAGCAAACGCAAATGAATAGGTAGTTTAGCCAACATAATTAATCGCGCCAAACCAATTACATGCGCCGCACCGCCCATATCTTTTTTCATCAAGCGCATGCCCAATGCTGATTTTAAATCCAAGCCGCCACTATCAAAGGTAATTCCTTTACCTACTAATGTTACTTTAGGTAATGACTTATCACCCCAATGTAAATCCAATAACTGCGGCTCACACCGTGCCGCACGCCCTACGGCATAAATAGCAGGGTAGCCAGTCATTAACGCCTTACCTTTAACTGCAGTAAATGAGGCTTTATGCTCTCGTGCTAGTTCTTTAACAACCGTAGCTAATTCCTCAGTACCCATGTCATCAGCCGGCGTGTTAATCAGATCACGCACTAGGAAAATACTGCTCACTAAGTGTGGCACCATATCAGTGTGTGACAATAGCGCTAGTTGACTTGGATAATCCTCTACACTACGGTAGGCATTAAACTGGTAACTACCTAAGCCCCAAGCCATTTCTGCCCGCTGATATTGCTCCTGGGTAAAAAAGTCATCGCTGTTGTCAATGTGAAAAATTGCTTGAGGCAACTGCTTAGCCAACACCACAAACGCACTATAATCATCTGCACTGGCCACACCTAATAGCACGCGCGCTAACTCACCTGAATCAGTGGTTAGCAAACACACTTGACCAGACTGTGCCTTAAATTGGGATAAATCTATCCAAGATTGGTGTCTTGCAGACTGCTGTAAGAAGTAACGCTCTAAGCGTGCTGGTGTTAGGGCAATAATGGGAATGCCCGCATCCTGTTGATTAGTTGTGTAACACTGCATGATAAGCACCTGATGTTGATAAAAATTAAATAAAACTACCTAGTTGTATTGTAGCACAAAGCCACTAGAATCAATGCCATGTAGCCCGTATTTTATATGGCTGCTGTGTAAACAGGCGATGACACACAAGAATAGCTACATTCTTTTATGTTTTAAAGAATTTTTAAAATTTAATCAGGAGTTGTTCTATAATTGTTATCATCAAATTAAAATTTTAATGCAAAGGGGTAACAACCATGAAAAAATTATTAACTAGCAGCATCTTAGCATGCTTATTTATGATGCCTGCGGCATTTTCTAGCAATCACAATGATGGCTGTTCGGATAAACAGGCGCAAAGCGAATTGAAAAATACGCTCAAACAGCTTGATTTAAGCTTCGCACAAAAAAGAGAAATGCGTAAAATCAAAATGGATGCACAAAACCAGCAACAAGAGATTGCAACGCAACTCGAACAAAATATGATGAAATTGCAAGAATACAGTGCAGGTAACTACGATGCAAAAGCGATATCAAAATTAGCTGAAAAACAAGGAGAGCTGATTGCAAAACGCATCGAGCAAAACATGAAATTGCGTAATGACATGTTTAATGTGCTAGATGACGAGCAAAAAATGCAATTCAAACAAATCATTGGCAGATAAGCCTTGCTCAAGTAATCACACTACAGTAACAGGCACTCTACTCTGGCAAAACCAGGGTATGAGTGCCAGTCTAATTCTTCCCGTTAATAACGTCAGTTCGATAAAAAATTAACGTTGATTAGGAGAAACGAGTTATTTTCACGCACAAATCTGCCTATTGTCGCTTATTTTTAAAGCAACGGTTAACCGCAGGGATGCGACGCTCGAGCCTACAGTGATGTGTTTGCACTTTGGTTGTATCAAGAGCAAAGTGCAGGTCGGTTAAGCCGAGAGAGCGTTACGCTTGCGCAACCTGAGCAGCGCTGCGTGTAACGGTCAAAACAACACGAGGTTGTTTTGACCGTTACAAAGCAAGCAGGCGCAAGGTGAGCAAAGCGGGCGAACTCGGCTTAACCGACCTGCGCTGAGAAGCGTGAAATACCGGTGGAGTTAGGAGAAGTTAAGAGAGATGTTGTCATTTTTTTGAACAAAAAATGACAACATGGTTGGTCCACGGCGTGTTGCGTAAAATAAGCGGCAATAGGCAGATAGCTAGGTGAAATTATAAAGAAATAACTGCCGAACTGACGTTTAATACGCCCCTGTAGGCTTGATTGCTGCTGCTGCGACTAACGGTAGAAACAGCTAGCTATCGCATCACTATATAAGTGCTGTTATACTGGAATTTTGGCCCAAGAGACAAGCAGTTATGAGTGAAAAAGCCCCTGTTAATAGTTCAAATTTTATCCGAAAAATAATCACAGACGACCTAGAAAACGGCAAACATCACCATATTGTGAGCCGATTTCCACCCGAACCCAATGGTTATTTACATATCGGACACGCCAAATCAATCTGTCTTAACTTTGGCCTTGCTAATGACTACCAAGGCCGTTGCCACCTGCGTTTTGATGACACTAACCCCAGCAATGAAGAACAGGAATATGCAATAGCCATTGCAGAAGATGTTCGTTGGCTGGGTTTTGATTGGGGCAGACATCTCTACCATACCTCAGATTACTTTGAGCAGCTATACCAGCTTGCCATCAAACTCATCCAAGACGGTAAAGCCTATGTTGACAGCCTCAGTGCTGAACAAATGCGTGAGTATCGCGGCACGCTTACTAGCCCAGGAAAACCAAGTCCTGATAGAGAACGCAATATCGCTGACAATCTAGACCTATTTCAACGTATGAAATCAGGGGAATTTGCCGAAGGCCAATACACATTACGCGCTAAAATTGACATGAGTGCAGGTAATATTAATCTACGTGATCCCGCCATTTATCGTATTCGCAACATAGCACACCAACGCGCCGGAAAAAAATGGTGTATTTACCCCATGTATGATTTCTCGCACGCTCTATCTGATGCCATCGAAGGCATTACACATTCGCTTTGTACTTTGGAGTTTCAAGACCACCGTCCTTTATATGATTGGTTCGTCAAACACTGTCAAATGCCGCATCAACCGCGACAGATTGAGTTCTCTCGTTTAAATTTAAATTACACAGTAACCAGCAAACGCAAACTCAAAGAATTAGTCGACAAAAAAATTGTATCCGGCTGGGATGACCCGCGCATGCCAACACTATGTGGCTTAAGACGCCGCGGTGTACCTCCTGAGGCAATCAGACACTTTTGTGAAAAAATTGGTATCTCTAAACAAGACTCAATTATCGACTTGAGTGTACTAGAACAAGAAATTCGTGATTACCTCAATCAATGTGCTGCCCGTGCTACTGCCGTTTTAAAGCCTGTTAAAGTGATTATCGATAATTATCCTGAAGACAGTATCGAGCAGTTAGAAGTCTCTGTACATCCACAAAACCCAGAAATGGGAAAACGGCAAATTCCATTTAGTCGTGAATTATACATCGATAGCGATGATTTTATGGAACAGCCTCAAAAAGATTTTTTTAGACTCACGCCAGAAACGCCTGTTCGTTTACGTAATGCTTATGTTATTCATTGTCATAAAATTATAAAAAATAGCAAAGGTGAAATCGTCACCCTACACTGCCACTATGACAAAGACACACTAGGCGGCAAAAAACCAAAAGATGGCCAAAAAGTAAAAGGAATTATCCACTGGGTCTCTTGTGGTGACGCAAAAGATGCCACTATTCGCATTTATGATCGCTTATTCAACCACCCTAATCCTGCTGCCAGCGATGATTTTCTGCAACACATTAACCCCGAGTCTCTCAAAGTTTATTCCAGTAAAATTGAAAGTAGTTTATTACACGTAAAACCCAACACTGCTTTTCAATTTACCCGTGTTGGCTACTTTAGCACCGATATAAAAGATCACAGTGAAAAGCATCCCGTGTTCAATGAAATTGTTCCATTAAAACAAACCTGGAAAAAAGTGAATAACTAGAATGCTATAAAAATAAGGACACACTCTTATGACAAATAATAGCCATCCACTAATTTGGATAGATTTAGAAATGACTGGATTAAATGTAGAAGAAGACCATATTCTAGAAATTGCCACCGTGGTTACTGATAGCGATTTAAACCTTATTGCTGAAGGACCCGTCATCGCAATCCAGCAATCAAAAGAAAGATTGGCACAAATGGATGAATGGAATACCTCACACCATACCCGCTCAGGGCTAGTCAACCGTGTGCTAGAAAGCTGTATAACCACGCAAGAAGCCGAAAAGCAAACGCTGGCTTTTCTAACACAACATGTTGCTAAGAATAAATCACCTATGTGCGGTAATTCTATTTGCCAAGATAGGCGTTTTTTATGCAAAGAAATGCCAAGCTTGGCAGAGCATTTCCATTACCGCAACCTTGATGTCAGCACGCTTAAAATATTGGCACAACGATGGGCGCCTGAGATAGCAAAAAAATTAACTAAAGAATCGAAGCACCTAGCATTGTCAGATATTTACGACTCAATCGCTGAACTTAAATTCTATCGGGAAAACTTTTTACTGATTTCGCAATAACCACCTCTTTTGAAAACATCATTTTTGAGAAGACTGTTCTACAGTGACTTAATTAACGTCAGTTCGACGGTTATCTCTTTTTATTTCAATCGGTTATCTGCCTATTGTCGCTTATTTTTACGCAACACGCCGTTAATACGTCCCTGTAGGCTCGAGCGTTTCTCCTGAAACGCACGGTTGCTTCAAACATCATCACCGATCAACGCTTCTAGCAACAAGATCGGAAAAGTTTGAATCATTCTTTCATCTAACTCGCGTTATTTAGCTACCATCGTTAATAATCCATGTTTTAAAATTCGGATCATCAATAAAATACTCACCTCTATCAGGTAATTTTCCAATAAGACTCTTTTTTTGAAGGACTCTCAATGCGGACTGCACCGAAGGAACAGCAAGGTTATCAATACCAAGCTTATTAGCCAACTTTTGGCGCACTTTTTCACTAAATAAGAAAGAATTTTTCTGTTGGGCAATCTCTCGTAACAACAACTGCTCCAGTTTAGACGAACTTCCCCATAATTCCACAAATGCTCTGTCACTAAAAATCTCAGTCATTAAGCGTTTCTTTGTCTCCATAATATCTGCTTGTGGATTTAAGGCGAGGCTTTCAACTAGCGAACGGGCCAACTGCGGTACTTTATCCATATCAACAAACGCTTCCCATAAAGTTTTTTTGTCTAATACACGCTGTGTTACAATAGTAAATGTTTGGCATAAATGATCAGTAAATTCTTTTCCTAACTCAGGAAATGGAAGATTCTGCCCAAAATGGAAAAAAGGCGCACTTGCTTGAGAAAACATGCGGCGCAATCCCTCTCGTGAGGAGCCGGTAAAAATTACTTTAATTTGATCTTTATGTAAATCAAGAGCAGTGCGCAAATTGGCAATAAAAGTTTCATTATAGCTATGCTTTGCAAGCACTTGCACTTCATCAAGTAATAACAAAACCTTTTTTTTCTTTGCTAATACGTTAATGAGTTCTTGCACACCATGGTTTTTCATCGCACGTTCTTTAAGGTCAATTTCTGCTTTAGCACCCATTGCAGCAACACCAATTTTATTAACGCGTGAAAATAATCTTTTATCAAGGAAACCAGACTCCTCTATAAAGCCTAATAATGCTGAAGTAAATACCCGTTCCGCCTGAGTTAATGTACTTAAAAAACTAAAGTAAAATACTTTATAGCCTGCTGCCTGGGCAGATGGCTGGATGTCTTTGCATAAGAACTCGGTTTTACCCATACGACGTGGTGCAAACAGGATAAATGCACTGGATAATCCACTGTCAAACATGCTTAAAAATTGTTTAGCTAACGGGTTGCGTGAAAAATGCCAGATATCTTTTGCCATTTTATCAATTACTTAGTAAATTAGATTAAATTATACTACATTAATCTAATTAGATAATCAACATCTAGTTATATCCAAGATTTATTACTTATCTTAATCGGAGCTTATCGTTTTGTTGCTTATTTTTAAAGCAGTGCTAACACCTGCTGCTATAGAGGTGGAATTAAAGTAGCGCTAAAAAGAACCATTAAGGCTCAAAGAATCATATTCTTCATCTTCCTGATCCGATAACTCTTCCCAACTATCAGCATCAATCTCACTACTACTTTGCTCACTGGTGAATAATGTATTACTACTCGATGAAAGCGATGGTTCAGAGGTGCTAGATGCAGGGGTTTGATCATTGCTAATAGTGTTATCAGGCTCTGATCCTTGATTTTGCACTTGATGCGCGTAGAAAACTGGCTCTCCTTTTTTATTTTTCTCATAATGTCCATCTTTATAAAAAATACAGGTTAAGCCGCCATCAGTTAGCGCCGCTTTAATAAAGTCTTGCAACAACTCTTTTGGCTCAAAACTAGTAAGATTAATCTTATCTTTTTCTTTTCCTGCAAACTGAGGTAAAGTCAATTGCAATTTAACTAATTCAACCAAACCTTCAACCGAACGCTTTTTTCTTGCTCTTAATTCTTCGTCTCGCTCTTTATCATCTTTAATACCCGCATTAGGCGCAATATTAAAAGAAAATTTAACACTTTGCTTACCTGTCTGCGACTCATGTTGCATTAACGTAATAGCAAACTGTTCTTTAGGATCACTGCCAAAAATAACTGTCATGTGTTGTTGTTTGTTATCTTTAATCCATTTCGGCAAATCTTCTGGCACATCAATTTTAGCGACACGATGTTTCTTAATAATTTTATTGGGCGTATGCCCTTTTGCTGCAAGCGCTGCAATAATCTGATGCTCTAGCTTTTTCAATTCATTAAATTGGTTTTTGCTAGGAAGAGCATCAACTTGTAATTCTTGTTGGGTAAAAGTTTCTGTGATGACTTTATTTTGGGAATCTAACAGTTTACAGGTTATTTTACCATCATCTAAACTAGCGGCTATCTCTCCTGGCAAAAGCTGCTGCTCATTCGTTTTTTCTGATAAGCTATAATTAAGTGATTTTTTCTCTCTATCTGCTTCAATCGCTGCTTTAAATCCCTTGAGATCAAGATAGCCGTCAACAGCAGCATTGGCCTGTTTAGGTAAGGTATCAGTCGTCATTGTCGGCTCGTCAAAAATGCTAGCGTCAAAGTTATCTTCATATTCTTTAGTGCTTTCATGATCACGCTCTTGAGTGCTTCTATCATTAGTCATTACATTATACTCTTAATCTTATCTACAAACACTGAGCTTTATCATAACCGAAAAAGATTAAGGAAAAATTAAAGATCATGTAATTTATCAATAACACTCAATAGCTTATCTACAAATTGATCTGTTGTTAAGCTAGCAACATCATTTTGTGCAATATCTTGAGTAACGGCACCACTGGCTAAGGTATTTTCTATCGCTTTTTCAATAAGTTGCGCTTCACGCTCTAAAGCAAAAGAATAGCGCAGCAACATTGCTGCGGAGAGTATCTGCGCACTAGGATTAGCACGATTCTGGCCGGCCAAATCGGGTGCAGAGCCACCGGATGGCTCATACAGGCCAAACCCTTCTGCATTAATGCTCGCTGAGGGAATCAAACCCAACGACCCTGTGAGCGCAGCAGCTAAATCAGACAGGATATCACCAAACAAATTACTGGTGAGTATGACGTCAAATTGCCCAGGGTTGAGCACAAGCTGCATGGCTGCATTATCAACGAGCATATGAGTGACACTGACTTCTGGATAGTCGTGGGCAACTTCGCTGACCACTTCACGCCAAAGCTTAGAAGTCGCTAGCACATTGGCTTTATCTACCGAAACCAATTGCCTGTTGCGGCTCTTGGCGGCTTTAAAAGCGGCATGCGCAATGCTGGCAATTTGCGCTTCGGTATAAACTGCTTCATCATGTGCAATACGCCCTGCTGACTCTTGTGCCAGACGATGCGCACCAAAATAAATGTCTCCGTTTAACTCACGGAAAATGGCAATATCAATACCGGCATTAACTTTTTCAGGCGCGAGTGGACTCAAATGGGTTAAACAAGGATAAATACGAATAGGGCGTAAATTAATATTAAATTGAAAGTATTTTCGCAAACTAAGAATACTATTGGCCTCGCAGTTTTTCCATTTCGGTAGATGTTGCTGATCAACCGGCCCGCCAACCGAAGAAAATAAAATCGCATCGGCCTGCTGACAAATGGCTTGCGTTTGTTCAGGGCAGTGTGAGCCAAACTGCTCAAATGCAGCACCACCAACCAACGCCGTCAAATAGGTAAACTGATGCTGAAATAATGTGGCTATCTTGTCTAATACTCGTTGCGCCTGCGGCATCACCTCAACACTAATGCCATCACCGATTAACAACGCTATTTTTTTATGCATTAGACTACACCTGTGCAACCGCATTCAGTAAATAATCCATATCATCATAACCTTTTAGCAAACACATTTTACGAAATTCATCATAGTCAAACGAGTAATGAATATTAGGTTCAGCATAAATTTGCTGCTTTTCAAGATCAACGGTTAATTGCCAGTCAGTCTGAATCGCTTTTTGAAATAAATCAGCGATAGCTTGAGACGGCAAGCTGACTAACAACAAACCATTTTTTGCTGCATTATTAAAGAAAATATCGGAATAAGATTCGGCTATAATAACGCGAATACCGGCTTGCAATAAAGCCCATACTGCATGCTCACGCGAAGAGCCACAACCAAAATTAGACTGTGATAATAAAATCTTAGCAGACTGATACTCAGGTCGATTAAAGACAAAATTGATATCATTGGCTTTTAATCGCTCAAATAAAAACTGACCATAGCCTTCTTTATCAATTTGCGTTAAATGCTGCGCTGGAATAATCATATCAGTATCAACATCTTTCATAGCTAATGGAATCACTTGACTGGTTAAGGTGTAAAAAGCTTGCATTAGACCACCTCTTCATCAGTAATGTAACCAGCCACAGCGCTTAATGCGACAATACGTGGCGATGCTAAATGAGTAATACTATTAGGGCCTTGCCTGCCAATAAAATTGCGATTAGAACTACTGATACAACGCGCCCCTGGCGGCACTTTATCTTCATTCATCCCTAAACACATGGAACAGCCTGGCATACGAAAATCCGCTCCTGCTTGTTTGAAAATAGCATCCAAGCCTTCTTCTTTGGCTTGCGCTAATACTTTTTCAGAACCAGGCACAATATAAAAAGTAACGTGCTTAGCAATAGAACGTTGCTGTAATACCGCAGCGACCACTCGCAAATCTTCAATACGCCCATTGGTGCAACTGCCCACAAATGCCCAATCAATCGCTTGTCCTTTAATCAACTGCCCAGGTTCAAGTTTTGTGTAAGCATAAGCTTGCTCTGCCATTTTTCTATGCGTCTGTGGCAACTCAGACAAATGTGGCACTTGCTCATCTATCGCAATGGCTTGCTCAGGATTAATGCCCCAGGTCACCATAGGCTTTAATCGATCCAAATCAATATCTACCGACTGATCGTAGCGACTGTCTGCATCACTGGCTAATTGCTGCCAATTTACTAGGGCTTGCTGCCAGGCTTCGCCCTGAGGTGCATAAGGGCGGCCTTTTAAATAGGCAAAAGTGGCTTCATCGGGGGCAATCAAACCAGCACGCGCACCACATTCAATGGACATATTGCATAAAGTCATGCGCCCTTCCATCGATAATTGCCGAATCGCTGCACCGGTATATTCAATGATATGTCCTTTCGCTCCCCCAATACCAATGGTAGCAATCAACTTCATAATGGCATCTTTGGCACTAAGATTTTTATGGAAATGTCCGCTAAACTCAACTCGCATGGTTTTAGGTCTTTGCTGTAAAATACAGCCTGTTGCTAAGACATGGGCAACCTCTGAGGTACCAACACCAAATGCCAAAGCACCAAAGGCGCCATGTGTTGAGGTATGCGAATCACCACAAACCAGCGTAATTCCTGGCAGCGTAAATCCTAACTCTGGTCCAATTACATGAACAATGCCTTGAGAGTGACTATCAAAATCATACAACTGGATACCAAATTCAGCCGCATTACGACGCAAGGCTTGCACCTGCTCTTTTGCCATCACATCATTAATAACATGTCGATCTTGTCGCGTGGGAATACTGTGATCCAAGGTAGCAACAATACTGTCAGGGTACTTAACCGGTAAACCGCGCTGACGCAACTCATCAAATGCTTGCGCAGAAGTCACTTCATGCAACAGCATTTTATCAATCTTAAATACCACTGGATGCCCAGGTTTTTGCATAACCACATGAGCATCCCAAATTTTATCGATAATCGTGCCAGACACTAACTCTGCCTCTCTTTAATTATCAAATACGCCTGAATTACCTCTTCTTCAGTGATGCCTTTGCGCCTATCATGATAAAACTGCTTAATTTCCTGGGCTATGCTAGCTTTTTCTTCATCAGAACAGGTATACCCGTGTTTCTCAATAATTTGTTTCGCATGATTTCCTCCGCTAAAAGGCCCAAAGGAAAAGGTAATCTCACTACCAATGTCACGAGGGTCAAAGGGTTGATACACCAAAGGATTATGTAAAATGGCATTAGTATGGCCGCCTGAAGTATGTCTTGCCGCATTATCACCGACTATTGGGCTGTGTGGTTGCCGTGGCAACATCTTTTGCGCAATAAAATCAGAAATAGATTTTAAGTATTCAATATTTACATTGGTATAATACGGTTTATCAGGATTTTCTTGATCTCCAAAATGTTTGAAATACATCACACACTGCTCTAAGGCTAAATTTCCAGCACGCTCACCAATACCATTAATACAGCCCTCAATTTGTCGCGCTGGTCCAGCAACCACAGCATCAATAGAATTATCTAAGGCCAACCCAAAATCATTATGACAATGCGCCGACCAGATGAGGTTATGTTTTGGAAATTCTGCCGCAATAATATCGGCATGCTGCTGCATATGACGTACAAAATAGCGCTCACCTTGAATACGCGCAGAACCACCAATGGTGTCAGGACAGTTAATCACGGATACGCCAGCATCAACAGCGGCACGAAATAACTCCGTAGTAAAATCAAAATGCTTACCCATGCGCGAGTATCCTTCTGCGCTAAACTCAACTTCAAAACCCGCTGTTGTTGCCATGTTAATTAAGCGAAAAACCTCAGCCACAATTTTATCTTTATGCTGCGCTAAATCGCCTAAAGAAGCTTGCATTAAATCGGGGTCAACGGGAACATAGGTATGTACTCTGGCTTTTTTACGCGGCAAACTGGATTCTAAAGCATGCATGGTTTTTACTAGTTGCGCTTCTCGCAGTTGACACAAGCCAGCAATAACCATCACGGATTGCTGTTCATTCATAAGCTGCGCAATGGTTTTTACAATCTCAGCATCGGTTTTGCTAGCCGCTGGAAAACCCGCTTCTAATATATCCACACCCAATTGATCAGCAAGCCTTGCATACTGAATATTATCGTCAATCGACATGCCCGCACCTGGCGATTGCTGTCCATCTCGCAAGGTGGTATCAAAAATATAAACGCGATTATCGCTCATCAAAAGCTTTCCTTAAGCTACCCATGTCAAGCAATCATGATATTCCGGTAGCTGTCCTTGCACCATAGCTTGATAAATAGATTGTATTGTTTGCGTTACCGGCCCTGGTTTACCAGCAGCAATTAACTGATCATCTAAAGAACGAATCGGGGTGATTTCCACACCCGTACCACAAAAAAACGCTTCATTGGCTGTTAAAATATCTTCTCGCGTTAAGCGGGTCTCTTGCACTGTGATATTGTTGGCTTTAGCAATTGCTATCACAGTGTTACGAGTAATCCCTTCTAAAATCGTGCCCGTTTGTGGTGTTAACAATACGCCATTTTTTACCATAAAAATATTTTCTGCGCTGCCTTCGGCAACAAAGCCCTCGGCATCCATCAGTAGCGCTTCATGATAATGGCTACCACGAATGGCTAAGCCTGCCATAATACTATTAACATAGTGACCACAAATCTTAGCATCAGCCGTGGTAGAACGAGGATGGATGCGTATCACGTCACTGGTTTTAATATCAACACTTTCTTGACCCAAGTAAGCCCCCCAAGGCCAACAGGCAATCACCACATCAACTGCTAATTCAGCCTCAGGAACCACGCGCATAGACCCATAGCCATAATAAGCAATGGGGCGAATATAACCTTTTGCCACTTTATTGCGTCTGACAGTTTCAACAATGGCATCACACAACTCGCTTTGTGTGTAAGGAAGTGACATAGCTAACTGCTCTGCCGAATACAATAAGCGCTGCACATGCTCGACCAATTTAAAAATATCCG
>CAZSHR010000021.1:0-16731 GCA_964606725.1 uncultured Coxiella sp.
GCAAGCAACAAGAGGCAGATTAAACCGCTTATTGAGCATACAGTCAAGCTGTAAGGCTCACTACATACTTTATGTGGTGATCTATTACGCTTTTAGGGTTAGTTTGAACGGATTTTGCGTTCAAACTGGCCTTTAAAAAACTCCTGAAACTACTGCTCTCGATAGCCTGCTGGCTTTTCACTGCCTTCACCAAATAAAAACTTCTCCATTTCTGTTTCCAAAAACGCTCGCGATTTTTGATCAGCCAAATGCAAACGGTATTCATTAACTAACATGGTCTGATGATTCAACCAATCTTGCCAAGCTAGCGCAGAAATATGATCATAAATTCGCTGGCCAAGCTCTCCTGGGTAAGGCGGGAAATCCAAGCCCTGGGCTTCTTTTCCCAATTTTTTGCAAAACACTTGACGACTCATGTTACATACTCTTGTGAAATCAATCGACTTACCACTGCTGATACCCCTCCTGGCAACGCATCACCTCTTTTATACCAGAATTGACTATCAGAATCCATTATCGCACTAGAGCGCTGCACCATCATGTTAATGGGTGTAATCAACAAATCAAAATGGCTAAATACGTGCTTGAATTCAGGCATTTTTTTACAGCTTAACAAGGTACAAGCATATTGTTGTTTACATAATCGCTTTGCTGCCGACAAATCAACGCACTCAGGAAAACTCCACAAGCCTCCCCAAACACCAACAGCAGGACGTTTCTGTAATAAAATCTCACCTGCTTGGCTTTCCAGCAGCAGCATACACACCCGCTTCTGTGAACGCTGCCGCGCCTGCTTTTTCTGGGGAAAACGATGCGGCACACCTAGCTGATAAGCCAAACAATCCTTTTGCAGCGGACAGGATGAACACATCGGCCTGACTCGTGTACAAACTAATGCACCCAAATCCATCATTGCCTGGTTATAATCACGACAACGCCGCTGTGGTGTTAACTCCTCAGCAAGCGTCCATAATTGCTTTATAAATGCCGTAGAATTTGGCAGCCCTTCTAAAGCAAAAAAGCGCGTTAAAACACGCTTTACATTACCGTCCAAAATTGCTGCTGGGACATCACGCGACAATGATAAAATCGCACCCGCAGTAGAACGACCAATCCCAGGTAATTGCGATACCTCAGCGACGGTATTTGGAAAACGCCCATGATACTGCTCTCTTAGAATAAGCGCACAACGATGTAAATTTCGACCCCGCGCATAATACCCCAAACCCGACCAATGCTGTAATACCTCATCAATACTTGCTTCACTCAACGACTTGATGCTGGGAAAACGCTTCATAAAGCGGTGATAATAAGGGATAACTGTAGCAACCTGGGTCTGCTGCAACATCACCTCTGATACCCAAACTGCATAAGGCGTTTGTTTCTTCTGCCAAGGAAGGTCATGACGACCATGGCGATCAAACCATGCCAACAGCTTACGATGAAAAGATGGCTTCATTTGAATAAGGAGTCTAAAGTCTTATTCAATCCTTTGGTGTCAAAAATATTCTGAATCTGGCCCTTTAAATATTTCTTGGCCAAGGCATCCCAATCCGGCTTAATCGACGGATCTTGCAACTTACCATCAATGTTCACTGGCACATCAAAATCTTTACTATCCAGCGGCGCAACTGCTAAACGATAATTAACCCACTCTTTCACCAAGTCAACTTGACCACTACCACTGGCTTTAAAGCCATCCCCCAATAATCGAAAATCATTATTGCGCATAACACCGGAATTTATGGTATAACTGGCTGTTGCTTTGGAAAAACGCGTTGCTATCGGTTTTTTAGGTGCAGGAGGTGACTTCTTTTTATGAATATAAGCCACTGCTTTATTCAATAAATACGATAAATCAATGCCTTTTACCATGCCATTATCAATCGCGATATTGCCACTGCCTGAACTGCTACGTAACCACTCATCTAAACTGCGACCACTAGCGAACAATTTACCACTAAAGCGCAAGCGACCATCAACCGTAGCTTTATTTGTCAAGGTTTTCACCAGCTTACCTAAATTCACATTATCCGCTTGCGACACTATAGCAAGCCGTGGCTTGACTGCTAAATTAGTCACACGCAATTGCTCATCAACCAACATATTAGCCAGCTTCACGTGTAAAGGATCAACTTGCACAAACTGTTTTTTACCATCAAATAACAAGTCACCCGATAAACGAATCGGTACAGTTGGCATTTTAGGTCGCTTAACCAAAGCCTCCATCGAGAAATCTGATAAACGTAACTGCTGTTCAGGTAATTGAATTGCTGCACTTGTTTTAAAATCAACCGAAGTTTTTTGTACCTTTCCTTTCTGCAATAAATCAAACGCTAAACTCACAGGAAAAGGCCTATTCAATGAAAAATTATCCATAGTAAAGTTAATATGATTAACTTTTGCTTGCTCTCGAGTTTTTTGATTCACTATTACAATCGAACTATCCTTGATTTGAAAACGAGAAATCGCTAAATCACGAAACGGCAAAGTGGTTTCTTGCTTATCAGACGTAGTATCCTTAGCAGCGCTAGTATCCCCCCAATCACGCCAATTAGTTAAACCATTTTTAGCAGTAATTAGATGAAAAGAAGCTCCATACATACCAATGGTACTAATCTCAACTTTACCGGTCAGCAAAGGCAAAAGACGCGCTTTAAAGCGAACTTCATCAATACTTGCAAAATCGGTACCAGAAAATCCTTGTGGATTACCAATCACCAAGCCTTGCACATCCAAGCCAATCCAGGGAAAATAAGAGACTTGAAATTTCCCTGAGATAGTCATCTCTCTTCCCGTCGCCTCATGAAAAGCCTGGATTATTTTATTTTGATAAATGCGAGGGTCAATAGCTTTTGACACGATAAAAATCGCTGCAGCCAATAACAGCACCACGCCCAGAAGAATAGCTAATAAGACTTTTACCCATTTACGCATGAACATTACTCCGCAAAACTAGTCACTGCCTATTCTATATGATAGATTGCAGCAATCCTAGTTTTTTCCTGAATGAAAATGAGACAAAAAAACCGTCCTATCCGAAGTTACGTCTTACGCCAAGGGCGTAGCAGTCCAGCACAAAAAGCGGCACTTAACAACTATTGGCCGCAATATGGCCTACGTTGTGAAGATGGTCTGCTAGAGAGCAGTCAAGCATTCGGACGCTGTGCTAACATAATTCTAGAAATTGGCTTCGGTAATGGCGACTCCTTGATTGAACAGGCAAAACAACAACCGGAAAATAATTTTATTGGCATTGAGGTACACAGCCCAGGAGTAGGCAGCCTACTACAGAAAATAGTCAAAGAATCCATCGACAATATCCGAATTTACCAGGAAGATGCCCTGAGTGTATTAACGCAATGCATTGCTGACAACAGCCTATCCAGCATACAAATCTTCTTCCCCGACCCGTGGCACAAAAAACGTCACCATAAGCGTCGCCTCATCAACGCAAGCTTTCGTGACTTAGTAGCTCAAAAATTACAGCATCACGGCATAGTGCACCTAGCTACTGATTGGCAAGACTATGCGCAACAGATGATGGCCGTTTTTAGCGAGACCGATTTGTTTGAAAATTGCCCTATCTTAGAAAATCACCCAGCAGCAAAGCGAATTATTACAAAATTTGAACAAAGAGGCATTGAGCGTGGCCATGACATTTGGGATATGATGTTCACCAAAACAAAATTACTTAATAAAATTTAATCTTCTGTTAATGAAAGAAACCATTAATAACCCTTCTAACTTTTATTAAACTGTGCTATAATTTTCCAAATATTAGAATTAGAAAGTAAAGTGATAAACTCATGATTGACAAAAAACAGATTATCAAAGTCACCATAGGAACAACAGAATACCAATTTAAATTAAGAGTAAACGCAGAGCAAGAGCATATCTATCAGGTGGTAGCTGATAGACAAGAAAATATCGATATACACAAAGCAAGCTATCCTAGTTTCAAAAAACATAAATTAACCCAAAAAATTCAAAAAGATCATCAACACTTCAGTGAAGAATTTTGGATTATAGCCAATATTTTAATGACTGATGCTTTTGGAGATGCGCTAGACTCAAATCACCAAGCGAAAATTACCCTGCCACAAAACAATAAAACTACTGAAGAAGAAAATATCATTAAATTAGGCGGTAAAACATTACACAAACAAGAATTTGTAGCAGGCATGGACGAAGAAAATGGAAGTAGCCAAAGTGAGACAACAATAATAATAGATGAAACAGGAAACAACATAAAACTATCATACACCAATAATAAAGGCACAGAAAATCTCACCAAAGCACAAATAACTGAGATAAAAAATGCATTCAACTACTACGACAAAATCCATAACCGTTTAGCGATTGCTCGCAGCATTACACTACTCTCCACTTTTATCGTTGCTGCTATAGAAATTTCATTAGCGGCAAAACTATTCACCCTAGCGGCTATCGGTGGTGGATTCTATCTAGGTATACCGGTAGCCTATGTCAGTCTCGCTTTTACAGGCATTGCTATAATAGGAGCCTGTAGTTGGTATAAAAATCGCTATCAACTTTTTCAATACAAAGAAGGAAATATAAATACTAGGCCTCAAGAGCAAAAAGCGGCTCCTAGGGTTGACTTAGAATCCTCCTTGTCAAGTCGTCTTTGATAGAACAATTAGGCTAGCGAATACCTTACCGACAATTCTAGCAATAGCTGACGTACCCCGTCATTTTCATAAAAATTTGTCTACCTCTAGTACCCGAAAATAGTTATTTTCAGACAATTTTTTCTGATAATGAAAGGGAGGACGCACTAAGCTGACTCAATCGAAGCCGCCAAGCGATTCAAGCGCGGCACTAGCAAAAACAACAGCAAGGCAATCACCACTGTTATCCCGCCCAGCCATAGAAACAAATGATTATAAATCGGCAATGATAATAAAGGGTCAGAAGAAATATCCTTAGGCACACTGGCAATTGCTGAGACCCGCCCAGCCAACATTCCCGCAATTGAAATACACAGAAACCACAAGCCCATAGAATAGCCCATCAAACGCTGTGGAATATAACGCGCCACCAAGGACAAGCCCAAAGCGCTCACCAAAAGCTCACCCACACTAATAAACCAATACACTAACACCATCCACCAACTCGACACAACACCAGTATGATTAAACACACTCACCAAAGGCAACACCAAAAATGCCAAACCAACAAACAAGGTTCCAGTGGCAAATTTAGTCGGTAGGCTAAGGTCTTTTTTAAGTCGCGTTAAACGATTATAAATGAAAGCCAACACCGGACTCATGGTGAAAATCCAAAAACTATTTAAGGCTTGAAACTGGGCTGGATGAATCGCGATACCAAGAATCTCATGACGCACATTACGCAGGGCAAATAAATTAAGCGACATCGGTGTTTGAAAAAACAATACAAAGAATACAATTGCTTGCACAAACAGGACTAGAAACAACAGCATACCCTTGCGCTCATTCGAGGTAGAAATCATCATTTCATACATAAAAAAACCAAAAAATCCCACCATACCCACGGCCAACAATACCGTCATTAGGCGATCATGTGCCAATAAATACCAGCAAACAACAAAGATTAATAGCGTCATCAACAATACAGCCGCTATCTTCTTAATCGACAAAGGCATTAAATCTGCCTCAGAACCATAATCCTTAACCGTTTTACGCATCAGAAAATATGCCACATTCGCCAAACACAAACCAATGGCACTGGCTAAAAAACCCATATACCAACCCCACTGACGACTAATAATTGGGGTAAAAACCGTTGATAATAACGCACCAATATTAATCCCCATATAAAACAGCGTAAAACCGCTATCGCGGTTATAATGCGTGCCTTCATAAACTTTTGATAACAAACTAGAGGGGTTCGGTTTAAAATAGCCCGCACCAATAGCAATCACCGCTAACGGCAAACCCAGTGAATAATGCGTTACCGCAGGAACTGATAACAGCCCATAGCCCAACAATAAAATCAACTGCCCTAAAACAATAGTACGCCGTGTTCCTAGTACCTTATCCCCCACATACCCGCCCAAAGCAGGCAGCAAAAAAACCAGGGCAATAAAACTACCATAGAGATAATTAGCTAACTCATCGGTCATTCCTAGGCTTTGCACCATAAAAAAGACCAGCATCACATTTAAAGCGTAGTAGCCAAAACGCTCCCATATTTCAATAGAAAAAATCAGGTAAAATGGTTTGGGTTGCCCTCCTAGCAGTTTCTTCATCCTGCTCAGCCTATAATCTGATGACGTTGCTTTTCCTTCTCAAGCAAACTCAAGGGTTTGATCCAAGGATGCAGGGCCTGAACATGAATGGGTAATTGGCTAAGTGCTTTTTTAGCCTCACTCTTGGAAGCATAGTGACCGTAGGTAAGAAGATACCACTCACCACCCCTATAGGCGACTTTGTAATAAGCCACTTGTGACTGCAAGTGATAGCGCTTCACCAAGTCTTGCATAGGCTTTAGATGATGCCCTGCCATTAATTGTAAGGTATAGTGCGACGCAGACAGTGCCTTGTGAGCAGAAGCCCCATAAACAGAAGCTTGACTGCTGCTAGAAGCATTAATTGCTGCATCGCTGGTTTGTGCTGTTGGGTTTAGTTTTTTTAACACCGTCGCACGGGCTTGCGCCTTATTTGGCTCATACGCCGGTAAATGATGCTCTACCTGTTTTGTTGTTACCGCATTATTAAGCTGCGCAGCACTCTGTTTTTGGTAAGTTTTTGGTTGATAGCGATCTCCTGTTGCCTCTCCACCTGAACCAGGCTCCTCCTGATAATTTAAAATATGTGTAGCTTTTAAGGCTAATGGCTGACCCTGCGCTGCCGCTCGACGAATCCACAGCTTAGCCGCATCGACATCACGCACCGTGCCAATGCCATAAAAATACATATAACCCAAGGCATACTGAGCATCGGCATCCCCTTGTTGCGCTGCCGCTTCAATCTTATCCAATGAACAATCATATTTCTGCAAGAATGCATTATGATCACACGCAGGAGTACCTTTGAAAGAATGTGACACTGAGGCATTTTTCGAACTCGAACAAGCGGCTATCATCACAGCAGCAACGCTAACCCCTAAGAGTCTATAAATGGGTAACAACATCAGCTCACCTCTCCTATTATAAATAAAGAAGCTATTTTGCGATATTTCACACATCCGTTGCAAGCTTACACTTCATCTAGCACTCCAACTATGTACAACTCACATCAATACGACATGTAATAGGGATAATGTGCAAGCTGCCTATCCATCTGCTGACCAATAGCGTTACCGTCAAACAAACTTAACAAGCCGGTAAAAAGAACACTAGCAAATACGACAACAATAAAGCCTGTAAACGCAGTTTTCATGATGATTCCTCCTTCAACTGGAAAATTAACAATACCTACCACCCAAGGCCAACATCCTGTCAGCCATGTCTCAAACAAGTCCAATTTGTTTTAGGGTGAGTTACTAAGTTAGCACAGCAAAAAATGATAACAAGAGGGCAAATAAGACACATAAGCCCATATAATGAAAATAAATACCATAAATAATAAAAATATTGCCTATTTTATAGTAACTTACAAAAAATGGTAATTTAAATTTTCAGCGAATACCCAGCAAGCATCACTACAAAAACCCTAGTACTTTGTAGTTAATATCTCACAAAATATTAGCCACCCAAGAGGCGCCGTAAGTCATTGATTGTTGCCTGGACAATAACAAATGCAACCATAAGGATACCGATAATCAAGCCAACTTGTTGAATTTTAAGCGAAACAGGACGACGTATCACACCCTCTATCACTTGAAACAACAAGTGCCCACCATCCAAACCTGGAATAGGCAAGAGATTAATAAATCCCACTGTGACGCTGATAAAACCAATAAAACTCAGATAAACCTGCCAGCCTGCCTGAGATGCCTGACCCGCTGCTTGCATGATGCTAATCGGACCACCCACGGTATGCACAGACAATTTAGCGGTCAACAGCTTGGCTAGAAAACCGCGTTATACTTAACCATCAGCGCTGTTTTTTGCACAGCAGGAACAACCGCTGTCATAGGGTTGTAGCGTTCAATATTAAGCAAACGCTGCGGCACTTGGGCTGGAAACGCCACTACACCCAGATAACCCACTTGCGCTCCATCACGCTCTTTTGTCCCTAAAAATACTCTTACTGTGCGTATACCCTCTCTTCCCTTAACAGTTAAGGTAATTTCTTTGCCTGGCTGCTGCTGTATTTTGTCCACCAGGCTTCGCCAATGGGTAAGACGTTTACCATCAAACTTGAGGATTTCTTCTAAAGGCTGAATACCCGCTTGCGCGGCTGGTGAGTGTGATACCACTTTCTTAACTACCGGCGGGGTCTTGGGTAAATCAGGAAACATGCCTAAGTCCTTGAAAATATTAGGCTTCACTTGGTTAATTTGCCACTGCGACAAATTCATTGTCCGTGCTAACGATGCGCTAGAATCTTTAGATTTAACCATCACCGTAACTTTTTTATCACCGGTTTTTGCAACCAGTGCCATCATCACCTGCTGCCAGCTAAGTGTACGCTCACCAGCCACCTGGACAATTTCATCACCTGGATGAATCCCTGCTTGCGCAGCAAAAGAGTCAGGGGTCACTTGACCAACAATAGGCTTTAGATGCTCTGAGCCTATTAAAAATGCTATCCAGAATACCAGAAAAGCGAGCACAAAATTAGTCAACGGACCTGCCAACACCACGGCCATACGCACCAGTAAAGGCTTTTTGTGATACGCTGCAGCCTGCTCACTCTCTGAGAGACTTTGGGCATCGGTTTCACCCAGCATTTTGACATAGCCTCCCAAGGGAATAGCCGCCAACACATACTCCGTACCACTTTTGCCAGTACGCTTGTAGAGCGCCTTACCAAAACCGATGGAAAAGCGTAAAATCTTGATACCAAAGCAGCGGGCGACCAAAAAGTGGCCCATCTCGTGTAACACAATGATGATGAAAATGGCTAAAATAGCACCGACAACAGCAACAAATATGGACATATACATTTCCTATAAAACTTAAGTGTTTATTCTCTCCTGACTGACCACACATGTCTATAATTTTAGGAACTTACTGTGGTAAATTTGGGTCAAAATCTACCTAAAACAAGGCAAAAAACGCTATGGCAAAAAAAAGAACTCCACAATTCGCTAGCGCAACCGTCACTGCCAACAGCCACGATGGACGGGGTATTGCTCATATTGATGGCAAACTTGTTTTTATTGACGGCGCCTTAGCCACTGAGACTGTTAATTTCCAGTACACACGACGTCGCACCAACTTTGATGAGGGGCAAGTCAGTGAGGTAATCAGCGCATCACCACAACGACAAGCCCCCGCTTGCGCCCACTTTGGCACTTGTGGTGGTTGCCAATTGCAGCATGCTAGCACTGGCTGGCAGCTTAAACAAAAACAAGAAGCCCTGCTTGAACAACTCGCCCACCAAGCCAAAGTGATACCCAGTGAAGTACTCGCGCCAATAAGCGCTAAGGACTGGGGTTATCGTCGCAAGGCACGATTAGGAGTTAAATATGTGGCTGGAAAAAATAAAGTGCTAGTTGGTTTTAGAGAACATAATGCGCGATTTATCGCAAACCTGACATCTTGCCCCATTTTACACCCTTCGATCGGGCAAAAACTTACATCCATCAGTGATGCCCTGTATCAACTACACTGTCGCGACAAGATCGCACAAATCGAAGTAGCTGTGGATGATCAAGAAACAGCGTTAATTTTAAGAAATCTAGTCACCTTGCCTGAACAAGATATTCAACTTTTACGCGAGTTTGCCAAGCAACACCACTATAAGCTTTATCTACAACCTAAAGGAATAGACAGTGTTTACTTACTCTACCCTATTGATGGCAACGAAAATCTCAGCTACCAACTAAAAGAACAATCATTGACTTTTCATTTTCACCCCACTGAGTTTACACAAATTAATAGCGAAATTAATCAGAAAATGGTAACACAGGTATTGCAGTTATTAGCGCTTAAGCCTAATGACAAAGTTTTAGATTTATTCTGCGGCATTGGCAACTTCACTCTTCCTATTGCCAAATACAGCAACAGTGTCATCGGGGTTGAAGGGTCAGATAATGCCGTCTCTCGCGCTATCGATAACGCAAAGCACAATCAACTTAATAACGTAGCATTCTACTGTGATAACCTCTTTGAACCGCCTTTTAAAGCGTGGAGTCAACAGCGTTATGATAAATTAGTGCTTGATCCACCCCGCTCGGGCGCCAAGGAAGTGATTGCGTCACTGGCAACTTGGCAACCCCAAAAAATCGTCTATATTTCCTGTAACCCTGCTACTTTAGCTCGTGATACCCAATTAATTATTCAACAAGGCTATGCGCTTAAAAAGGCAGGAATTGCCAACATGTTCCCTCATACCAAGCACGTAGAAGCTATCACCTTATTTGAGAAAATAACATGAATCGCATTGATTGGCTAACAAGCCTACCTAGCACGATCGATGTAACGTTTATTAAAAAGGTCATCAGTACCGCTGCGCAACTCACTCAAGATACGAGTGACCAACACTGGGAAAATGCTAGGCTGATTGTGGATCAAATAATACAAGTGAGCACGGAAAAAAATAGTCTTGCAGCAGGTTTGCTCTACCCTTTTTTTGATGATACAGAATCGACCAGGAAAAAAATTTCAAGCACATTAGGCCACGAAATCTGTGAACTTTTACAAGGCGTTAAACGCATGAGCTTAATGGATGAATTAAGCCTGCATAGCAAGCAACAGATTGATCGTCTCAGACGCATGCTACTAGCAATTGTCGATGATGCACGTATTGTCGTTATTAAACTAGCAGAAAGGCTGGCTCAATTAAAGCAGTTAAGCAAAGCAGATAATCAGCAACAGCAACATGCCGCCACGCAAACGCGGTTTATTTACGCCCCTTTAGCCAATCGCTTAGGTATCTGGCAGTTTAAATGGCAGTTAGAAGACTGGGCGCTACGCTACCAACAACCCGACATTTACAAAAGCATTTCGCAGTCGCTGAATTTAAGACGGGTAGAACGGGATGCCTACATTCAAGAGGTGAAAGAAACGTTAACCGATCTGCTCGAACAATCCCCGATTAACACTTTTGAATTATCAGGCAGAGCAAAGCATATTTACAGTATTCACCGCAAGCTACAAAAAAAACAAATTCCCTTTGCAGAACTCTACGATGCCAATGCATTTCGCATTTTAGTCACCTCGATAGCAGATTGCTATACCGTGCTCGACATTATTCACCAACAATGGCCACATATTATCGAAGCAGAATTTGATGATTACATCGCTAAGCCCAAAGCTAACGGCTACCAATCCATTCACACTGTTGTCGCTGGCCCACAAGGGCATTTAATGGAAATACAAATACGCAGTTTTGCCATGCATGAGGCGGCAGAACTCGGCGTTGCTGCGCACTGGAAATACAAAGAAAATGCACAAAGCAGCGATGTTTACGAGGAGAAAATTCATTTACTAAGAGACCTTATAGATTGGCAACACGACCTAAGTAGCGAGACAAACGGAAAGCACAAAGCGTTGTACGAAAACTTATTTACCGATAGAGTGTATGTGTTTACACCCAATAATGATATTTTAGACCTATCTTCTGGCGCCACAGTGCTAGATGCTGCCTACCATATTCATACTGATATTGGCCATCAGTGTAAAGGAGCCAAAGTTAACCAGAAAATAGTACCGCTTAACACCGCAGTTAAGACAGGTGATGTGATTGAAATCATGACCGCCAAACAGCAAACTCCCAGTCGCGACTGGTTAAATCCGCATCGTGGTTATATCACCACTAAAACAGCACGACAAAAAATACGTCATTTTTTTCAACAGCAGCATCACAGTGAAAAACTGGCACAAGGCATTGAACTCTGGGAGAAGGCTGCAAAACAAAATCATCTGAATAAAAGACAATTACTAGAAGTAGCGCAATACTACCACTTTAAAACCCCCGATGCCTTGCTGCTAGCCATAGGCTTAGGGCATATTGGCATCAACAGCGTTATTCATAAAATAACACATAAAGAAAGTGAAAAAAATCAACCGATCATCAAGCCACGCATGATACCACAACGCCAGCAAATCATAAAAAGCAGCAACACAAATTCGTTGCTAAGCCACATTGCCGGTTGCTGCCAACCACTGCCGGGCGACACTATTACCGGTTACATTACCAAAGGTCGCGGCATTTCTATCCATCGTAAGGATTGCCATAATATCAAAAGAGCAAAAAATGAAAAACCAGAGCGCCTTATTAATATGAGTTGGTCAGAAAAAGAAAGATATTGGGTCGTTGGGAAAATATAATCAATCACTTTTCTGATTTATTATAGAATGCGAATTTTTAGGTTTTATAGCAGTCGTCATTCTCAGAAAAATTCGTCTACGTTTATTAGCAAGAATGCTAGATTTTCACGAATTTTTTTGGGAATCCAAAAAATGACTCCGTAAAAATTTCTTTAAAATAACATATTTTAATACTATTTTATTTGGATTCGCATGAAAATTTTTACTTATTAATCATTCTTTTCAATTTCAGTAGACAAATTTTCATGAGAATGACGAGCATTGGTAGCTTTACAAATTTACGATACCAGAAAACAAACCATTTCTTTAAGTCAATAACGTCAGTTCGATGAAAAATTAACGTTGATAGGAGGAACGAGTTACTTTCACCCACAAATCTGTCTATTGTCGCTTATTTTTAAAGCAACCGTTAGCCGCAGGATGCGGCGCTCGAGCCTACAGGGACGTATTAACGGCGTGTTGCGTAAAAATAAGCGACAATAGGCAGATAGCTACTTGAAATTAAAAGAAATAACTTTCGAACTGACGTTCAATAGCAGTGAGAATGCCATCACGCTGGCAGAACCTGTTAATAAAAATTTTCCACGTCCACCATCAGCTTTCTGGCGATTCTCATCAACAATAATTTTTAACGGCCTGAAAAGCTCAGGAACCATCTGTATTTCATCTAATACCACCGGCCCATCAAAACCACGCAAAAAAGCCTCAGGATCATGCTGCGCTGCAGAACACATTTGAATATCGTCAAAACTGACATAAGCAGTACTGTGCTTTTCTTTTGCAATATGTTTGACCAAAGTCGTCTTCCCAGACTGCCTTGGCCCTGCAATATAGACGGCAGGAAACGCCTCGAGAGAACGGATAATATGATTGTGCAAAAAACGCTTAATTTCTTCCATTGCTTTAACGTTAAAACCTTTATTGCTCTATAAGATTTTCTTATATCTATATCATAGAAAATACTAGGCATCAAAGCAAATATAAAAAGAAATACGGAAAATCAGATCAATCATTTTCAACCAGTCAGGAATATGGCTTTTAATTTCAATCGGTTATCTGGTATTTAAGTTAACTCTTCATTGAACTTGCACCAAATAACAAGCGACACAACTCAGACAGCCCTAACCGTTTACGCTTAAAGTGAATCTGACCAAACACGATAAACTCACGCAAGGCATAAACAACCACCAACAGGCCAATAATCACCGGCATACAACCTGGTAAAATAAGTGCTTTGGCAAACCATAAATATCCGGTATAAATAAATAAGCCTAAACTCACTAACCCATAAAAAGACATCAACCCTAAGGCAAGCTTCTTGCGACTTTCAAGATCACTGGCCGTCATTTGCTGCTCTAGCTTTCTGTCTTCTTGCTCTTGTCGCAAGGCTTGCTCAGACTTTTCTTTGTCAAAGAATCCGGTTAGCAAATCCTTGCAGACCTTGCCATTAGACTTCACATGCTCCAAACCCAACCAACGCTTGGGTTGAAACCCTAGGGATACGCCTTTTTTAACAACACTTCTTAAACCCATACTAGGATACCTCTATTACAATCATTACTGACGTTATTTAAATTGAAGCTCATTGGTATCAGGAAGACAATTCTTACCATTGTCAACAACCTTATGAGCACTTTCAGCAGAGTTCATAGCTGTCTGACCTTGAGCATCGCCAATCTTGGAGCCGTAACCTTGAATAGCTTCCTTGATTTGACCGGTAAGCTGCTCGGGACTTTGCAAACCACTGGCTGGTGCACCAATCCACTTCATCACATTATCACGCAACACATAAATCAGACTATACGATTGCGTCAATAAAATATAAGCAATCATCGCAAACACCACAATCAACAGGGGTTGTATCAAAATCCCTGAATCGGTAAACAGTTTACTAGACACAACCGCTGAGAGGATATTCGAATTAGTCGCTAACTGTGAACTATCTCGCAAAATATCCAGCATAAAACCAGAGAAACTATAAATTAATAGCTGAAATGATACGTAACAGAAAATCATCCCAGCAATTAAACCAATCACTAATAACACTGGCTGCAAGAAAACCCCTAACAATAGCATCACCGCTTGCTGTGATTTTCCAAGTAAATCATGATCCTCTGGGTGAGTAAGACCCAAGGCCACCAGAGGTGCAGCCACCATTGCTTCAATGACGGAAATAAACCAACCCACCGACGCAAAAAGAAAGGTCATATACGGATACAAAGGAATATAATAACTTAAAAAGAAACCGGCTGCCCATAGACCTGCGGCAATGACCATTAATATGGGCTTCACCCAATCTGCTAAGGCCTGCACTGCATACCCATAAGGGTTCGATGCCGAACACACCGCACCAGCAACGACATTCAAACCAATAGCAACACCACCGACAATCCAAATAGCCATTGTCACTTCAATACACTTCTTACCGACCTTAAACATAAACTCAATAGGATTATAGTTTTTGGTGCCAAAAGACTTGAACATATCACCAATCTTATCCATCCCCTTCATCGCCACGGCTAAAGTGGCAGACACACCTGGAGCAAGCGCTGTCGCACCCACAATTGCTGTCGCGACATGCTTATCAATAATCGCCCTGTCTTCACCCTTAGTGCCCTCACCAGAGCCATTAACCTGGGTATAAACACTGTTTTTATAATCGGTATAATCCTGGGTTGGATAGACATCACTAAAGGCTTTTGCTGCACCATTGACAATACCTTTAAGATCATCTGTCGCTCCTAAACCTTGAGCAGAAGGAGGCACGACTTCTGCTCCGGTATAAGTACTCAAGTCAGCCGCTTCACCGGAATCATTAATAAACTGCATCACATTCCAGTAATAACGCCCTGCCATAATCCAGCCCTGCGCCTTAGCATTGTCAATAAAGTTCTTGCTGTCGCCATCAATCTGAGCCAACTTCATATCGGCATACACTTTGATGGTCGGGTAATAATTCATCATAGAATTGAATAATACTGGCGATAAATCTTCGTTTAAATTATCGTAATCTTGAACCGTCTTACAATATTGGGAATCCGAACCTGCCTCAGTACAGTAGTAACTTTTTGCCGCAGGAATCAAAACATTAATCAAGCTTGATACCGCACCCTGGGCTGTCGCACAAGAGATACTATCTCCCCCCTCCTGAGAACAAGAACCCTGAACATCCCAAGAAACCGTACCACAACTGCTACCACTTAAATCATTATCAGTCAGACCTGGGAAACGAAATAAATGATTTTCTTGATCGACCTGGACATCATAATAAGGTCGATTATCGTCACTGGAAGAAGAGCTGAGCGGATCATGGCTGCCCACCATACATACCGCATTTGCAAAGATTTGCGGTGCTAATTGTTCTTTTGCACCGATTAAGGCATTTTCATTATCTTCGGTAATAATATTATCATAACGGGAATTGCCATCCTCAGCATTATCCGTCGGCGCACTCCATAACACCCCACCTTCATTAAGATAATCCAAGCCGTAGTCCCACACACTATCGGCCAAGGCTACCCCTTTGACTACTACCGTCATCACCAAATTTTGCAACAAAGAATAACCCGTACCACTATTGGGAATAATCAACGACACCCCGATGGCAATCTTAATCAATGAAAACAAGGCAGACTTACCCTGTTGAATCACGACGCCCTCACTGGCTAAACGAATCGCTGCCAGTAAAACCGCGTATAAAACCACAATACCACTAACGATAAACAGACCCCAATTCAGCTTATAGAAAATCTGCCCCATCATCTGCGAGGATTGACCAGTTAACACACCACCGACTGTACCAAACAGTTGGCTTAAGTAGAAAATAGACTTATCGGTGTAATCATGAACAGCAGCCGGATCAAACGTTCCGTCTGCCTCCGAGCTAGTAGCCAAGGCAAGACCACTAAACGCTAGTAGAACCAGAAGAGTCAGAAATTTTTTCATGATAAATAAGACCTGTTACAAAAAACGGTTTACCCTGAACACCCAAGATCAAGGCATTAATTTCTCAACATGCTAACAGAATAACCTTAAGGGAAGATTAAAAAACAGGTAAATACGTCTTTCCCTCGTGAATCAAAGGCAGTACCATAAAAATGCTCGAAAGGTTGGCATATGAAAACTGCACAGAATGTAATCGCCATTTTTTTAAAAATGCGGTATGCACACACCTTATCCTGTTGAGAATCAAAAGCTTGAGGAAATATGAGAGTTGCATAGAATATAATCACCCCCTTTTTTAAACTGCGGTATGCACACACCGTATTCTATTGAAAATCAAAGGCAGCGAAGCAATAATCAAAAGCTTGAGGAAACATGAGATTTGCATACAATATAATCGC
>CAZSHR010000022.1:0-16483 GCA_964606725.1 uncultured Coxiella sp.
AGAACTTCTTAAAAAAGAAGCAAAAAAACTTGATGCGTTACGGTTAGCAAATTTTAGGCAAGGCTTTTGTATTCAAGTCTTATCTAGTCAAGATGTGGAATCTACTAAAATAAATCCTTTTTATTCACACCGACTAATTTACACTAAAAATGGCGAAGAATATACCTGGAAATTATGTCGTTACAACAATAAACAATACCAGGAAATACAGAAAAATGAAGGAAATGATAACATAAAAGCACTTTTCGAACTTTTTGAAAATAGAAAGCCTCATGAAATTATTGCTAACCAAATTGAAGTACAGCTAAAATGTGCTGAAGAAAACCAAGAGCTGATACAGCAACGTATTAGGAAAAATCATTTTAATATACAACAATGTATTGATAATCTTAAAATTTTTCAAGCATTTACCATAGAAGATAAAAAAACCTTATACACCAGACGAGCCAAGCTAATTACTTTTACTATCAGCTTAATTGCATTGTGCTTATTGATTAGTTTTACGCTCTTTATGCCAGTCACTTCAATTGCTCTATTGCCTAAAGCAATAGTGGCAGCTTTTCTAGATATTGGCGCTTTTTTTGGTATTGGCAATCCAGTAACACAAACCATGACGGCTAATGCTTACGGCACAGTAGTAGAGACAGAAATTCCTGAAATCATGCCAGTGGCTCCTTTCTTTTTTGCGTTATGTGCACCACTATTTTTTAGAGGAAAACTTAGAGAATTCTCTGTTTTACCATCACGAGAAGAAGCTGCTATTGAGCTAGATTCAGCCAGCTTAGCGTATTACGAAGAGGCACTGAAGCTACATATTGAGCTGAATATTGATAATGACGATAAAAAACAATTTTTAAGTAATTTGATTATAGAAGCACGAAGAATCCGTATAAAAGCATTACGCAGCACTTTTGAAGAGAATTATGCCAGCGCTATGGAAAAAGCAACAAACTTACTGTTAGCCGTAGCAACACTGGCTACAAACAATGATATTACAGAAAAAGAAGCCATGCTAAACGAAAATATTACAATGAAAAATGAACAAAAAACGTTAAAAGCTTTAATAGAGACAGAACGCAACCCCAAGTTTGCCTTTTTCCGCTGGGGCAAGCAAACCGAGACAGCCGTCAACCTCAACATACAACCAACAATAGCATAAATTGCTAAGGAATTTTTCTTAATTCATTTTTTGGATTCCCGAAAAAATCTCGGGAGAATAATCCAAATCGCAATAATCGCAACGATAACACCAGCAATCACATCAACAAGATAGTGCCACCCTAGCATCACAGTAGCAACAATCGTACCGAGGTTAATCAAAGCAATCGGAACAAACAACCACCACTTTTTCCGCAACACATAAGCACAAATCACCGACCAAATCACATGAAAAGAAGGAAAAGCAACCATCCCTCCCTGCGTGGTAGTGGGTTCAATATAATGACGAATTTGTTGGAATTTGGTCACTGTCGCCTGCTCTAATTTTAAAAAATACGGGCTATCAAATACCGATACCGGCGCTGCAGTTGGAAAAAAATAATAAATTAAGCTACCTATAATTGTCACAACGCACAACAGCAATAAATATTCATTTAAATGACGCTTGTACTGTAATAACGCCAATAATGCAGGCAACAACATAAGCTCCACAGAAACAGCAGTATAGAAAATTTCAAATAATAATTTAATCTTAGGATGATGCGCTGTCCAAGCAATTAATGCCGGCGTATCAATACCCATGACTTGATCCCACTTTACCAACCATAAATCAATGGTTGGCAAAGGAGAAAACTGTATACCATTTAATACCACCGCTAAACAAAAAGAAAAAATAAAGTACAGCGTGTAAAAACGTGTAAACATCGCTAGCCGCGGCGATATATCATGCGCATAATAAGCAACACCTAGCATAAACAATACAAACGGTGCTAGAAAATACCAAACGCTAGGTAAATAATTATTACCAGGATAGCCTGTCCATACAGCATTAACAGCTAAGCCCATTAAGCCAATGGCAAGCATGACACCATACAAGAAAAACAAACAACGATCTATTCGGCTAATATAGTGATTGTAAAAAGACTTTATACGAAACCACATAAAAAAAATCCCTTGCTAAACAAATCCTAGTAGACAACCTAATGAATTTCCATATTTTTACCCAGTTATGACACCTTTGTGACTGTTAGACAGAAGCTTGGTAATTCTCTGGAAACAATTGACGCTCAATTAACTCAATCAGCACATGAATGGCCATCATGTGAATGTTTTGAATACAATCAGACTGTTCCGCCGCAACAATAATTTCTTGATCACATTGCCCTTTCAGCACTCCCCCCGTCTTCCCCAAAAAAGCCACTGTCACAACACCTAATTGTTTGGCTATCTTAACAGCATTCACCAAGTTCAGTGAGTTACCACTGGTACTCAGCAACAGTAAATAATCGCCTGGCTGAGCGTAGGCCTCAAGCGCACGAGAAAAAACCCACTCATAACCATAATCATTGGCCACACAACTCATATGAGCGCTGTCCGTTAATGCTAACGCGGGTAAAGCACGACGATTATCACGATAACGCCCCGTTAACTCCTCTGCAAAATGCATGGCTTGGCAAGCACTGCCACCATTACCACAAACTAAAATCTTATGACTCGCTTCAATCGCCATCACCATCGCTGTAGCTACTTCACTCAGCACCTGCTGCAAATCTGACGCTATGAATTGCTCAATGGCAAGAGCGGTTTGCTGAAAACTGGATACTGCGTATTGTTGCAAAGATTTCATTTAGATAAGCCCTCAATAATCGACTTCACCAAGCGTGGCCCTTGATAAATCAAGCCGGTATATATCTGTACCAAAGAAGCGCCTGTGTTTAGCAGAGTTTGCGCATCCTCACAAGAGAAAATCCCACCAACAGCGATAATAGGTATACGATGTTGAGTTTTTTCAGCAAAACATCGTACCACTCGCTGTGTTTTCTGCTGCAAGGGTCGCCCACTCAAACCACCCGCTTGACTAAGCCATCGCGCTGCGAGCTGCGACCTATCTTGGGTGGTATTAGTAGCCACAATCCCTTCAATACCTAGCTGCACAAAAATATCAGCCATAGTATTAATCTCAACGTCACTTAAATCCGGTGAGACTTTAACAAGAAAAGGCAATGACCTGGCATGAGTTTTGGCTAAGCGTTGTTGCTCGCATTTGAGCTGCTCAAGCAAAGTCGATAAATAATGACTCTGCTGCAAGTTTGTTAAATCGCGTGTGTTAGGAGAAGACACATTGATGGTAACAAAATCGGCATAGGGATATAATTTACGATAACAAATCAGGTAGTCTTCATGCGCATTCTCTAAAGGCGTTGTACGATTCTTACCAATATTCACCCCCACAATGCCAGCAACCTTGCGCTTTTGCAAACGACGCACTAAAGCATCTACCCCCTGATTATTAAATCCGAGACGATTAATCAGTGCTTGCTGGCCAGGTAAACGAAATAAACGCGGCTTGGCATTACCCGATTGTGGTAATGGTGTCACTGCCCCCACTTCAATAAACCCAAAGCCCAAACCAAATAAGGCATCAATATGCTGACCGTCTTTATCTAAACCCGCTGCAAGACCAAGTGGATTCGGGAAAGATAAACCCAAAATATTAACTGGCTTGCTGGGCAAAACACGGCGTACGCGCTTAACTCGCACAACAGGATATAAGCAGTCGATAAGCAGTAAAACTAAATGATGGGCAAACTCGGCTGGCAAACAAAACAGCAAATAACGAACAATACAGTACACCCGAACTCCTTATGAAACCCCTTAACGTTAATCACTCACAATGGTATGCTTAAGTCCAGGTAGAATCAACTCGTAATCTTAGGTACAGGACAGCTTTACATGATTAACGGCCCCGACTTTGGTCTCGATGACAGCAGCAAATTACTGCGTGATACAGTGCAAAAATTCTGCAATGATGTATTGCAGCCCCGCGCTAGCGAGATTGATCGCAGCAATGCCTTTCCACGTGAACTTTGGCCACTTATGGGGCAGATGGGACTACACGGCATGACAGTGGCACAAGACTATGGCGGTGTTAACATGGGCTACCTAGCTCATGCGATTGCAATGGAAGAAATTAGCCGTACTTCGGCTTCTTTGGGATTAAGCTATGCTGCACACTCGCATTTGTGCATTAATCAATTACAACGCTTTGGCAGTGACGCGCAAAAAAAGCATTACCTCCCCAAACTTTGTACGGGTGAGCACATCGGCGCCTTAGCCATGAGTGAGGCAGGTGCCGGCTCTGATGTGCTAAGCATGAGATTACGTGCTGAAAAAAAAGGAGACCACTACCTCCTCAATGGTCAAAAGATGTGGATTACCAACGGGCCAGAAGCCGATGTGGTAGTTGTTTATGCCAAAACAGCAAATGGTAAAAAATCACAAAGCATCACTGCCTTTATCATAGAGAAAGACACACCAGGTTTTTGCAGCGCTCAAAAGATTGATAAAATGGGCATGCGCGGCTCTGACACCTCAGAATTAGTTTTTGATAACTGCCTGGTGAGCGAAAAAAATCTATTAGGGCAAGTCAATCAAGGAGTAAAAATACTGATGAGCGGCTTGGATTATGAGCGAGTCATTTTAGCCGCTGGTCCGGTAGGAATTATGCAAGCCTGCCTGGATATTGTATTACCTTATGTGCAGCAACGACAACAGTTCGGCCAAGCCATTGGCGAATTTCAGTTTATTCAAGGCAAAGTAGCGGATATGTATACCCAGCTTAATGCTTGCCGCAGTTTTTTATACACGCTCGCTAAATCCTGCGATCAAGGCAGCATACAGCAAACCGAAGCTGCCAGTCTTATTTTACATGCATCAGAAACCGCGACCCAAATGGCTTTGCAAGCGATACAATGCTTAGGAGGCAATGGCTATACCACGGAATTTGCGGCTGAACGCTTATTGCGTGATGCAAAACTTTATGAAATTGGTGCGGGGACTTCTGAAATCCGTCGCATGCTGATTGGCAGAAATTTATTTCGACACAGTTAGGACATGATACAACGACTAGACTCCCACATTAATCCACAATCCAGCGCTTTTCAACGCAATGAAGCACAACTTGCGCAACAGGTGCAAGAACTACATCGTGTAACAGCACTGATCCATCAAGGAGGCAGTGAAAAAGCACGTAAGCGACAGCGCGATCAAGGTAAACTATTAGTGCGAGAACGTATTCAACAACTCTTGGACCGAGGCTCGCCTTTTCTAGAGCTTTCCTTGCTCGCCGGTCATCAACTCTACCAAGAGGCGCTACCTGCTGGCGGATTAATTAGCGGTATCGGGCAAATAGCAGGCCAAGAATGCGTGATTGTAGCTAACGATGCCAGTGTAAAAGGCGGCAGCTATTACCCCATCACCGTTAAAAAACACCTGCGCGCACAAGCCATTGCCGAACAAAACCACTTGCCTTGCGTATATTTAGTTGATTCAGGCGGCGCGTTTCTTCCTATGCAAGATGAAGTATTCCCTGACCGCGACCATTTCGGGCGCATTTTTTATAATCAAGCGCGTTTATCCGCCATGAATATTGCACAAATTGCCGTGGTTATGGGCTCCTGCACCGCTGGAGGCGCCTATATTCCCGCCATGAGTGATGAGTCCATCATGGTCAAAGAACAAGCCAGTATTTTCTTAGGTGGCCCGCCACTGGTCAAAGCAGCTACTGGCGAAGAAGTCAGTGCAGAAGCATTAGGCGGCGCCGATGTACACTGTCGTCAATCAGGTGTTGCTGACTATTACGCCGATAACGATGAACACGCTTTGCAGCTAACGCGGCAAATTGTTAGCCGCTTAAACCGTAACAAGAAAATCACGTTAGCAACACGGCCACCACAAGACCCCTATTATGATCCACAAGAATTAGCCGGTATTATTAGTGCCAATCCACGAGAACCCTATGATGTACGAGAAGTTATTGCGCGCTTAGTGGATGGCTCGGAATTCGATGAGTTCAAAGCCTTATACGGCAGTACGTTGGTTTGTGGCTTTGCTTATTTACACGGTTATCCTATTGGAATTATTGCCAATAATGGTATTTTGTTCTCAGAATCGGCTTTAAAAGGCACGCACTTTATTGAATTATGTTGCCAGCGACAAATTCCCTTACTATTTTTACAAAACATCACCGGCTTTATGGTGGGCAAGAAATATGAAAACAGCGGCATTGCCAAACACGGCGCGAAGATGGTCACTGCCGTTGCCTGTGCCAAGATTCCCAAGATCACCATTGTTATTGGTGGCAGTTTTGGTGCCGGAAACTATGCCATGTGCGGTCGTGCCTTTGAGCCAAATTTTCTGTTTATGTGGCCGAATGCACAAATATCCGTTATGGGCGGTGAACAAGCGGCCAATGTACTGGGCCAAATTAAAGCAGCACAAAAAACACGACAACAACAGCACTGGCCAGAACAAGAAAAAAAACGTTTTATGGACGAGATACGCGAGAGCTACCAACATCACGCTAGCCCTTACTATGCCAGCGCACGATTATGGGACGACGGGGTTATTGACCCCAGCGATACGCGCCGCGTTATCGCATTAGCGCTGTCGGCAAGTCTTAATGCACCAATCCAACACACGCAGTTTGGCGTTTTCAGAATGTAGGTAACAGATAGACAAAATCAAACCTCGCGAGTAGCAGAAAACTCAATATCCGGCCACTGCTCAATCGTGATTTCCAAGCTCACACGCGAAGGCGCCAAATAAGTTAACTGCTCGGCATGATCCCAGGCTAAATGACGGGCTTGTTCTTGTTTAAATTGCGCTAACTTATGCGCATCTTGACTAGTGACCCAACGCGCCGTGCTAATATTCACTGTCTCATAAACACAAGAGACTTTATATTCACTCTGCAAACGATGCGCCACGACATCAAATTGCAACACACCTACTGCTCCTAAAATTAATTCATGACTATCGAGCGGACGAAATACCTGGGTCGCGCCCTCTTCTGATAACTGCATCAACCCTTTTAACAAGGCTTTTTGCTTTAATGGATCTTTCAAGCGCACCAAACGAAAAAGCTCTGGTGCAAAATTAGGAATACCGGTAAATTTCAACACCTCAGCACTGGTAAAGGTGTCACCAATTTGAATAGTGCCATGATTGGGTAAACCGATAATATCACCAGGCCATGCCTCTTGCGCATGATCTCGATTTCCTGCCATAAAGGTTAAGGCATTATTGACTTGAAAGCTCTTGTTCGCACGCACATGAAATAATTTCATACCCTGATGGTAACGGCCCGAAGCAATACGCATAAACGCAATCCTATCTCGATGTTGCGGGTCCATATTTGCCTGAATCTTAAAAACAAAACCGGTAAAATTTTCCTCAGTAGGTAGCACAGATCGCTGCAATGCCTGCCGCTGCTGCGGCGGCGGAGCGTGCTGACTAAAGCCAGACAATAATTCACGCACCCCAAAGTTATTAATCGCTGAGCCAAAGTACACCGGTGTTAAACGACCTTGCAAGAACTGCTCATGATCGTAAGCGTGACTGGCACCACGCACTAAATCCATGGTCTCACGCAACTCAAGCGCCAAATCCCCCAATTTTTCCTCACAGGCTAAACTGGCCAGCCCTGCTATTTTAGTCACTTCGCCCAATTCATTATTTTTGCCTGGCTCATACAGATAAATCACATCTTCTAACAGATGATAAATCCCTTTAAAATGCTTACCCATACCAATCGGCCAAGTTACGGGACTGCATTGTATTTCCAGGACTTGCTCAATTTCATCTAACAGTGTAATGGGATCGCGGCTATCTCTATCCATTTTGTTGATAAATGTGGTAATCGGTGTTGCCCGTAAACGACAAACCGACAGTAGCTTAATGGTCCTCTCCTCCACCCCTTTAGCAGCATCAATCACCATGAGAGCAGAGTCCACCGCTGTTAGGGTACGATAAGTATCCTCAGAAAAATCCCCATGCCCAGGCGTGTCTAATAGGTTAATCACATAGCCTTGATAAGGAAACTGCATCACCGAGGTGGTGACCGATATGCCGCGCTGCTTCTCAAGCGCCATCCAATCTGAGGTCGCATGACGTTGCGCCTTGCGCCCTTTAACCGTTCCTGCCAAGGCAATAGCACCACCAAATAACAATAGCTTTTCAGTTAAGGTGGTTTTTCCAGCATCAGGATGCGAGATAATCGCAAACGTGCGTCTTTTTGTAATTTCTTGAGAGAGTTGATTCATCTAATGGATACTCGTCTAAACAGCACAATACAAACACTAATAAAAATAATCGCTGGAATCAATGCAGCAACTATAGGTGATAATTGATAAACAATCGCTAACGGTCCCAACAACTGGTTTAAAATATAGAATATAAAGCCAATGGTAATGCCAATTAGAATTCTAAACCCCATACTGGCATTACGCAGAGAACCAAAAATAAAAGGTACGCCTAAACAAATCATCACCACGGTTGCCAATGGTTGAAACACACGCTGCCAAAAAGCCAGCTCGTATTGTTCCACAGACAAGCCAGAATGACGACGATAATTAATCGAGTCATAAAGCCCTTTAACCGATAACTGCTCCACGCTTCTTCTGCCCAGTGATAATACCAGCGGGTCTAACTGCAAACTAATGGGCATTATAGTCTGTTTTTTAGATAATACGCGCTCTGGTTTAATAACCATTCGTGTCACATCACTGAGCGCCCACAAATTATCTTGCTTGCGCTCAGCCAAGGGAGCATAACTGATGCGCAACAAACGGCGACCCTGAAACTCAAATACCGTGACATCTTTGGCACTTTGCTCATCCACCACATCACCTAGATGAATAAAACGATTTTCATGACGCAACCACATGCCACCCCAATGCGAGTTATCTGCCCTATCTTCCAGCGCCAAAGCTTTCATGCGCTCAGAACTCACTTGCAAACTAGGCGCTATGACTTCACCGATAATAGTAATCGTCAACAACATCAAAACAGCGGCTTTAATAACAGAATAGCTAATTTCGATAATCGACATACCACTGGATCGCATCACAATCAATTCACTTTGACTGGCCAAGCGACCCAAACCAATCAAACAACCTAAAAACCCTGCCATAGGAAAGAGTTGGTACATATCAAACGGAAGCTGCATCAGCACATAAAGCGACGCCTTCCACACTGTATAATGTGCCTTGCCAACAGCTGACATTTCAGTAAAAAACAGCATAAAACTATCCAAACCTACCAAAACCGCTGACACTAACAAGGTGGCGACAATAACGTTTGTTGCAATATAACGATCAAGAATTCGCATGGTTTTTACGCTCCCACAATAACAGCAACGCTATCACAAGCAACAACACAGGAATCCACCACATTCCGATAAACACAGGAATTTTCTCATTTTTCAACCAACTCTTTGTCGCAAACATCATATTGGCATAGGCAACATAAATTAGTATCGCCGGCAAGAGTTGCGCAAATTTACCTTTGCGCGGATTCACTTTGCCCAGTGGAATGGCTAACAAGGCAAATAACAACGTCGATAATACATTCACCAAACGCCATTGTAACTCTGCCGCAGCATGCGCATCCTGCCCATAAAGCCCTAGCAAGCTTGCCGTCTTCATCGCCGAGTAACGATTCTGCCCTTGCTCACGAGCATTAGGCAATCTTTGCCAAAATTCTTTAAACTTCAATTGCTTAACGCTTTTTTCTCCAGGAGTTACTAAATAGCGATTACCCTGTTCAAAGACAAAAAATTTACCATTGCCAAGCTCCTCTTGTTCACGAACCGTATCGCTTGATAAAACAGTCCAAGAATATGGAGCTTGCTCTACACCTTTCTCACGCATAGCCACTAATACATCACCAAAATATCCTTCACTTTTATTAACCACTCCAGCATAAAACACATGATTAGCATCACCCATGAGCTGAAATCGGCCCTCCAATATTTTATCCAAAGTGGCCGTTTGTGCTGATTGGTTAACAATAGTGCCGCGTAATGCTGACAGATAAGGTTGCGCGAATAATACCAACCAAGCATCCAGCACAGTAATGGCTAAGGCCAATACCATGATTTTGGCAACCACTTGCTGTTTACTAACACCACAAGCTGACAATACCACCATCTCGTGATCAACATACAGTCGTCCCAAAGCCAATAAAATACCTAAAAATAAACCAAGTGGCAGCATATAAGCGAGTAAAATGGGTAACTGTATTGCAGTGACCAGCAAAACTGCATGAACAGTGACTTTACCACTGGCCGCCTCATTCAAATTATGCACAAGCTGGTTGCTCAAGAAGATGACGAGCAACACCAGGGTTGTTGCCACAAAGGAAGCCATAATCTGCTTGTTAAGATAACGAAAAATAATCACTGAAAGATGCGCCTTGATTCATTTTTCAGAGTTGATAATCAAAACTGCTATTGAATTAGCTGACTCTACCATTTATCCCCACGGTATTCCATTCACTTGCTCCTGGTAACAATCCCCGATATGATATTGTTCCATTTTATACCAGGAAAACGCCGATGACATCGCTAACTGATCACGAGTTTGTTCACCTTATTCACACAACCCTAGAAGATACAAAAGCGTTTGATATAAAAACCATTGACGTTAGCCAACTCACCGATGTTACTGATACATTGGTTATTTGCACAGCCGGTTCTACGCCACATGCCAGAGCATTAGCTGAAAAATTACTCAGAGCCGCACGCGATAAACACATCAAACCTCTGGGTGTTGAAGGTCAACAAGAATCGGAATGGGTATTGGTGGATTTTGGTGATATTATTGTTCACATTATGCTAAAAGAATCCCGAGATTTTTATAATCTAGAGGCCCTGTGGAGCATGAATCTGGACCACCGACACACCCAAGAGTGATGCATGGAAGATCGAACAGCGCCTCTTAATCGACATGTTAATGATGCTTTGCTCTCTAGAAATCGCCTCTTAGCGGCTTTACTGTTTGCGCTGTTATGCTGCTTGGCACTGGTTTGCCGCCTCGTTTATCTGCAATCTTTTGAGCACCAGTTCTACTCCACACTGTCTGCAAAAAACCTACTGGATATGCTCAGGCTAGCACCCGCTCGCGGTTTGATTTACGACCGCAATGGTATACTACTGGCAAAAAACATTCCTAGCTATGTCGTCAGCTTAATTCCTGAAAAAATCGATAACCTAGAAAAAACACTGCATGAATTGAAAAAAATCCTTCCCATTGACGATGACGATATTCAATCCTTCCAACAACACCGCTACCAATATCGCGCCTTTGATCCTGTTCCTTTAAAATCAGGCTTGAGCGAGCAAGATATTTATCGATTTTACGTCAATCAATATCAGTTTAGCGGCGTTAACATTGGTATTAAAGCAGAGCGTTACTACCCATTAGGAGCATTTGCCAGTGAAATACTCGGATACACCGGCCCTATCAACACCACAGAATTGCAAGATCATCAGCAAGCCGATTACCGCTTATCCGACAGCATTGGCAAAGCAGGAATCGAACGCTACTACGAAACACTATTACGAGGAAAAGCTGGCGTAGAGCAAGCTGAGATCAACGCTTCCGGCCATATTGTGCGTCAACTAACAAAAACGCCTCCAGTTGCAGGAAAAAACCTCTACCTCACCATAGACAGCGAGTTGCAAAAAAAAGCGCATCAATTACTGGGGAAAGAAAATGGTAGCATTGTTGCCATTAAACCGGATACTGGTGAAGTATTAGCACTGGTAAGCCACCCCAGTTTTGACCCTAACTTATTTATCGACGGTATTTCGCAAAAAAATTACCAACGCCTATTACAATCTCCACATCACCCACTGTTTAATCGCGCAATCAACGGACAATTTGCCGCAGGATCAACACTCAAGCCATTTATTGCGCTCAGTAGTTTAGACAGTGGCTTAATCACCACCCAAACTCGATTTTATGACCCTGGTTGGTTCCAACTTCCCAATACCGAGCACGTCTATCATGACTGGAAATACCGTGGCCACGGTTGGATTAATGTAACAAAAGCCATTGAAGTCTCCTGTGATACTTACTTTTATAACCTTGCGGCAAAACTCACTATTAATGAACTCAACCATATGTTGGGTCAGTTTGGTTTTGGTCAAAAAACAGGGATTGATTTGAGTAGTGAGAAAACTG
Organism: uncultured Coxiella sp.; assembly: GCA_964606725.1. Lineage (GTDB taxonomy): Bacteria > Pseudomonadota > Gammaproteobacteria > Coxiellales > Coxiellaceae > 2-12-FULL-42-15. The sequence continues at coordinate 12,186 of CAZSHR010000022.1, forward strand.
GTATTGTTCCCAGCCCCAACTGGAAAATGGCCATGCAAGGAGAGCCTTGGTATAAAGGAGACACCGTAGAAACGATTATTGGACAAGGATTTTTTCTGGTAACGCCACTCCAGTTGGCCACTGCCACCAGCATACTTGCTAACCGTGGTCAACACCTACAACCGCATTTACTGCTAAAAACCCGTGATGAGCAAGGTCATATCAGCTTTACCAACCCTAAACTACTGGCCTCGCCCACAGTTAAACGACAAAGCAGTTGGGATACCATTATCAAAGCTATGCAAAAAGTGGTAGATGGCCAACAAGGAACCGCAATTTATTTTGGCAAAAATCGCGGCTATACCGTGGCTGCAAAAACTGGAACTGCACAAATATATGGGCATTCACGTGATGAAAACCGCAGCCAAATGAATATCCCGAAACGCTTACGCAACAATCACCTTTTTATCGCATTTGCACCCGTTAAGCACCCACAAATTGCACTGGCAGTTGTGGTTGAACACAGTGCCTATGCGGATAAAATTGCGGGCAAACTTATTAAATTTTACTTAAACAAAAAATGAATAACAGACAACGCATCAAATGGTTAAATTGGCAGTACTGGCATCTTGATCCTGTACTAATGGGCTTGCTAGCACTATTGGCCTGCATCGGCTTATTTATTTTATACAGTGCTAGTGGCAGCAACGCAACTATAGTTGAAAAGCAAAGCGTAAGAATGCTATTCGCTTTTGCCATTATGGTAGTTTTTGCAAAAATCCCTTCGGAATATTATCAACGCTGGGCGTTAGCCTTTTTCCTAATTACCTGTGCGCTACTTATAGGAGTGATTTTATTAGGCCAAAGCAGTCAAGGAGCACAGCGCTGGCTAAATTTAGGTTTTTTCCATTTTCAACCATCTGAATTAATGAAACTAGCCATGCCCATGATGCTTGCCTATTGCTTGCAACACCAACTACCTCCCAGATTAAAAATGCTATTAGTGTCAGCCATTTTGCTATGCATTCCCGTGATACTTACAGCAAAACAGCCTGATCTTGGTACCGCGATTCTGATTGCTATTTCCGGCATTTGTGTTATTTTTATTGCCGGAATCCGATGGCGTTTATTGATCACGTTACTTAGTATTGCTTTGATTAGCACCCCTTTTCTATGGCACTTGCTACATGACTACCAAAAAGAGCGTGTTATCACCTTTTTCAACCCCGAAACTGACCCGCTAGGCAGTGGCTACCACATTATTCAATCTAAAATCGCTGTCGGATCAGGCGGACTACTAGGAAAAGGCTATTTACAAGGCACACAATCGCATTTACAGTTTTTACCCGCACACACCACCGATTTTATCTTTGCCGTTAGCAGCGAAGAATTTGGATTGATAGGCAGTATTGCCATTATTATACTGTTCTTTGCCATACTATGTCGTTGCCTCTATATCAGTATGCACGCCCAAAGTAACTTCAATCGCTTGCTCGCCAGTGCTTTATGCTTAACTTTTTTTATGTCAGCATTTATCAACATTAGCATGGTCATTGGGATATTACCGGTGGTTGGCATTCCTTTACCACTAATTAGCTACGGAGGTAGCTCCATGTTAACCACCTTAGCGTCTTTTGGCATTATTATGTCCATACACACGCATCGAAAACTGTGGTCAAGCTAAAACAGAAGCTTCGCGGACTCAGCAGACTGGGGCGCAGTTAAGGCGAGAGAGCGTTATGCTTGCGCAACCTGAGCAGCGCCGTCCAGACACGGATAATCAGACACGAAGTCTGATCATCCGTGCGTAAGTCAGGAAATGAGCTGCGGCGACCGTGGCAAGACAAGTAGCACAAGGTGAGCACAGCGTGCGAAATCGGCTTAACCACGCTCCAGCCTGAGCCAGCGAAACTTCTGTAAAAATCCCCGATCTGCAAAATTGAATAAGGTCTAAACTGGTTGTGTATCCAGCATAATGCGTTATAGTATCTTATTATGAAAAAAGCATTAGAACAGGCACAAACCCTACACCAACATGGCAAGCTTGCAGAAGCCTTGCTTGCTTATAAAAAATTGCACCAACAGTATCCTGATAATATTTTGATTATTCAATTACTCGTTTTATGCCTTGTGCAAACCCATCAGCTTAAACAAGCCAAAACTCTGCTACAAAAAGTGCTAAAAAAAATGCCCCATGAAGCTTCTTTGTTTAACACCTTGGGCAACGTACTGTCTCGACAAAAAAAAGATCGTGAGGCACAACAAGTCTATCAGCAAGCATTAGCCATCACACCACGTTATCCAGGAGCACTCAGTAATTTAGGCAATTCGTACTACCGTTGCGGTGAACTGGATCAAGCAAAAAAGTGTTACCAGAAGGCTATTGAAATCGATGTAGAGTATCCCGATGCACACTTTAATCTAGCGCGTTTGTTAATTGAAGAAAATGCATTAAGCCAAGCACAGCAACATTTGGAAAAAGCCATTCAAGTGGCACCAAAACACGCTGGCGCACATGGACTATTAGCGCATATTTACCTACAACATGGGGAATATACCCAAGCGATTGAACATTTAAAAGAGCGCTTGAGTATACAGCCGCAGCACTTAGACAGCTATCAGATTCTAGCAACCACCTTAATGCAAGAAAAACGCTATGCAGAAGCGGTTAATGCCCTAGAAAAACTATTAACTTTGAATCCCAAACAAGCAGAAGCAGAACACATGCTAGGCACCGCCTATTTAGCCGCAGGACAACGAGAAGAAGCGCTACAACACTACTTGCGCCAATTAGAACAGGAAAAAAATCAAGATACCCTGTATAACATAGCTGTTATTTTATCCGATCAGCAGCGCCATAAAGAAGCCATTGATTATTTCCAACAAAGCCTTGCCATGAATCCCAAGCATTTACCTAGCTTGCTCAACCTAGGCGCCGTCTACTTGAAAAACCACGATATTCCCTCAGCTATCACCCAGTATGAAAAAGTACTGGCCCTAGACCCAGATAATCAAGAAGTGCAGCACATTTTACATGCCATACGCGGCGATGCAGTACCCACAGAGGCGCCTTCGCAATACGTCTCGCACCTGTTTGATGAATATGCTGCCGTTTATGACAAGCATCTGACCGAGCATTTAGATTACCAGGTTCCTAATATGCTTTATCAAGCTGTTATAACCGCACTTAATCCCCAAGAGCACAGCCTAAGCATTCTTGACCTAGGCTGTGGCACCGGTCTAGCCGGTGTAGCCTTTGCACCGATAGCAAAAACATTAGTTGGCATGGATTTATCAGAATCCATGTTAGAAATTGCAGAAAAGCGTCAACTCTATCAGCGCCTTATTCATGGTTCTATCACAGAGAATTTAAACGACCTTGGTTGCTTTGATCTTGTTATTGCCGCTGATGTCTTTCCTTACATCGGCGATTTAAGCGCATTATTCGAGAAAATTCATGAGTTACTCAATCCCAACGGTGTACTAGCATTCAGTATTGAGAAGACGGCCAAGGCTGACTTTATTTTACAAAAAAATATTCGCTATGCGCATCATATCGAGTATATTACTCGTTTAGCTGATACATACCAATTTGAAATCATAGCGTTAGAATCCGCTATTTTGCGAAAACAACACCACCAAAACGTGGATGGTTACATTACCATTCTTAAAGCGCTGGAAAAAAAGGTGAAAAATGAACAAAGATAACACTCCCTTAGACCCTTTCAAAGACCCTTTATACAAAAATTTCCTAGATGCTCTGGTGACATTAAAAGCCTCGCTTGAAAAACAGCATCAGACAGATATTGCCAATAAACTCCAGCTTATAGAAGAGCAAAAAACAACCATTGATGCTTTATCAACGCAACTGGCTGCATTAAAGGCGACAGAGCAGAATCGGCAGCAAGAAATAGCGGCTTTTCGGAAAAAAATTGCTGCACTGAGCAAAGAGAATCAAGAAAAAACCACAGCGCTATTACAAGTGCAATCAGCGTTAAAACTATCAGACAACCCAACTAACACTCAGCAAGAAGAAAAGCCCATTGCAGTAACGCAAGAAAGCAAACTCTCTGAAAGCGAAGTACTTGACAGATGGTTACAGAAAAAAGACAGCAGTGACTTTTGAAAACGGGTCTAAAAGCTTTTTGCCCTGCATCATCCTGCAAGCTGTAAAACTCCTGAAATCAATGAGTTAAAGTATACCCCTAAAATTGTTAGGCAAATCAAGCAAGTCTTTGTTATACTGCCACCCCGCTTGCCGAGATGGCGGAATTGGTAGACGCGCCGGATTCAAAATCCGGTAATGGCAACATTGTGTG
>CAZSHR010000023.1:0-16139 GCA_964606725.1 uncultured Coxiella sp.
GACTCCTGCTGCCAGCACCTCACAAAAAAAATCCGTGGTGCGTGTGCCACCGCATTCAATTGAGGCAGAGCAGTCGGTTTTGGGTGCGTTAATGCTAGATAGTCGTGCCTGGGATAAAGTGGCCGACAAATTAAGCAGCCAAGATTTTTATCGTAATGATCACCGCTTAATTTTTGAAGTCATTGCGCGTTTGTCAGAACAGTCAAAGCCGGTGGACGTGCTTACTATTAGCGAGAGTTTAAAACTCGATAAGCGCTTAAAAGACGCCGGTGGTGAGACCTATTTATTTGAACTAGCCAAAAACACCCCCAGTGCTGCCAATATTAGCGGCTATGCTGACATTGTTCGTGATCGCTCGGTACTGCGCCAGTTAATTGCGGCGGGAACTGATATTACCGATAGTGCGTTAGCGCCGGATGGTAGAGACATTAAAGACCTTTTGGATAATGCGGAGCGGCAAGTATTTACCATTGCTGAACAAGGTGCCCGAGGTACGGGGCCGGTGGATATTAACACCTTGTTGGCGCAGACTACGGAAAAAATTGATGCGCTTTATCATTCCGATAATCCGATTACGGGGATACCCAGTGGCTTTGCTGATTTTGATGAAATGACGTCAGGCTTGCAAAAAGGGGATTTAGTGATTGTTGCGGGTCGCCCTTCTATGGGAAAAACCATGTTGGGTATTAATATGGCCGAAAGTGTTGCGCTTGAAACCAAGCGTCCGGTACTAGTATTCAGCATGGAAATGCCAGCGGATTCCATTGCCATGCGCATGATTTCCTCACTAGGATTAATTGATCAGCATAAAGTACGCACTGGTAAATTAAGTGATGAAGACTGGCCGCGTGTCACTTCCACCATCGAGATGTTATCGGCAACTAAGATTTTTGTTGATGATACGCCAGCACTGACCCCAGGTGAAGTGCGCGCTAGAGCACGGCGTTTGGCACGAGAGCAGGGTGATTTAGCTCTGATTGTCGTGGATTATTTGCAATTAATGCAGGCGCCTAATCGACAGGAAAATCGTAGTACGGAATTATCAGAGATTTCCCGTTCTATGAAAACCTTGGCTAAGGAATTAAATATTCCGGTGATTGCCTTATCCCAGTTAAATCGCGGTTTGGAGCAGCGCACCGATAAGCGTCCAGTGATGTCGGATTTGCGTGAGTCTGGCGCCATTGAGCAGGATGCCGATTTGATTGTGTTTATTTATCGCGATGCGGTTTACAATCCTGACAGCAGCGATAAAAATAAAGCTGAAATTATTATTGCCAAGCAGCGTAACGGCCCAATTGGTAAAGTCATGCTAGCATTTCGTGGTCAGTACACCCGCTTTGATAACTACTCGCATGAGCAAGATACTATGGATACGGTCTTTTAGTGATGAGTCGCGGTGCTGTTGCGTATATTGATCAGCAGGCTTTGTCACATAATTTGCGACGCGTCAAACAATTAGCCCCTCAAGCGCGAGTCTTGGCCATGATTAAAAGCAATGGCTATGGTCATGGCCTTAATCAAGTCGCCCAGCAACTGCTGGATGCCGATGCCTTTGGGGTTGCTTGTTTAGAAGAAGCCTTGCAATTACGCCAAGTTGGTATTCAATTACCTTTGGTGGTGATGTCAGGGTTTTTGGATCACCAAGAACTTTCCTTATTTTACCAACATAACTTGAGTGCGGTAGTGCATCAGCCACATCAAGTTGCGCTGTTAGAGCAGTATAACTTACCTATCCATGCCTGGTTAAAAGTGGATACTGGCATGAATCGTTTGGGCTTTAGTCCTCAACAGTTACCATCAGTTTATCAGCGCTTGCAAAAGGTAGTGACCTCTTTGGTGCTGATGACTCATTTATCCAGTGCTGATTGTTCCGTCTCACGTAGCCAGCAGCAAATCAACGATTTTTTACAGGTCAGTCAGTTGATGGCGCACCCAAAAAGCTTGGTCAATTCTGCGGGTATTTTGAATTGTCAGCAAGCGCATGCTGATTGGGTCAGACCAGGGATTTTATTATATGGTGCCTCGCCGTTGCCGGATAGTTATGGTGAGGAATATGGCCTAAAATCCGTGATGACTTTAACTGCAAAGCTCATTGCCGTGAAAAACTTGCAACAAGGCGAGTCCGTTGGTTACGGAGCAACATGGCAAAGTCCAGAAGCGATGCCGATGGGAGTGGTGGCAATTGGCTATGGCGATGGCTACCCGCGTCATGCCGTCTCTGGTACGCCGACTTTAATTGCTGGTCAGTTGTGTCCACTGATTGGTAGAGTGTCTATGGATATGTTATGCGTGGACTTGCGCCGAGTGCCTGATGCCCAGCCAGGTATGTCGGTTACTTTGTGGGGAGAGGGTTTGCCGGTAGAGCGTATTGCGGCTTCGGCAGATACCATTGCTTATGAGTTGCTATGTGGGCTAACCAGTAGGGTCAAAGTGGAAAATTTGAATGACGTGGGGGAGATTGTGTGATGAATGAGGTGATTAATGAGCGGCGCTTACAGTGGCAGTGTCGCCGTGGTATGTTGGAATTAGATATTATTTTATCAAATTTCTTTACAAAACATTATGAGAAGCTTAAAAAAGATGAAAAATCGGCTTTTGCTCGTTTGTTAGCTTGTGAGGACACCGACTTATGGGCATGGTTGGTAAACCATGGTAATGTTGCTCGATCTGATTTGCGTGCGATTGTTGAAAAAATCATGGCTGTATCTTTATAGTACATCACCCTCTTAAAAAAAGAGGTGCACTCCTTAATCCCCCCGACAATTAAAATTGTCGGCCCCCTTTTAAAAAAGGGGGCGATTACATTTTGTGTAACTTTCATATTTTCCCAAATTTGTGACGCATTATCCCTTTTAAAAAAGGGGTGATTACATTTTGTGCGATTTTCATATTTACTCAACTTTGTAACATATTACCCCCTTTTTTTTTAAAGGGGGTCGATAACGTTAGTTATCGGGGGGATTAAAGCGCTTTTTCTTCAATTAGGGTAACTGCTTGAGATAGCATGTGCCTGATGATAGTTAAAATCTTCTTAAAAAAAGCGTAAACCCCTTGAAGGAATCTTATCAATAAATTAAGAAGACTCTATATTTTCAAAAAAGCACTCAGGACTAAAAAAAAGCTGGCGTTTTTTTTACTTAATTTGATACAATACGTGCAGTGATAATAGAGTATTTTTAAATGAGGGGGTGTTATGCCAGCATCTGTTACAGGTTCGGTTAGTTACGATTATACAGACTTTATTCCAGATGAAATTGTTGCTGAATTATCATTTGGTGCTCTTTTTGGTTGTTCTGGAAATACGGTCCCCAGTTCAGGTTCCATGCCCTCTTTAAAAGATAAGCTAGTAACGAATTACGTCTCTTTGTTTCAAGGGGATATTGATTCTAGTGATGATTTCCTAGTAGTCCTGAATATTTTGATTAATGAGATAAAAAGCGATACTAGTCTTTTAGCAAATGATGAAAAAAAGAAATTAAACCGTATGCTCTTTGCAGCAATGGCTTTTTACTGTAACAAGATAGTTTTTAATAGAGATTTGCTAGATAATGGAGCAACACCTATTGATTTTGCAACTGTTTTGAACCAGATATTCAGTCCAGCTTCAACAGAAGCTGAGGCTAATCTTGATTCTTTGTTAGCTGATTCATTGGTAACCGCTAGAATGGAATTTGCTGCCAACTTTGTGCGGTATAGTGATGAAGTTATAACACAATTTACTTTGCTGAATTCTTTGACTGACTTAATTAAGTCTAGTGAAGAAAATAATATTTTTGAGTCTTTGAGTCCCATTCTTTATAAGAAACTTTTTTGCGATCTTGCTAAAGAAACGTTAATTCGCTCTTCTTTGCTAGGCTCGTTGTTCCTAGTAGCAGGCGTGCCTTTATTGTTCTTTTTTCCTCCTGCTAGCATTGCTTGTTTTGCTCTTTCTTTTATCACCTTTGCTTATGGTGGTGGTAATAAAGCACTTTCTCTCTCCAGGGAAAGAAACATGCTCGAAAAAGAAGAAAGTTTATTGTCTCCCAAAAAACAACGTAGCACTATTCAAGTAAGTGATAGTACTAATCCACTTAGATATGATGCTAGTTTTTCTGATGCACCTGATGTCAGCACCTTGGAGTCTATAGAATTTAACAGCTCCACTGATAATATATTTGCTTGGATTAAGCAATTAGTCCGATGGGAAAACCTTAAGCAAGTGAAATTGGGAGAGTACCAATTAACACGTGGCGCTGACGCTTCACTCAATGATTTTTTATGTCAATTAGTGCTGCTGAATGCGGTGGTAAAGAATCAGTCCTTGGATTCACAATGGCAGGAGCTTAAACAACTAAAGCAGATGTCCAGTTTGCTTAGCAATGAGGGCGCTGAGCTAATCACTGATGGTAAATTGACGCTTAGTTCTAGTCAGCTTAAGCACTTATTTACTTGTTCAGATTATAAAACTATTGTTTTACGTGATATTGCTGAAAAAGCCGATTTTCAAATAATTTACCAATTCATTGCCGAATCTAGCCAAACTATTGCACTGGATTTTTCAAACAGTAATGTTAGGACTGCTGCTTCTGAATCTACGTCAGCAATTATTGCGCTTTTAGAACAAGCCTCTTCATCCTTTCACTTGTCAAAAATTTTAGTTAGCAAGAACGCTTCGGATGCAGATTGGGGTCAATTAGTTTCGTTGCTAATAGAAAAAAATCCTAGCTTGAAATGTTTAGTATTTTCCAGTGGTGAACAGTATGAAATAAAACCAGGTGAAAGTGTCAAACAATTTTTGCTCAGGGTTTCGTTAGCTAGAGTAGGAAAAGATTCAGGAAAATCGTCCGAAGTGATTAAGCAATTTTCCTTGGAGGAAAAAGTAACAGTAATCGAAGCAAATCTTGTTTCAGGCAAAGAATTTGATGTTCTGCCTGAAGATTTTGATAGAGCTTATGTTTTTTCCAAAAAAAGTAATAGTTCAGGTGAATTGCAGCAACTGTTTTATATTGATCGAGCATTGCATAAAGTAGAGTTGCTAACAGAAGATCAAGGTGAGCTTAGTAAGCTTACTCGTTATACAACGAATAGTGGCAATGTTGATCAGAGGACTAATTTTTCAAGATTCTCTCAACAAAGACAGGATATTACGGCGAAAATTCATAGAGAGTTGAATGCAGAAGCCATAGAGACAGGTTATTTTTCTGATGCTGAGCTTGTATTGCAAGTGGTTCATATTAAATTAAAAAACGAAAGTGATATTCCATTTTCACAGTGTGAAACCGCATTAGCTTATTGTGATAAATTAAATACTATTGTATTTCCAGTAGCTCAGGGAGTTAATCATTGTGTTGCTAGAAGGGAGCGTGAGCAGATATTAGTTTTTCTTGCAAGAGTGCATCGTCTGTTGGATATATCTGATAAGAAGGTAGTTAATTGTGATCAATTTTTAAGTTCTGTTAATGATTGGTTTGACTTAACACAATGCCTTTTGAAAAATTCTCAATTAAGTGAACTAATTATTGGAAACAAAAAGCTTACTTTTGATCGCGGCAAAGAGACATTAGTTCACTTTCTATTAAGGGCGTCGCTGCAATGGTCAGGATTTTTTTCTAGCGTATCTGATACTGTGAAGTTTAATGCAGTTAAGCAAAGTGAGTTATTTGCAACTGTTTTTGTTAAAGAAAAAGATAATTTTTATTTAGATGAAAATAATTTTTGTTATTTTTTCCATCAAGAATTTGCTCAAGTTCGGAGTGTTGTGTTTTCTGCGGGCTTTTTGAAAAGTCATTCTTTTTCTTATATATTAAGGAGTTCTGCTAGTGTTCAGTTATCTGAAATCAAATGTACTAGCTCGTTGAAGTATGAGGCTTGGGTAAATTTCTTTAACTTTGTAGAGAAGCAAGAAAAGCTTGATAAGATTACTGTTCAGGATTTTTCTTTTAGTAAGAAAGAATTTCAGCATGGTGATAATAGTAAAAAGAAAAAGCAGAAAATCCAAGCAGCTCCGGAAGAATTTAACCAGTTTTTACATCGTGCTTTTTTATTTGATGCAATTTCTGACGAGACTAAACTAGTCTTTCTACTTAATAAAGGGTTAAAATTTAGTAATAATGCCAACATTGTTATGCGTTTTCCTCAAGTTTGGGATAACTACTTAAAAGCGCTTAAATGTTTTAATAAATATATCAGCCAATTAGAATATATTAATACTATTATGATTGGCACTACGCGCTTTAGTCGAGATGAGCAAAACCTAGCTGATTTTCTTTTTGATATTTCTGTGCAACAAGCTGGTTCTGATCAAGAAAAGCTTAGAGCAGTTTATCAACTTTTCCAAAAGAATCATAATCCGGTTTTTGTTGCAAAGGATAGTAGCTCTAAGCCATCAACCCCTAGGACTGAAGTTAAAAAGCCGACTGGTATTTCTCCTGGCAGTAGAAAATTTAGTTCTTCAATGCTTGTCGCATCTAGTATTAGTCAGTATCGCGATTCGAGCAAGTCAACTCAAGAAGTCGATATGAGTCTTGTCTCTTCACATAGCGAGGTAGATTTACTAGCGGTTTCTCTGGAGGAATATAATGGCTTAGAGACTATAGATATGGGTGGTAATGAGAAAGTCAGAAAATTTGCAAGCGAAACTCATCAACACTTTTTAGCAAGAGCATCTCTGCAAAAGAAAATACAACTTAACGAAGAAATTATTGATGATAAATGTCAAGAATTTGTTAAGTTGGATCAGGAGTTTAACAAAACAGTTGAAAAAAATAAGGCAGATAGAATAGAAATTATTAAAGATAATGCTAAATTATCTGCTTCAAATAGTGAATCATCAAGAAGGCCAAAGAGTAAAAAAAATATCACATATAATGGCAGTAACTTTCTAAAACTTATTAACAAGGAAAAAAGTGATACAAAGTTAGTGATATCTAGTGAGTATTTTGATAGCCAGGGCTTAGAGATTTTGCGTGCTTGTGTTGTTGATAAAATAGAAAAAAATTCCTCATTAAAAGAAATTATAATTGATGGTCAACGAATCATTAAATCTAAAGATAAAAATAATCATCAACAATTTTCTTCTTCTGTCTCCAGAAAGCTCGATGATATTAAGCAAAAGAAAAATAAAGATTCTATTGGTAAAGAAGTTGCTGATGATAGTTTCGATATAGTTGGTTATTCCTCTTATAGTCAAGTGGAATTAAAAGTACTTAATACTATTAATGCGATAAAAGTTAGTGACAAAAAGGTAGTTGTAAGATTAACAAATGAATCAAATCGGCATTTTTTAGCGAGAGCTTTTATTATCAAACAGGCATTATCGTTACAAAAAGCGCTTAAAAATGAAGAACAGAGTTTAAACCAGAAGAAAAAAGAAATCACTGATCAGATTCCTGCAAAAGAAAAGGAGCAAAATAAAGTACTAGCCCAAGAACTATTTAAGAAATTTTACCCGAAATCTCCTGTTAAAAATATAGCTGATAAGCAGACTTGTACAGCGAGTAATTTTTTACAAATCATCTCTTTGATCTCTTATAAGAGACAAGAACAAACAGTTAGTTTGACTATCAATACTGATGATTTTGATGCTGCTAGTATTAAAATGTTAGATCATTTGCTTATGCCACATAATAGTATTGAACTAAATGTGATCATGAGTGATAAGCAAAAATCTAATCTGGTTTTATGGGCGGGCTTCTTCAAAAAACAGCAAAATACTGTGTCTTTAACGGTTAATAATGAGTTCATTGAGCGTCGTTCAATGAGTAATGAATTCTTTATTTGGTCTGCGTTGTCGAAATTATTGACTAGTGAGCATGATGAAACACTAAAATTAAGAATTGCTAAATCCTTAGAGATAGATATTGATCAAGATGGAGATTTTTTATGGTGGGTTACTGTTGATCAGTTGAATGACTCATCTATTCGTCTTGATAACTTTCAAGCTAGAAATGAGGTGGAGTTAGTAAGGTTAGAGCAAGAGAGTTTAAAGCAGTTCTTGCTAAGGTGTTCATTGCATGGGTTGTCTGAGGATTCTGCTCAGAGAAAAGCAGCATTGTCACATTTTGGTATCACAGAGTGTGTGTCCCTTGCTTATATGACAAATGATTCACTTGACCTTAGTAAAGTGCCAATGGATTTTAGGGGTTATATTTTTTGCCATAGTAATGCTGCAAGTTGCAAGTTGTTTTATGTCGATAATCATTATAATGAAGTACTTATGCTAAGCCAAGATTCATCGCTAGTTAGTTCACTTTATACAGCATGTCGAAATTTGCTACTAGCATCATCTACCCAAAAAGAGTTGGCTACTGTTACTTTAAACAATAATCAGTTAGTGGAATTTAGAAAAAATCTAGGGAAAATTTTTATAACAAGACAAGTTTTTCCAGTTTACTTTGCAATAAAAAATGGTTATTTCCCTGATGGTCAATCATTAATTGATGGTGCAGTTGATATTGTTATTTCAGCTAGTGATTTAAATAATAATGATAATTTTAAGCAAAAGCTTATAGGATTAAAACGTTTGCGTTCTATTGTGTTAACTCATCAAAATTTGACTAGTATTAAATTAACAATAGGTAGAGAAGCAGATGCTTTGAATTATTTAGTGAATAAAGTTTCTGCCTTGGCTGAGTTTTTCTGTGCGCAATCGCGTGAAGTTCCCGAGCTTGTCATTGATAGAGGTTGTGCTCAGGTTGATCTAAATGCTTTATCAGTGTTATTAGTAGGTAACTATGAAGGAGTCAAAGCAATTAACATCAGTCAAGATTTGTTAGTAAAACCTCAACAATTTCAACTTTTGGCTCTGTGGTTAGCAGAACAAAGTAATGTTCAGTGTCGCTGCGATCAATTTATTGGTAGTGATAAAGATCAAAATTGGCTTGAGTTAGTTGCAGCTTTTTCAGAGCATGAAAGTATAGGCAATTTAAGTATTAGCTTTAAAGGGTTCGTTTTAACAAAACAGCCTAATGAGCATTTGGCTGCTTTTTTACTAAAGATTTCATTGTATCGTGCTAAGCTAGGGAAAGAGCTTGTCTATAATCAGTTATTGTTTAATATTGTTGCTAGCTTAGAAAAGAAAAATTGGTCCTACTTTAGTAATAAGAGCCTATTGTTAGATAAAAATAACAGCTTGCTTCTTCTAATTAATAACCAACAGTCTCCTGTTAAGCACCTTATGCTCAATAAAGATTGCCAGCAATCAGTGTATTTTGCTTTTTCTTGCAAGAAAAGTTTTTTTGATAGCTTGGAAATAGTAGAATGTAGCAGCTTTGATTGTGACAAAGCTTGGAGTGCTTGGCTTGGCTTGCTAGCTAAGCAGAAAAGTTTATGCAAGGTGATATTAGATGGGCAGACTTTTATCAAAGGTACTGAAAGTTGGCAGAGGTTTGCAAAGAGACTTTCTTTATTTCGCAGCAGTACTTGCCTGAATAAATTGCAAGAATTAATAAAAAAGGGTGAATTGAATCAACTAGAAACAGTGGTATTGAAAAAGCCTAGCGATAAGAAAGAATGTTCAGACTTGATTGATAGCGTTGCGCAGTCAGAAAGTCTTATTCATTTAGTCGATTTTAACAAAAAAACAGCGATGGTTTCTAATATTCAGAGTCAACATATATTTGTTATCAATATTTTTGACAATAATCTCAGCAAGTTAGATTTATTAGTTAAAGAAAATGAATCCGTGATTATTCTTAATTTAAGGCGGTGCGTTTTTAGTCCTACCTTTATTGGGAAAATTCGTTCTATTTTAAGAGAAAATCCGAATATTAGTATTTCAGGTGTTGAAATTCCTGATATTAAAGCAGATCATTTAGATTCATGGTTAGACTTTTTAGTAGAATGTAAATACATGAAATCGATTGTGATTAATGGTAAAGAGATGAAAGAATCCGATCAGAGTGTATCAGATTCTTTCTTTGCTGCTTCCCTGCCAATGCTTTTAGATAAGAATGCTCTCAATTTTTATGCTAATTTTAATCTCAGTGGTTTGCAGTATATTGCTTCTGAAGGAGCTTTGCTTATTCCAGAGAATATTTCTATGGCTAATTTATACTCAATTGCTGCTTACTTTATAAAGCAACATAAGGTGTTGAAAAAAATAGCATTTTTTCAAGGAGAGAAGTCTAGCAATTTTGATAATAACCAAGGTGAGAATTTAACTCAGTTTTTCTCGCTAATTTTTTGTCATCGCTTCAAAGAAAATATTGAGCAACTATGCAAAATTTCTGCGAAACTTTATAAAGACTTCTCACTTCCTTTGCAAGTCACTTCTTCGCTAATCAATGCGGATGATTTTCGAAGTCGTCCAGAATTTTTGAAATCTGTACATTCTTTAGAATTTGATTTTAATGATTTTGAAAAGTCTAATTTCGATAAAGATAAATTTAATCACTTTATCCAATATTCAGAGAATGTTAAAATAATCTTAATAAATTTTTTGGGTAAAAAAATCCTGGTAGAGACAAATATAGTGCCACAATATAAGCAGTTTTTTGCTGATATTTTCTCACTTTTTTCACAGCTTGAGCTTAATCAGATAGAATTTTTTATGCCTCTTTTGGCAGAAACTAATCAAGCAAAACTGGTCAGTTCGCTTATTTTTATAGCTGATATTGACTCAACTATGCGTAGAGATTTCTTAACTATTTTGAATAAATTTGTTAAAAAAGAAAAGTTAATCAAAGTTGTTAACTTGTTTGGTGAGCTTTCTAAAGAAAGATTTGGAGAGATTTTTGACTTTATCAGTATGAATTTTGAAATTATTTCTTACGGATTGCCTGTTGTTATAGGTAATATTCCTTTTGGGAAATTAAGTGAATTGATGCAGGTTGTTCAGAATTACCGTGGAGATTTGAGAGAGCTTTGTTTGTTTCTGAAGGATTTTTCTGATTATAGACTGTCTAAAGTGGTTTCCTTTTTAGGTAGACTTCAGTCTGCTAGTATAACTGAACTGTTATGGCTATTCGATAGTAAATACAAGATACGATTGACTTCAGATAATTTTTTATCGTTGGTGGCGATGACTCCTCAAGGTAGAGAAGCAGAACTGATTTCTTTGCTAATTGTACTAAGAAAACATCAGCTTAATCTTAGTAAAGAAATCATCTCTTTATTGAGGAGAATCGTTCCTGATAAAAGAGATGTATTAATCTCTTTGCTTTCAAGTTTGCCTCAAGATAAAGAATCGATTAGAAATACTATTTTAATGTTGTCATCGATCAATAGTACTCAAGAATTATTGAATTCGGTTTTAATGTTTATATCCCTAGATAGTCAACAACTCAAGTTTCTTGCTAATCATAAGCGAATAGCAAGAGAAATTTATAAAGATTTAGTACTCATATTTTCGAGATTTTCTCATAATGAAATCTCTGATGCTGTTTCTTTTTTAGAGAATTTCGGTGATGGTAATGAAAGTAATAAGCTTATATCTCTTAGCAGAAGATTTAAAAATATTCTTCCTGTGTTAAATAAATGTTATCAGCTTTCTTATAATAATTTATATTTATTGTTTTCCTATCTATTTAGTATTTACACAGAAAAACCTATTAAGTACACAAATTTTTCAAAAAAAATTAGTGGCTTATTTAAAAAGATTTCGGATAAACCAACGCTTGATAAAATGGCCAAATTGATTTTACAATCTGATCAAAAAAAAGTTGTTGCTTTAATCAATTCACTGAATTTTTTCGAGGAAACCCAGCTACCTATTTTAATTTCTATTTTAAGTGGCGTTAGACCTATTTTTGAATTAGGTGCTGTAGCTTCTAGCCTTGCTGAAAAACGTACCTGTAAAAATTTTAATGAGTTAGCTGCTCTTCTGGTAAAAATGCAATGGGATGGCTCACTCAGTCGTGAGATGCTTGTTGTTCAAGGCTTTTATTTCGATTCATTTTTACGATTTGTTGAAGGTTTGAATCCTCAGCAGCTAGAGGATGCAAAGTTTTGTTTTTCAAGTATTGATAATAATAATTTGGTATTATTATCTCGATTATTACATTTGCTTGCTACAAATAAACGCTATGATTTGCTGTCGCTTTATCGTCGTATGATTGAGCTAGGTCGGATTGATAATGCAGAGAAATTATTAGCAAAAATTACTCCACAGACTTTAAATAAATTAGTTTCTAGTGATTTTTTAAATCTTGACGACCAATTGATTGCTAAATTTTTTAAAATGGTCTCTGGTGTGAGTGAATTCTATTGGGATTACTTCGCTTCAGCGGCTTCTACTGTTAGTCGAGCTGAACTGTCTGAACTGATTGACCTGTTGTTGCTTTACTGTGGTGTTTCTTTTAGTGAAAGGGTATTTGAATACTTAAGGAGAAATGCTTGTCCTGAAAATTTTAATAAAGTCTTTCGATTACTCGTTGAAGTAAGAGACGATAATTTACAAACAATTCTGCAAAAGGTAGCATATAATGATTTGCTGCAACTTGCTTTATTGCCGCATTTAATGATTGATGGTAATATCAATAAATTGGTGCCGTTTTTTCGTTGCTTTAATGAATCAGAAGTTTATTTTCTATTAGCTTCTATTGCTAAACTTTCTGATTCGCAGCAATTTAATGATTTTTGTGGTTTGCTTACTAAAATTCCTGCTAGTGATTTGTCTATTATTTTGTTATCGATTAAAGATTGTGATTCTCCCTTGCAAGCTTTGCAATCGATAGTTGATTTTTCTGCTAATATAGAAAATGATTTTGATTTCCATTCTTCTCTTGGTGAGAATATTTTTGATCTGAATGAAGGAAATTTTTATTATTTGTTGTCTAGTCCCAATTTAAATCAAATTTCTCAAATTAATTTCTCTAAAGATTTTAACGCCAACGATTTTTTCTCCTCTGATAACGGGCAGAAATTTTTAAGTTTGCTGCACCGTATTAAGTTGATGAATAAGCTTGTAAGGTTTGGTGATGATTCTCGAACCGGTAACCAGTCTTTGAATAGTTATCTCATTTCTTTGGCTTTGAAATACTATATCCATAAAGCGCATGATCATAATATGAAGCACAAGATTACCCAGATTTTAGCATTTTCTGGAGTGAATTTAGTGCTTTCTGATACTGCTGGTTTGAGGTCTATTGAAGTATCAGAAAGTGTGAACTTGTTAGAGTATTCTCGTTTGTTGAATAAATTGTCAGATTTTCCTGGATTTGAATCTTTAAATATGATTACAAATTTAATGGGTCTAAAGTATTTTGATTTTAAATCTATTTCTTGGTCTATTAATAATACTAACTTTACAATAGAGCAACCGAATTCTAGTGCTGTATTTATGAGCGATTTGAATCGTATTTTAACATTTTTCAATAAGTTTAATAATGTAGCTATTCTTGCTTCTCTTTCACGATTATTTGAAAAGGTGTTTCATACGAGCGATTTTGAATCAATCCTGTCACTATTAAAGCGTACGCCATCTAATGTTTTCGATCAGATGCTCTCTTTGCTTTTATTGGGTGATAATGTTCAGCGCCGTTCCATGTTGTCTTTTTTTGCTCAAATTTCAAGGCAGAATTTGGTAGTTGTTATTTTGTTGTTGAATTCTCAAATCTCTTCTGGTCGATGCTTTTTGACTATGGATTTTTTACAAGAGTTGTCTCGTATTGGTGAGATGAAAAGTTTAATAGAATTCATCTCTAATAGTATTAAAACAGAAAATTTAACCTCTCTTGTCGATTTATTTATTACTGAGCAGTTGAGTTATAAAAATCTGCTGGCATTTCTTGCTAAGGTTCCAAATGATAGTGTATCTTTTGCAGTTAATTTGTTTAATCAAATAGGCACGGAGGAAATAGAAAACATTATTAACTCCGGTGCTGATAATTTCTGCTGCCGTTTAGATACAGATAACGCTGTTACCGTTAGTGATTATGATATTGATTATTTGATTGAAAATGGTAGGGGTTATACGACTATTCAATCTATTCAATCAGAAAGTAATTTTGACGAAGATTCTCACTTTGATTTTGAATCATGTAATGATTGGCTGCAACTAGTTGCGTTTCTAACTACTCAAAAAGACTTTAGTAGATTTGGTAATATCATAAGATATGAAAACGAGCCATTGGAAAACTTTTTGTTCCGTCTTTCGCAAGAGTATTACATCAAAGGAGGAGAAGATGCTAAACTTAAGAAAACAAAAGAAGTTCTTCAGTCTCTTGATGTGAAGAATCCTTTTGAGGGAATGGCTGGTTCTCCTGGATTTTTTACTAATAGAAGCTTAGTTTTAAATGAATCTAATGTTTTTTATTTGTTAAAGTTTGCTGAGAATTCTAAACGTGTAACCCATATTAAAATTCAATCTGACTTTAAAAATGAAAGTGCTTGGCGTGTTTTATGTAATTGGGCAAAAGAACATCAAGTAAGAGTAATTGCTGAAGATAGTATGGGTAATAAACTGCCTCTTTCTAAAGCACATCAAAATGATTTGCAAGAAATTCAAGCTCAAGAATTGTCTTCTAGGACTATTGCTGCGCTTGTTTAAGAATTTCCGCCTCTTTTTAATCCCCCCATCGATCCTCCGGATCGCTGACGCCCTTTGAAAAACAAAGGGGGCGAATTAACTAGCTTAATACCTGCGCAACAACACATAAATCGCGCCTTCGCCTCCGTGTCGTGCTTGGGCCGAGCAATAGCCTAATACAGGATTTTGTTCTGGCAGCCACTGTGCGATGAGATTTTTTAATATCGGCCCTGGGTAATGCTGACGACTGCCTTTACCATGAATAATCAATACGCAACGTTTGTTATCACGCAGTGCAGTTTGCAGAAACTCTCGTGTTAATGCGAGTGCTTGGTTGCCACTGAGTCGATGCAAATCCAGTTCTGATTCAATAGCGATTTGTCCGCGTTTGAGCTGCTGGCGAGTACGCTGGGTAATGCCTGGCTGAAAATACTGAATGCGCTCGCTGGCTAATACCCACTGCTGGGGCAGTATTCTCGCTAAGATTACTTCACTCTCTTGAGCGACACCAATTTGCGACACTAAAGCTTGCGCATGGGAGTCTCTGCGCTTATGATCAGCCACGCTGGGTTGTGGTGGTAATTTGCCGCTAACGGCTTCTCGAAATAATCGGCTCTCTTCATCACTAATGTTAGGCTTTTTATGACTCATGATTGCTTTTGTCCAATGCCAGACTTCCTGTATACAAGTGCTGAGTATAGCGATTGTTTCCTCAATAGACAAGAATAATAGCTATGAAATCAAAAACTTACCGACTTAAGCCTAAAAAAACACCCGTGCAGCTACAAAGCATCGGCGATTGGATACGATGGTCTGTTTCGGTGTTTCAAGAGGCTCAAGTGCATTTTGGCCACGGCACCGATAATGCCTGGGATGAAGCGGTGCAGCTAGTGCTGCAAATCTTGCATCTGCCAATAGACGTTGACCCTAAGGTGTTTAACACCACTTTACTAGCCTATGAGCAACAGCGTTTGTTCGTTGCCTTGCGTGAGCGAGTTGAAGCCCGTAAGCCTTTGCCTTATATCACGCATCAAGCTTGGTGCCTGGGAGTGCCATTTTATGTGGATGAGCGTGTTTTAATACCCCGTTCTCCTTTTGCTGAGTGGATTGAAAAAGGTTTTCAACCTTGGGTAGATGCCGATGCTGTGCAGCATATCTTGGAGATTGGTACGGGCAGTGCTTGTTTGGCGGTATTAGCGGCCTTGCATTTTCCGCAAGCCCAAGTTGATGCAGTGGATATTGACCCACAAGCGCTAGCAGTGGCTGAGATTAATGTTGCTAAACACGGTTTGCAAGAGCAGATTCGTTTATCCCGTTCTAATCTTTTTGCTCAGCTTGATCAGCATAAACAATACGATATTATTTTTAGTAATCCTCCTGATGTTGGTGAAGCAGAGATGCAAACTTTGCCACCTGAGTATCACCATGAGCCGCTGCATGCGCTACAAGCAGCGGATGACGGTTTAGCTTTGGTAATTGATATGCTGCGCCATGGTGCGGACTATCTGACTGATAATGGGATTTTAATGGTGGAGTTAGGTTACTCTGCTGCTGCTTTGCAGCAACGTTTTCCGCGCCTGGCTTTTACTTGGTTACACCAAGAAAATGGTGGTGAAGGGTTGTTTTTATTAACGAAAAATCAGCTTAACGAAGCATTAGCTCATTCTTTATTTCTAGAAAAATAACCCTATCA
>CAZSHR010000024.1:0-15741 GCA_964606725.1 uncultured Coxiella sp.
TGATACGAGCAGCAATTCTGGAGAACAACAAGCAAATTTAGCTCAAGCTTCCCTAGAAAAAGCGTTGCAAACAGCGGGTAGGTTAGGCTTTTTCGCCACCGTTTTCCCTGATGAGCAAGCAGCTTTTTCTGCTCCACAACCCTAGCTATGAGAAGTGCTGCCATTGACTTAAAGAAATGGCTTGTTTCCTCGTATCGTAAATTTGGAAAACCACCAATGCCGGTTATTCTCATGAAAATGACGGGGTACGTGAGCTGTTACTCCTTAAGAAAATACGATGTATGTATACGGCAGCTTTGTTAAGGGGGTGATTTTTTTAAAATTGCCTTGTCGCGGCGGAATTAAACCGCAACACACAATACCCTAACAGTCCTGAACACAAGGACCCAACAATTACCCCGAGGCGCACAAAGTCAACATAATGAGCGTTTGTGGTCTCACCAAAAGCTAGGCTACCGATAAATAAACTCATGGTAAAACCAACCCCTGCAATTAATGATACGCCATAAATGCCTCTGAAATTGGCGCCGCTAGGCATTTGCGCCCAGCCTAGTTTAATTGCCAACCATGAACCTAAATAAATACCAATTTGTTTGCCGAGAAATAAACCCGCCGCAATACCCACCGTAATTGGGCTGAAAATATCCTCCCAGCCTAGGCTAGAAAGATTGACTCCTGCATTGACAAAAGCAAATAAAGGTAATACTAGAAAAGCAATCCAGGGATGCAACTGGTGCTCTAGGTAGCGCAATGGAGAGCGTGTTGGTTTTTTGTGATCTTTCATTGGGATAGCCAAGGCGACAATAACACCGGCTAAGGTTGCATGAACCCCTGATTTTAACACGCAGAACCATAAAAACATGCCCACAATAATATAGGGAATAACGCTGCGCACATGAAAGCGATTTAAGAGAAATAGAATTAGAGACAATGCACTTGCTGTTAACAACATCACCCAAGAAATATCGCTGGTGTAAAACATGGCAATAATGGCAATGGCACCAATGTCATCAAAAATGGCCACGGCTGTTAAAAAGATTTTCAAGGAGACGGGAATTCGTGAGCCTAGTAGTGCCAATATTCCTAGTGAAAAGGCGATGTCGGTTGCCGCTGGTATCGCCCATCCTTTGATGGCAACCGGATCATGACCATTGAGCGCTAAATAAATACCAGCGGGTACCAAAATGCCACCTATCGCTGCAACGCCAGGGAGTATGACTTTTTTGAGAGTATTTAGCTCACCTTCACAAATTTCTCGTTTGATTTCCAAGCCAACTAATAGGAAAAAAATTGCCATCAGGCCATCATTTACCCATAACAGCAAGGGTTTGACCATTTCCAGTGGGCCAAACTTGAAAATGACAGTGATGTTTAATATCTCGTCATAAAAGTAACTTAAGGGGGAAATATTGTCACAGATAAGAGCCAAAACTGCTGCTAATAGCAGCAGCATGCCGCTAGTGCTTTCCAGCTTGATAAAATCGCGCCAATCTTTAATCGACAAGATCTCTCTCCATTATGTCATCTTCTAGTAATTATTATAACGCTACAATACGCAACACACCAGGGCGAGTAAAAAAATACTCATCACGTATTGAATTTTTTAACGTTATAGACCATCTTTAGAGGAGGTTTTTGCAAGCGATGGTAGATAAATGAGTTTTTATGCTTTTAGTGCCACCTTATTGATGGTTGCGGTCTTGCTGGGTTACGTTAATCATCGCTTTATACGTATGCAGGCGACAATCGCTATCATGACCGCGTCATTGGTGATTTCACTGATATTAATCGTAATACAGCATTTTGGATTGATCAATATAACATCAGCTAATGCGTTTATACAACGCGCCGATTTTCAACATTTATTGCTCGATGGTATGTTGGGCTTTTTACTCTTTGCCGGTGCTTTGGGTATTGATTATGAGAGCCTTAAAAATCAAAAATGGGAAATTGGTATTTTGGCTTCATTATCCACGGTTTGTTCTACCTTAATCATTGGCCTGGGTGCTTATTATTTGCTGCCTATGATAGGCATTGAGATTCCACTGATTTATTGCATGCTCTTTGGTGCCCTGATTTCTCCAACCGATCCCATTGCTGTATTGGCAACCTTTAAAAAAATTGGCGCACCTAAACGCTTAAGTGCCTGTGTTGCCGGTGAATCTTTATTTAATGATGGTGTTGCTATTGTGATTTTTACCACGTTAACGGAGTTGGCGTTTCAAGGAGGTGCGGTGAATGCAAGCAGTATATTACTGTTATTCTGTAAGCAAGCGATTGGAGGCTTAGGCTATGGTTTAATTTTAGGAATACTTACGTGTTGGTTAATCAAACCAATTAAGGATAGTAAGATTATTATTTTGCTGACTTTGGCGATGGTTAGCGCGGGCTATAGTTTTGCCTTATGGATGGATATTTCTGGCCCCTTAGCCATGGTGGTGTTAGGTATTTTTATGGGTAATCATTTGCGTAAAGAAAAATCGTTAAATTTATTTGGTGAGGTAGAGACTTTTTGGGAAGTGATTGATGAAGTATTAAACGCTATATTGTTTATGCTGATTGGTTTTGAAATCATGATTATCCGTGTTGATGCCAAAGAATTTATAGCAATATTACTGTTGATTCCAACCGTGCTTTTGGTGCGCTTGATAACCGTTTCTGTTCCCATGAAGTTGTTGCAATTCAAACGCCAGCACCTGCCTAATACCATTGCTATTTTGACCTGGGGGGGCTTGCGTGGTGGTTTAGCATTGGCATTGGCGCTGTCCTTGCCAGCGGACTCAGAAATTGATCCAATTATTGCGATCACCTACGGCATAGTCACTTTTTCAGTGATTATTCAAGGGCTTACCATCAAGCCCTTGGCGGACAAAGCCCGTCACAGCGTGTTATTATGATGAGTACCCTACTTTATGCGGTGAGAATTTTCAGATTTTAGGTCATATTGGACAGAAAATTTGTCAAAATGGGTGGAATGTATACAAATACATGAGCACTTTGAGTAAATTTTATGTTCAGGAGGGCCAAAATATGGAAATTCCCCCAAGTGAGCCTATAGGGGCGTATTAACGGCGTGTTGCGTAAAAATAACTACTTCCTCCTATCAGCGTTAATTTTTCATCGAACTGACGTTCAATATTATTCGTCTCTATAGAGATTCAGTAATTCGGTCTCTAGCTTATCGAGCTTTGCTTTGATCTTATCTCTATTACTAACCCATTTATCCAGTTCTGCCTTGTTATCTTCTGAGTACAAGGCAGTATCGGATAAGGCATCATCGATTTTTTTAAGTTTTTCCTCATAATTTGCCAGTGATTTTTCCAGTTGTTCTTTTCTGCGGTTATCTACGTTAGGTTTCTTTGCAACTTTTTCAGGTTTTTCCTGATTTCGATCATTAAACCAGCGGCGGTAATCCTGTAAATCTCCTTCAAACGCTGTCACACTGCCGTCAGCAACCAACCATAGTTCATTGGTGACGCAATTTAGTAAATATCTGTCGTGCGACACTAAAACTAATGCTCCCTGATAATCTTGTAACGCAAGATTTAACGCTTCACGCATTTCTAGATCGAGATGGTTGGTGGGTTCATCCAGTAATAGTAGATTAGGGGCTTGCCAGATAATCAGCGCCAATACCAGGCGGGCTTTTTCGCCACCAGAAAAGCTACCTACTGCCCTGAATACATCATCATTGGAAAATGCAAAGCTGCCAAGATATTGTCTGGCTTTGGATTCAGTCACCGACTTATCTAGTTGACTCAGGTGATACAGTGGATGCTCATTAGCTTGTAAAAGTTCCAACTGGTGTTGTGCAAAGTAGCCCACTTTTATTTTGTTAGTTTGATGTAATTCACCGGCTTGTACGGATAGTTGTTGAGCCAGTAGTTTAATTAAGGTTGATTTTCCAGCCCCGTTAGGGCCAATTAAACCAATTCTGTCACCATCGCGTATCGAAGCATTAATGTCGCGCAAAATTGTTTTATTGTCATAGCCTAGTGCGACATGATCTAAGGTTAACATTGGATTGCCGGCTTGTTGTATTGGTTTGAAGTGAAACTGGAACGGATTCTGTAATTGCACCGCAGCAACTTGCTCCATTTTTTCCAGCATTTTAATACGACTTTGTGCCTGGCGTGCTTTGGATGCTTTATAACGAAAACGGTCGACATATTTCTGTAAATGCGCTTTTTTCGCCTGTTGTTTTTCATAATTTGCTTGTTGTAGCATCAACTGCTCAGCACGTTGTTTCTCAAAGCGAGAATAATTTCCAGTATAAAATTTAATGTCTTTATGCTGTAAGTGGGCAATATGGGTGACGACGCTGTCAAGAAAATTTCGGTCATGTGATACCAGGATAATCGTTTGTGAAGATTTTTGTAACCAGTTTTCCAGCCATGAGATGGCCTCCATATCGAGGTGGTTAGTTGGCTCGTCTAGCAATAAAATATCGGCGCGGCTAATTAATAACTGTGCGAGATTGAGCCGCATTTGCCAGCCACCAGAAAAAGTATTTATCGGATTGTTAATTTCGTTGCTGCTAAAACCTAGACCGGCAAGAATTTTTCCTGCTTTGGCGGGAATGCTGTAGCCGTCAATTTCAGCCAGTTTCATATGCAGCTCAGCAATTGCCATGCCGTCACAGTTTTTTTCAGCTTGATTCAGTTGTTGTGTCAGACCTTGGTAGATTTGATCACCCGAAGTGACATAATCGACTGCAGTCTGTGCTGATTGCACAATATCTTGTCGCAGGTGATTAATAACAAGCTGTTTGCTGATATTAACGCTGCCTTCATCGCTGCTGATTTCATTTTTTAGTAACTTGATTAAAGAGGTTTTGCCGCAACCATTGGCCCCAATTAGGCCAACTTTTTGGCCGGCATGGATGGTCAAATTAGCATTATCCAAAATACGTTTACTGTCACGCGAAAAGCTTAAATTTTTTAGTTGAATCATAGTGGCGCTCGATGGAATTTGTTTTTAATTGCTGATTTATTGTAATTCCATTTAAAAATCACTCCCTTGGAAAAAAGGTGCAGCTTTCTATTTAAATTATAAAATCAATTTTGAAAACGCAATTACGGCAAAGCTACAAATTTTTCAACTCCTTTAAAAAAAGTGGCAGAGAAATGGCGATTGTTTCATTGCCAAGTGAGAACTTATCTTCACCGCTATAAACGACAAATTTTTTGTTGACATTTAGGTCCGCACACGACAGATGAAAACCTTTGCTTGCTTTTGGTGTTCTGCTGAATTTAACTTCAATGGCCCAATAATTATCAAGATTGAGTTCCAACAGCAAGTCAATCTCTGCGCCAGCAGAGGTTCGGTAGAAAAAAGCATTCACTTGTGATGGCAATGAATTAAGGATATTTTCAATAACAAAGCCCTCCCAGCTTTTCCCTAAAATCGGATGACCAAGCAGTTGTTCATAGTTGGGTAGTTGTAGCAAGCTATGTAGAATGCCGCTATCCCTAATATAGGTTTTTGGTGATTTAACCAGTCTTTTTTTGACATTGCTATAAAATGGCTCAAGTTTGCGAATGAGCAGCAGATCAGCCATAAGATCAACATAGCGATTGATTGTTGTACTTTGTACCCCAAGTGAGCCGGCTAGTTTTGAGGCATTGAGCAATTCTCCTTGTGTGTGGCCAAGCATTGTCCAGAAACGCATCAAGCTTGTTGCAGGAATTCGTGCTCCCATTTGAGGGACGTCGCGCTCCAGATAAGTCTTGGCGAAATTTCCACGCCATTCATTGCTTTCATTGTCGTTTAATGCTGCATAACTATCAGGGAAGCCGCCGCGCATCCATAGTTTTTGCAGGTGTTGGCTGTCTGTCGATTCGATCTCAAAAGGATTAAGTCCGGTAAGTTCCAGGTAATTGATGCGTCCGGCAAGACTTTCTGCGCTTTGTTTGAGTAGATCATTTGATGCTGAACCAAGAACAAGAAATCTTCCATTGCCTTTTCCTTCCCTGCGACCGGCATCAATAATGCCGCGCAGTGACATGAACAAATCAGGGTAGCGCTGGATTTCATCTAGTATGACTAATTTGTCAGCGTGCAGTTGCAGGTAGTGAGCGGGGTCTTTCAGCTTTTGCAAGTCTTCCATTTTTTCCAGATCAAGGTAGATAGAAGGATATTCTTTGGCAATCTCGAAAGCCAGTGTGGTTTTTCCCACCTGACGCGGGCCAAGAATGGCTAAGACCGGATTACTGCCTAGTTTTCTGATAATTTCTCTGGCGAGTTGTCGTTGGTACATTATTGCAATATTAACATTAAATATTAAATTTGCAAGGTTGATAGTAAAAAATCAATAACTTAAGTGGTTATCTCATTGGAGCTAGGTGGCTTACCTTTTTTCTGTGCCTTAGGCTCATTTCTCTTGGAGTTAGTCTCTGCTTTCAGCCTTATCTTGTGTTGGAGAAGGCTCTTGCAATTGCTGGGAAAACCCGATAAGCTCTGCCACTTGGATTTTTGTTGGTCAGTTACAGTGCAGCTGGCCGTAAATTGTGAGAGGGTGATCTTTTTTTATGCCTAGCATCGATATTTCAGACGACAATGCCTTTGACGTTTCTCTGCGTCGCTTCAAACGAGCCTGTGAGAAAGCGGGTATTCCAACAAAACTTCGTCAAATTGAGTACTACGAAAAACCGACTTCGAGGCGCAAACGTAAGAAGGCTGCCGCAATTAAGCGTCATATTAAGAAGCTACAAAAAGAGCGCGAGGCTATGGAGAGAGAGCGTACTCGTCATTGATGTATGCAGTGGGGGCTGAGATATGAGCACCGAATTGAAGGAAAAAATTAAGCATGACATGATTGCGTGCATGCGTTCTCAGGATAGGGCCCGCCTTGGTGTGATCCGTTTGCTGCAAGCGGCAATCAAGCAAAAAGAAGTCGATGAACGCATTAGTTTATCCGATACACAAGTGCTGGCAATTATCGAGAAGATGATCAAGCAGCGCAAAGAATCTATCAGACAGTATGAGCAGGGAAATCGAGCTGATCTTGCCGCTAAAGAAGCCCAAGAAATCGAGATATTAGACGTCTATATGCCCACTCCTTTGGCAGCAGATGAGTTAGATTCTGTGATTAAGGCCGCTGTACAACAAGTTAATGCCACTGCTATCAAGGACATGGGTAAAGTGATGCAGATACTAAAAGATCAGTTACAAGGTCGTGCTGATATGCGTGAGGTTAGCGCTAAAGTTAAAGATTATATTGAACAGCAGTAGTAATTGGTGTTCGCCTCTTGATTCCACAATACTTCATTGATGACATTATTGCCGCAGCAGATATTGTAGCGACTATAAATTCTCGCGTGGGCTTGCGCAAGCAAGGCAGTAGTTATGTTGCCTCGTGTCCTTTTCATGATGAGAAAACACCTTCTTTTAATGTGATTCCAGAGAAACGTTTTTACTATTGTCATGGTTGTGGCGCTCATGGCAACGTCATTGGCTTCTTAATGGAATATGATCGCATGGCGTTTCCAGAAGCGGTGCAACAGTTAGCGGATGATTTAGGATTTACCGTTCCCACCCAAGAAGACAAGCAAGAAAAAACGCATACTACGGCTGACTTATCGCTGCTTAAAAAAGTGGATAGCTATTACCAAGCTTGTCTTAGAAAAAGCGCAGCAGCGATTGATTATTTAAAGTCCCGTGGCTTAGATGGCCATATTGCCAAACAATTTCATTTAGGCTTTGCCCCTGGGGGCTGGGATAATTTAATAAAAGTATTTGGTGGCGAGATTTCGGCACTAGAGGGCCTTAAGCGTAATGGCTTGGTGTTGAAAAAAGAGGATAAATCAGCCTATGATCGTTTTCGAAACCGCATTATGTTTCCGATTAAAAATACCCAAGGTGATGTGATTGCTTTTGGTGGTAGAGCGTTGGCTGATGAGAATCCCAAGTACATGAACTCTCCCGAAACACCGCTTTTTCATAAGAGTTTTGAGTTGTATGGGTTGTATGAAGTGTTGCAGAAGGCACGTTCTCCTGCCAACATTATTTTAGTTGAAGGGTATATGGATGTAATTGCGCTGCATCAATACGGTATTGACAATGTGGTGGCAAGTTTAGGCACCGCGACCAATCTAAAGCATTTACAGAAGTTATTTCGCTATAGCCATGAATTAATTTTTTGCTTTGATGGTGATGCTGCTGGAAAAAAAGCAGCTTGGCGGGCGTTGTTAACTTATCTTGGTGCAATGCGAGAGGGGGTGCAGTTGCGTTTTATGTTTTTGCCCGATAACGAAGACCCCGATACTTTGGTGCGTCGTATTGGTAAACAGGGATTTTTACAGCGAGTTGATCATGCACAGCCATTAAGCCAGGTTTTTTTTGATTTACTGGAAAAAGATATTCCTTTAAAAACACCGGATGCTAAAGCACAATTTGCTAATAAAGCTCTATCTTATTTAAATCGAATTCCTAAAGGAATTTTCAGAGAGTTAATGATTGCTGAATTGGCTAAACGCATTAAAGTTTATGTCAATGATCTTCACAGTGATGAAAAGCTGTATCAGCGCAAAGTGATTAGTCAAACGTCTTTGATGTTAAATCCGGTGCAAAAGCTCATTGCTTTGTTATTGCAAGAACCTAAATTGTCACTTGAGCCAGTGGATATTGAACGATTACAAGCCGTTGATTCTCCCAATGTACCATTGTTTGTTAACATTCTGCAGCTTTTACAGAAAAATCCATCGATAAGTGTTGGAGAAATCATGGCGCATTTTGAAGATGAGGTAATGCAACAAGAAATTGCCATGCTTGCTGCTAAGCGATTGCCCTTTACTGCAGAAGATATTTTGGTTGAATTTAACGCAGCGATTGTTGCCTTAGAAGAAGCTTATGTTGATCAAGAGCTTGAACGCTTAGTGGAGCAGTCGAGAAAAGGCGAGCTTTCAGATACAGAGCGCAAAAGGCTCTCTCGACTCTTGACAGAGAAGCAGGAGAGGCGTGTATAATGGAAGCGGTATGCTTGTCCCTACAAATAGCGTAGATTTATCAATCGCCTAAGCATCTTCTGGAGAGTGCCGTGTCAAGCGGCAGATTTACGACTATATTTTATACATGAACAGACAATAGGTTTTATTTATGGCTAAAGACATAACATCCGCCAGTGTACAAGGGTTTGATTCTGATCGAGAATCAGGTTCTCAACGTGTTGGTTTTAATGTGCTATTGGAGGAAGCCAGGGCGAAGGGCTACTTGGTTCCTGAGGATTTGGTAAATTTTCTTCCTAATGAGTTTATTGACCCTAGTCAGATGGAGCGCATTATTGATCGCTTAAACGAGATGGGGATTACGGTTTGCGAATTCCCGCCGGATGCTGATTCATTGTTATTGGAGGATAGTGGTCGTGCTGATGAGATTAACGAGGAAGCGGCTGAGGTATTAGCGACAGAGACACGAACCACCGATCCTGTACGCATGTACATGCGTGAGATGGGCACAGTTAAGCTGTTGACTCGTGAGGGAGAGATTCAAATTGCTAAACGTATTGAGGAGGGGGCGCGTCAAGTATTAAGTGCTTTTACGCAATATCCCGATATGATTCAGTCGTTAATTGAAGAATACCAGTTATTAGTGGATACGGAAGGTCGTTTAAGTGACATTATTACTGGTTTTTATGAAGAGGATAGTGAGTCAAAGCCAAGTAAAGTTGTGGTTAAAGAGGATGAAAGTGATCAAAACAATAGTGACACCGAAGATAATGATAATGATTTTGCTGACAATGGGCCAGACCCTGTAGTTACCGCTGCACACATTGAGACACTCAAGCGATTACTAGCAAAATATTTAGCAGCAATCAAAAAACACGGTAGGAAACATAGCAATACGGCTAAGCAACAAAAAGCTCTGGCAGAACATTACTCTACTTTTAAATTATCTGCAAAAAAGTTTATACAGCAAACCCAATTATTACGTGGGTTTCTCAATGAGGCACGTAAGCAAGAGCGCTTGATTTTGAATTATTGTGTCAATAAAGCCCGCACACCAAGAAAGAATTTTATTGCGTCGTTTCCTAAAAACGAAACCAATTTAGCGTGGTTTGATCAGTTTGTGCAAGAGAATTCAGCGCAAAAATCCCGTCTTTGTGCATTTGATAAAGAAATTAAGCGTGCGCAGCGCAAATTGATTTCTATAGAAGAGCAAAGTAATTTAACTGTTGCAGAGATTAAAGAGATTAACCGTCGGGTTGCCATTGGTGAAGCTAAATCCAGACGTGCAAAGAAAGAAATGATTGAAGCGAATTTGCGCTTAGTGATTTCTATTGCGAAAAAATATACCAACCGTGGTTTGCAATTTTTGGATTTGATCCAGGAAGGCAATATTGGTCTGATGAAGGCTGTTGATAAATTTGAATATCGTCGAGGTTATAAGTTTTCGACTTATGCGACTTGGTGGATACGACAGGCCATTACACGCTCTATTGCAGATCAGGCGCGCACAATTAGAATACCTGTACACATGATTGAGACTATTAATAAGTTAAATCGCATCACGCGGCAAGTGTTGCAGGAAACAGGGCAGGAGCCAACGCCCGAAGAGTTAGGTAAGCGCATGGACTTGCCTGAGGATAAGATTCGCAAGGTATTAAAGATTGCTAAAGAACCGATATCAATGGAGACACCGATTGGTGAAGAAGAAGACTCTAGTTTAGGGGATTTTATTGAGGATACCGGTGCTGAGTTGCCAATTGATTTTGCCACCAATTCTGGTTTGCGAGAAGCGATGAAAGAAGTGCTTTCCAGCTTGACCCTGCGTGAGGCAAAAGTATTACGTATGCGTTTTGGGATTGATATGAACACCGATCATACCTTAGAAGAAGTT
Organism: uncultured Coxiella sp.; assembly: GCA_964606725.1. GTDB lineage: Bacteria > Pseudomonadota > Gammaproteobacteria > Coxiellales > Coxiellaceae > 2-12-FULL-42-15. Next base: position 10,837 of record CAZSHR010000024.1, read on the forward strand.
GGCAAGCAGTTTGATGTGACACGAGAGCGCATTCGTCAAATTGAGGCAAAAGCCTTACGCAAGTTGCGTCATCCTTCCAGGGCTGAAAAACTCAATAGCTTTATGGAAGGTGATGAGTAGCTTGTCTTTTTAGTGGATAGCTATGAAGCATATTCGTCAAGGTAATTCTGTTATTGACTCACAACTGAGTGTCGGTTGCGAGTCTGCCAGTGGTTTTCGCGATGCTTTTAGTAAAATAATGGGTGAGGCACCCTCACGAATCAGTGGTAATCATTGTTTATGTAAAGCATCGTGGTTGGATACTCCATTAGGACCCATGTTGGCAATTGCTGATGATCATGGATTATATTTGCTGGAATTTGTGAATCGAAGAGGGCTGGAACGTGAAATTGAACGTTTCCGCTCACGAGTAAAGGCAATTATTTTACCTGAGGAAAACGCGATTATTTTCAGCATCAAGCAGGAACTGGAGCGCTACTTTCAAGGAAGGTTAACACACTTTAAAACCCCTATTCATCTATTAGGCAGTCCGTTTCAACAATCAGTGTGGAGGGTGTTACAAAGTATTCCTTATGGTGAAACCCGCAGTTATCAGCAGCAGGCAGAAAATTTGCGAAAACCAAAAGCGTATAGGGCGGTTGCCAATGCTAATGGTGCCAATCAGTTAGCCATTATTATTCCTTGCCATCGCATTATTAATAGCAATGGTGAGTTAGGTGGTTATGGTGGTGGGGTGGCTCGTAAGCAGTGGTTGATCGAGCATGAGAATAAGTGGGCGTTGAAGCATGAATCGACTGCAAAAAGTTAAGCAAGCATTGAAAAATTCTGTCAGTATTAGTCAAGAAAAAGCTGCTTATTTTTTCAAAACTGGGGCGGGGCAATACGCAGAAGGTGATCGGTTTATCGGCGTAACGGTTCCCAGTCTACGGAAAATCGCTAATGAATTTAATGACTTGGAGTTGGAAGAGATCAGCTTATTGCTCATGTCAAAAATTAACGAAGCCCGTTTATTGGCCCTGATCATTTTGGTAAAACAGTATCAAAATTCGAGCGTTAAAACTCGAAGAATTATTTATCACTTTTACATCGATAACTTATCTTATGTTAACAACTGGAATCTGGTTGATGCTTCTGCACATTGGATTGTTGGTGCTTATCTCTTCGACAAAAAGAATAAAAATGGTTTGATCAAATTAGCTCGATCAAACAATCTTTGGTATCGCCGTGTTGCCATTGTTTCAACCTGGTATTTTATTAAAGAGAAAGAGCTTGATTGGACATTCAGAATTGCTGAGATGCTTTTAAATGAGGAGCATGATTTGATTCACAAAGCTGCTGGCTGGATGTTGCGTGAAGCAGGAAAGCGCGATCACGATCAATTATGCTTGTTTTTGGATAAATATGCCGATATTATGCCGCGAACCATGTTAAGATACGCCATTGAACGATTTGAATCATCGCTTAGAAACGTTTATATGCAAGTTGCTTGAGTGATTTTTTTAAAGGTACAATCGAAACACGGTGGAATTAAAAACACCTTATTGCTAAGGCATTCTTCTTGAGTTATTTTTTGGATTTCCAAAAAATTCGTGCAAATCTAGTATTCTTGCTGGCAGACGTAGACGAATTTTTCTGAGAATGACAACTACACTGCCTGATTGACTAAAGATTTCTTTGCTTAGAGCAAGGCAGAACCCTGACCCTAGCTGTGAGGAACGCTGCTATTGACTTAAAGAAATCGTTTGTTTTCTAGCATCGTAATTTTGGTAAACCACCAATGCTCGTCATTCTCATGAAAATTTGTCTGCCAAATTTGAAAAGGATGCTTAATAAGTACAAATTTTCATGGGAATCCAAATGAGATAGAATTAAAAACACCTTATTGCTAAGGCATTCCTGTTGAGTTACTTTTTGGATTCCCAAAAAAATTCGTGAAAATCTAGCATTCTTGCTGGTGCACGTAGATGAATTTTTCTGAGAATGACGGTTGTGTCTGCTGCCTGGTTGAATAAAAACTTCTATCACTATAAACTTTGATGAACCCATTTGCCCAGGGCAGTAAAATGAATTAGCTTAGTGATTTTTGCTGTGGGGCTAATAAATTTACCAACCATTTATTTAAGTGGCTTAGCTCCTCAAAACAGACTTGATGTGCCATAGGGTACTCATGCCATTGCACTGGTAATCCAAGTTGCTTTAGCTGGATAAAACTGTGTTTACCAAGTTGTAATGGAACAATAGTGTCTTGGCTGCCGTGTGCCATAAGCACCGGTGTTTGACAATTATTTGGATGAATATCATTTGCAATATTATCAACAAACGGCAAGTAGGTAGAAAGACCTATAATACCTCCAAGTTTTTCAGGGTAACGAAGCCCAGTAAATAAAGCCATTGCGCCGCCTTGAGAAAAGCCCGCAAGAAAAATTTTTTCAGCGGCAATGCCCTGTTTACGCTGCTGCTGGATCAATTGATTAATTGCTTGTTGTGAAGTAACAATACCCGCTTTGTCTTCTTCACGCAAATTTTCAAGGTTTTTAATGTCATACCAGGCAGGCATTTTAAAGTGATTATTAATGGTAATGGAGCGTATTGGCGCATGTGGAAAAACAAAGCGCATGTGTGAATTTTCGGGGAAGGTCAGTTGTGCGCTTATATCAACAAAATCTTCACCACTGGCGCCAAGGCCGTGCAGCATGATAATGCACTGATTTGCAGGGTTGTGAGGTTCTTTAATGATGGTTTCTAACATTTTTAACAAAGAGATTTTTTTAAATATTTCATAACTCAAGCAAATATAATGCTATATTCAGCAAGTTAAAATTATACATAACAGACCATATGGCTCGTCATTTTCGGAAAAATTAGTCTCCCAAGTATACTAGGCTATTACCAATTTTTCCAGAAATCTAAATTCTGAATAGTTAAAAATCAAATAAAAATGTGTTTTTAACTATTCAGTTTTTGGATTTGCAGAAACTTCTGCCAGTTTAGCATACCGAATGAATTTTGTAGAAGAATTTTTTCGAAAATGACTTAGATTGGTTGTTACAATTAGCCAGGCAAGTATTCAAAAAAATTAGTTGCTACTAACTAAAAACACAAAATCCATTGTCGCAATAATTTAACAGGATTTTGTGCTTGTGTCATCGAAATGAGGTTAAAGTAAGGGCTTCGTCCTTTGTGTAAGTCGGTTAGGTATTGTTTGGCTTCTGTTCTTTGAGCTTGATTGTCATATTGGCTGGTGTGTTTCTTATATAGATAGATTGAAATTAAAAGAAATGTTTGTCGAACTGACATTATTGTTGGCGGTTTTGCTCATTAGGAGCTATAAACTGAGCTTCCAGTAGTTGTTTTATTTTTTGGCAAATTTGGTGCGTCCTTGCAAAAAGGACTTTGGTTCTCTATATTTAACCAGTAAATTTCGGACTTGGAGTACGAAAATGGCGGGTTTAATTCGCAATATTGGATCAAAAATCAATCAATTACTGGAAATTTTCCCTGTGGTGGTCATTTTAGGGGCGCGTCAGGTGGGCAAAACAACCTTGGCAAAACAGTTGCGTCCAACATGGCATTATATTGATTTAGAGAAGCCCTCCCATCTTGATGCCATTAGTCACGATCCTGAATTCTTCTTTCAACAGCACCCAAGCGGACTGATCATTGATGAAGCACAAAGCTTGCCTATCATATTCAATGTACTTCGTGGTGTTATTGATGCAAAACGCTCGCAAAAAGGACGCTTTATTGTTACTGGCTCTAGCAGCCCTGAACTCAATAAACAAGTTTCTGAATCACTGGCAGGGCGTGTAGCTATTGTTGAGTTAGGCACATTAAAAGCTAATGAAGTTAATCAACAACCACTTAGTCCATTTTACCAGTTGTTTGAAAAGGGCTTAGTAAAGACAGCATTACCCTCTGGTAATGCGCCATTAGTATTGCAACAAATGCATTCAGCGTGGCTTAAAGGTGGTTATCCTGAGCCAGTGTTATTAACAGCAAAATTAAGCTGGCAGCAATGGATGGAAAATTATTATCTAACCTATATTAATCGTGATATTGCCAACTTGTTTCCACAACTTAATAAAACTGCTTACCGACAATTTATATCCATACTAGGAAAATTATCAAGCACAATTATTAACAAATCTGCATTAGCGCGATCACTGGAAGTTGGCGAAAAAAGTGTTAGAGAATACCTTAGTATTGCTGCTGGAACCTTTTTATGGCGACAAATTCAAAGTTACGATAATAATCAAATCAAATCGTTAGTGAAAATGCCTAAAGGACATTTGCAAGACAGCGGCTTATTGCACTATTTATTAAAAATTGATTCGCTTGATTCGCTTTACAGCGACCCAATTTTAGGTTTTTCTTTTGAAGCGTTTGTTATCGAAGAAATCATCAAGGGGTTGCAAGCTAGTTTAGTGACTAATTGGGATATTTACCATTACCGCACTCGCAATGGTGCTGAAATTGATCTTATTATTAGAGGTGCTTTTGGAACACTGCCAATTGAAATTAAATATGGTAGCCATGTTGATTTTCGTCAATTAAAAACGCTCTCTTATTTTATCGAAGAAAATAAGCTGCCGTTTGGGTTGCTAATTAATCAAGCGGAGCAGGCAAAATGGCTAACAAAGAATATTTTTCAGATGCCGGCAGGCTGGTTATGATAAGTATGTAGATTGGGGTATGGTCGTTGGCAGGTCACTTCAACAGTATGTCTAACAGAAATGATGAGTAGTAATACCTATGTGGTTCAGGTGATTGGCAAGAGCCAATCCCCACACTGGATTCCGTGGGTTGTGAAATTGATAAAGAATTTTGTTGATGGGCCCACTAGGACTCGAACCTAGGACCAAAGGATTATGAGTCCTCTGCTCTAACCAACTGAGCTATGGGCCC
>CAZSHR010000025.1:0-15340 GCA_964606725.1 uncultured Coxiella sp.
AACAGCGTGTGACTCAAGCAGCTTTCAAGGGCCATGTGTCTTTGCTAAATGTCTTTGCCTCTTGGTGTCATTATTGTTTGCAAGAACATGCGGTGATTATGGAGGGGGCGCAATTATCGCAATTAAAAATTTATGGTTTGAATTATAAAGATTCTGCACCACAGGCAAAAGCTTGGTTGCAGCGCTATGGCAATCCTTTTGCTGCGGTGATGGTTGATCCCAAAGGACTGTTAGCGATGGATTTTGGGATATACGGCACGCCTGAGACCTTTTTAATTGATGCGCAAGGTGTTATTCGTTATAAACACGTAGGGCCATTAAGCAGTGAGCTTTGGCATCAAGAAATTTATCCTTTAGTGTTACAGCTTGTTACGGTGAATCACCATGATTAAGCGATGCTTGTTGTTATTATTGTATAGCACGATATCGTTTGCCGCAGAAATCTATCCATTTGATAATATGCACAAACGCCAGCAGTTTCAGCACTTAACACGCGAATTTCGTTGTTTGGTGTGTCAAAATCAGGATTTGGCTTCTTCTCATGCGGATTTAGCTAATGATTTGCGTCAGCAAATTTATCGTCTTGTTAATCAAGGACAAAGTAATCGTGCCATTATTGATTATATGAAGCAGCGTTATGGCGACTTTGTGTTATTTTCTCCTCCTTGGCAATGGCAAACGGCTTTATTGTGGTTAGGGCCTTTTTTATTACTACTGATAGGCGTTATTGTGTTAGTGACTGTGGTTAAACGTGCACATGGGGGTGGGCAAGATGTTAATTAATTCCATACTGTTTTGGGCGCTGTTGTTTTTAATAGGCTTGGTTTTTTCAATCCTATGTTCTGTTGCTTTTCGAATACAATGGCGCTCTTTATCGCATAAGATACTGTACTCTGCATTATTTAGTGTATTGTGGTTATTAGTAACAGGTGCTTTGTATTGGCACTGGGGTAGTTGGCCTGAGTTGCGAGAGGATTGGCAAAGGCGGGAAAACAGTGTTGAGGTGGCAAAAATTATGGCTGAGCATCAGCGCAACCCGCAGCAACTTATTCGCTGGTTTAATCAGCGATTAGCGCAGCATCCAGCCGATAGTAAAGGTTGGTATTATTTAGGTAAATTATATATGGAGCAAAATCAATACCAGAATGCTGTGCAAGCCTATCAGCAGGCTTTGCATTTAAATGCCAGGGATATCTTATACAAAACCGCCTATGTTGAGGCCTGTTTTTTTGCCAACAAGCGCCATTTGAACAATGATACCAGGCAATTATTGCAAACGGTTATCCTCGATCAGCCGAATAATTTTGTTGCTCATAATCTGTTGGGTATTGATGCCTATCAACAGCACCACTATACCGATGCGGTGCACCATTGGCAGCGTTTGGCTAAACAACTTTCACCTGATGATGATAAAGCAAAACTGCTCTATGCCATGATTGCCAAGGCGCAGCAAGCACACAGAGACGAAAGCCACTAAAGTGTGGGTAAAAAAATGCGCTTTGTTATTGTTTCATCAGCTTACTTTAAGGTAGTATAAGGCTTATCTCGCTATTAAGAGGGTTTTCTGTGGAGCAGATGGTCAATTTTAGTGATCAAATCACGTCATTTTTCGGGCAGTATGCCTGGGTATTAGACATTTGTGTCGTTATTGGGCTAGGCTTGATTGTTAGCATTGTCGAGTTAATTTTATATAAAATTTACCTTCCTTTGGTCAGGCAGAAACGTCAGCATTGGCGTGAGACTTTCATTATTGCCTTGCACAGACCATTGCTTTACTACGTTTGGTTGTTAGTCGCTACCATTCTTTTGCAGATTTTTATTTTTCATTTTCGTTTTGCTAATGCTTTTTTGGATGATATTGGTGTTATTCGTCGTGTGCTCACTTTGTTGTTTTTGTTTTGGTTTATTATGCGATTTTTGCGTCATTGGGAGCAACGTTATGTGGATTTACTTAATGAAGGCAGAAGCCGCAAGCATCGTGGTGCGTTTAAAGATGCGACATCTATCAATGCATTAGCACAGTTGTTTCGCCTGCTAACCATTATTACGGTTTTTCTTACCTTATTGAGTTCCGTAGGTATTCCCATTTCTACCTTATTAGCTTTTGGTGGTATTGGTGGTTTAGCGATTTCTTTTGCTGCAAAAGATACCTTAGCGAATTTGATTGGTGGCTTGATGATCTATTGGGATAGACCGTTTTCTGTGGGTGATTGGGTCAGATCACCAGATCGCACGATCGAGGGAACTGTATCGCATATTGGTTGGCGCTTAACCTGTATTCGCACTTTTGATAAGCGGCCCATTTATGTTCCTAATGGTGTTTTTTCTAACGTGGTGTTAGAGAACCCTTCGCGCATGTCAAATCGACGTATTAAAGCAGTCATTGGTATCCGTTATGATGATGCCATGAAAGTTAAATCTATTGTGGCCGCCATCACTGAGATGATAAAAAATCATCCTGACATTGATACTAGTCAGCCTTGGTTTGTTAATTTAGTGGAATTTGCTTCATCTTCTTTAAATATTATGGTCTATACCTTTACTAAAACTACGCAGTGGATAAAATTTCAGGCAATACAGCAGGATGTTTTTACGCGAATTATTGAAATTGTCAATCAACAAGGGGCTGAGTTTGCCTTTCCAACAAGAACAGTGCACGTTCCAAGTGGTCTGAAACTCGATCAACCGGATATTATATCGGAGGGAAATTCTAGTGAATCAAGTACTATGTCCTGACAGTGATTTATTCGTGGAAGAACAAATGTCTTTACCTGATCATATCCGTGAGGTGTTGGATAAGTCCATTTGTTTATATTCAAAATCTCAAGTTGAGTGTGCCTTGGATACTATGGCATTGCAGATGACCAAACTTTTGCACGAGAGAGACCCTATTTTCTTGGGAGTAGTATTGGGGGGTATTGTGCCTTTAGGTAGCTTGTTACTGCGTTTGGATTTTCCTTTGGAAATCGATTATGTTCATGCAACGCGATATCGTAAAAATACCGTAGGCAGCCAGTTACACTGGTTAGCAACACCTGTCTCTGATATGAAAGATCGTGTGGTGGTGGTTGTCGATGATATTTTAGATGGGGGCGTAACGCTCAGTGGCATTATTCAGTACTGTAAGGATAGGGGCGCTAAAGAGGTTTTTTCTGCGGTGTTAGTTGATAAAATCGATGCGCGACTACCAGGTGGCTTGCCTCGTGCTGATTTTACGGGGCTTGAGGTAGCGGATCATTATGTGTTTGGCTATGGTCTTGACTATAGAGGGTATTTGCGTAATGTGCCAGGCATTTACCAGGTCCCTGTTGAACTCATTAAAAACTAGGGGGTTGTTTTATCTTTGTGTGCTTAAGTGTTGAGAGGCGTTATCATCATCAGAATTCCATAGAGTGGATGATCAATATAATTTAATTGTTTGCTGCGCGTACGTCGAGTTTGTTGTAGCAACGTATAATAAAAACGTTTTTTGCTGTTTGAGTGACTAAGATACGGTTTGACTTGCTGGTAGGGTTCGGCGAAAAGCAGGCGGAAATTCAAATCAAAATAGCGGGCCAAATTAATCGTTAAGGTGCCATTGACTTCCCAGTTTTGCTTGATGGAGTAGAGCCTGGACTCATCGCTTATGTCAGCGATTATCTTACCATCTTCATTGAATAAACGGCCTCCGTAAAGGTGTAGGGTTACGGGCTTATTTAATTTTTCACGAGTTTCTATCCAGGCAATGTGCATCAAACTGCGGTAGTTGGGATTGTTTGATAAACGCATCTGCTCTTTTGCTAGATGATAGTATTGTGGTGCCAACGGGTTTATTTGTGTCATCAGTGTGTCAATATCTAAGGCGATACTGTTGAGTTTGGGCCATTTTTCTGACTGATAGCTCTCCTTGGTGATATGGGAGAAGATAATTAACTCGAATTGATAGCCGTTTATTGCCGTAATAATTGGTGAGAAAAAGACCAATATAAGCATTGCCATGCTTTTTTTCATGTGCTTGCCTCCTGTCATGAGGGAGTTATACTACCGCTATTTTGTTGCCAGGAGAACCATCATTGACAGTAAAATAGCCGCAAAATTACTGCACTATACCAAAAAAGCCATGAATGACTATAAAATGGTCGACAAAGGAGACCGTGTTATGGTGTGTTTGTCGGGTGGTAAGGATTCGTTTACCTTGTTGACGCTGTTAAACCAGATTCGTATTGAGTCGCACTATAAGTTCGATATTTTTGCCTTTACCTTGGACCAATCACAACCAGGATGGCAAGATCAATCTTTGCGTGAGTGGCTTGCGCAACGTAATATTCCTTATGAGATTTTAACGCGAGATACCTATTCGATTGTAAAAGAGAAAATTCCCGAGGGTAAAGTGTATTGTTCGCTGTGTTCTCGATTACGTCGTGGCATTATCTACCGTTATGCCAAAGAGCAGGGTTTTACTAAAATTGCGCTGGGACATCATCGTGATGATTTGATCGAAACTTTGCTAATGTCTATTTTTTATAATGGGCAGATTCGTTCAATGCCACCTAAGCTGTTAAGTGACGATCAGCAGTATATTGTGATTCGTCCATTGGCTTTTTGTCAAGAGCGCGATATTATCGCATTCTCTAAAGAGCAGCAGTTTCCGATAATTCCCTGTAATTTATGTGGCTCTCAAGATAACTTAACACGCCAGCGTGTTAAATTGCTGATTCAGCAATTGGCTGAACACAATCCTAAAATCCCCAGCAACCTATTACGTGCTTTATCAAATGTGAAACCCAGTCAGCTTATGGATTCATCATTGTGGGACTTTAAGAGATTAACTAACGTCAGTTCGATGAAAAATTAACGTTGATAGAAGGAACGAGTTATTTTCACGCACAAATCTGCCTATTGTCGCTTATTTTTAAAGCAACCGTTAGCCGCAGGATGCGGCGCTCGAGCCTACAGCGTATTAACGGCGTGTTGCGTAAAAATAAGCGACAATAGGCAGATAGCTGGTTGAAATTAAAAGAAATAACTGTCGAACTGACCTTAACTACATTGGCCATAACCAAAAAATTGCTGGAATAGCCGTTATCATCACCAAAAGCTCTAGCGGTAAACCAACACGGATATAATCAGTAAAGCGATATCCTCCTGGCCCCATAACAATAATATTATTTTGATGTCCAACCGGTGTTAGAAAAGAACAAGAGGCAGCAATGGCAACAGCCATTAAAAATGGATCGATGCTGGTATGCAAGGCTTGTGCGATACTAATTGCAATTGGTGCCATGACTACTGTGGTGGCTGCGTTATTCATAAAATCCGATAACGTCATAGTTACAATAAATAATAAACTCATGATAAATAATGGTGAAAAATGACCAGTGGTTGCTTGAATAAAATGAGTAATCAAATCGCTTCCTCCGGTTATTTGAAATGCTTCACCAATAGGGATCATCGCGGCTAGCAAAATAATCACTGGCCATTCGATGGTCTCATATAAATGTCGTGTTTGAATAGTACGTGTTAACACCAGCGCAAGAACAGCGCCAGAGAAAGCAATAGAAACGGGTAGTATTTGTGCTGCTGCTATAACTAGTGCAATAATAAAAATAACCATCGCACTCCATTTTTTTCCTTGAAAATCGAGGTTTAGATGGCGTTGTTCTAAAGCGAGTAAACCGTAATCACTCAATGATTGTGCAATATTGTCAGCACTACCATAAAGCAAAATAACATCACCTGCTTTTAATGATTCCTGGTGTATTCGCTCTCGAAATGGATTTCCTTGGCGTGAAATACCAAGTAAATTAATATCGTAATTTTTTTTAAGCCGCATTTGTTTTGCAGAGCGATTAATGGCTTTTGACCCAGGGGGTATCGTTACCTCAGTGGTTATCATTTCATCAGAGTGTAATAATTCTGCTCCTTTATGTGAGCCACCTGTAATTTCACATTTAGCTTTTGCGAGCATTCTCTCTAGTTGCTCTGGCGAGGTTTCAATGATTAAAATATCTTCCTCAGATAAAATATAATCTGCGGGAATAGTAAATCGCTTTTTCTTTTTGTTGACTAAGGCAATTAAGATGTAATCGCTTTTAAAGTACTGCTCTATTTCGCTAATGCTTTGTCCAATCAGTGGCGAGCGAGGTGATAGCTTGATTTCTGTAATATAGTCCTTGATAGCAAAGCGCTCCTCAATAGTAATCGCACTTTTGCGACTGCCTGGAATCAAACGCCAGCCCAGCAAGGCAATAAATAGCAAACCCAGTACGGCAATAATGATTCCCACGCGTGAGAAATCAAACATGTCAAAAGCTTGCCCTGTTGCTTGCTGGCGAAAATTAGCGATCAGTAGATTGCTTGGTGTACCAATCATAGTGATTAACCCACCTAGTGCTGAGGCTAATGCAATCGGTAATAATACCAGCGAAGCCGAACGCTTGGCACAGTTTGCCACACGAATCGCAATAGGCATCATCAACCCCAGTGCACCGATGTTATTCATAAATGCTGAGAAAAAGGCTGTTGTAATACTGAGTACGCCCACTTGTGCTGTGGCTGACTTACCGCCAGCGCGTATAATTTGTTTACCCAGTGGCCCTAGTAAATTTGAGCGGTGTATCGCTTGCGAAATGACCATGACACAGGCGACTGTAATCACGGCAGGATTAGCTAGTCCATCAAACGCGCTGCTATAAGGGACGACGCCAATGGCAACTGATGCGGCTAGTGCTAGTAGCGCGATAATATCGTAGCGCCATAATCGACTCACAAAGAGTCCCATAGTGATGACTAGGATGGCCAAAATGAGATACGGGGCAAGCATGTGTTATCTTCCATGAAACAGCATAGGCAGCATTCTAATAGCTTGCTTTACTGAATGCAAAAACGGCTATGGATGATGTTATTTACAGGAGTTTCGCACTTTGTAGGATTATCCAGCATTTGCCCTGTGTTGGGTTTGCACGGTGAGACGCGGTAAATACGTCCTTGTACGCTCGGATGCCGCTCCTGCGGCATCCGCTCACCTTTGCAAACCCAGCACAGGGCAAAAAGCTTTAAGTGCGAAACTCTTAGAAAATTATGTTAGAATGCACATTTTTGATTAGTTGGAGCAAAAATGTCAGCAACTATTGATGATCTTACAGTCGAATATACCGAAGATGGTGTAGTGACAGTGAAGGAATTGGATAAAGTGGTGCTAAGTAAAGGGGCTTGGTGTACTGTATTGTATAAATTGCAGAATTGGAATCGCAATAAGCAGGAATACAGTCCTGTTTCTTACTCTATTCGCCGTTATCAGAAACGTGATGGGGTGTATCAACAGCGCTCAAAATTTAATATATCCAGTGCCGAGCAAGCGCAGAAAATTGTGTCGCATTTAAACCAGTGGCTTGCTGAAGAAGCCTAGATGTTAGTCATTATCGGGACAGGTTTGGCAGGCTATATGCTTGCTAAAGAGTGGCGTAAGCGAGATCAACAGACCCCGTTAACCCTGATTACCCAGGGGCAGGGTGATTTTTATTCTAAGCCTTTGTTATCAACCGCGCTAAAGACAAAAAAAACACCATCACAGTTAGTGGTTAATTCTGCTGCGCAAATGGCAGAGCAGCTTAATGCATCGATTATGACAGAAGCTACGGTGACTGCGCTTGATAGAGCAGCTAAAACAATATCTGTCGCTGGAAAATCACTAGCTTATGAAAAGCTCGTGTTTGCTTGCGGTGCTACTCCTATTCGTTTGCCTTTTTTAAGTGAGTTTACTGATGAGATTCCATCGGTTAATCAGCTAGAAGATTATGCGCTATTTCGGCAATGGTTGGCGGGAAAAAAGAGCATTGCTATTTTAGGCAGTGGTTTGGTAGGGTGTGAATTTGCTAATGACTTGCTGAGCGAGCAGTACGCATTGGAAATAATTTCTTTAGATGATTACCCATTAGCAAAACTGGTACCAGCACCGATAGGATCAGCTGTACAGCAGGCTTTTACAGAACAGGGGGTGCAATGGCATTTGAAAACAGCAGTTAAGTCCATTGCTAAGCTTGCACAAAGGTATGAAATTGCGTTAGATAATGGTCAAAAGTGCTTGGTTGACGGAGTGTTGTCAGCGCTTGGGCTATTGCCTAATACAGCACTGGCGGTGCAGTCAGGTTTGCTGGTTGATAAGGGCATTGTGGTTGATTCACAATTGCGGACTAATGATGCGTCTGTTTTTGCCTTGGGAGATTGTGCGCAGGTAGAGGGTCATGTCAAACAATATGTGGCGCCTTTATTACAGTGTGCACGTGTATTGGCTGAGGTATTGCATACAGGTCAAGGCAATGTTGATTATCCTGTAATGCCAATAGCAGTAAAAACTTCTTGTTGCCCTGTTGTAGTTGCTAAATTGAGTGAAAAAAGTGTAGGGCAGTGGCGTTATGAAGGGCAAGGCCAGAATTTACAAGCTTTATTGTTCAATGAGGAGCAGTTACAAGCTTTTGCCTTGTGTGGAGATAAAGTAGTGAATAAGCAAAAACTCCTAGGCTTATTTAATCATAGAAAGAAACAAGATTAGCGCTGAGTTGCATTAATAATTCGGCAATGTCTTCATGTTTGAGTTGCTTGGCAATATCCATGGGCGTGTAGCCATCAGCGGTTAATGCATCAATTTTTGCTCCGCTTTTGATTAGTGGAAAAATAACTTCGTGTGCATTGTAGACGCAAGCAAAGTGCAGTGGTCGCACTTCACACTTATCTTCGAAGCAGTTAGGATTGGCTCCTTGGTCTAATAGCTCTTCGACAAGTTGTATGTTATTAGCTATCACAGCGTCGAGTAACCTACCATCTAGTGTGTTAGCACTGTGGTCAAATTTTTTCATGGATTGCCCCTGCTTGTCTTGAGTATCTAAAGCATAAAGGATTTATCAGAATTCTCAAGAAGATTTTTGTCTATTAATAGGACTTTTATAAGTAAGTTGGCGCTCCCTAGGGGACTCGAACCCCTGTTACCGCCGTGAGAGGGCGATGTCCTAGGCCACTAGACGAAGGGAGCATATAGATGTAGATGTGGGTATTATGCCCATTTGATTACTTGCAAACTAAACTCTGTGCTCTATTATATGCCAATAGCATTTTGCTGCAACTATGTAGGTAAATTAAATGACACGTGCTCAAGCACCTGGCTTACTCGCTAAGATCAAAAAGCGATTGGTGCCACAAAACAGAAGCTTATACACAGATAGAGCCGTTGTTTCGCTTAAAAAACATGGTGTTTCTCCTAATCAACTGAGTCAAAATGCCTTAACTGTGATAAAGAAACTCAAGAGAGCAGGTTATGATGCCTTTTTAGTCGGTGGTGGGGTGCGTGATTTATTACTAGGCTACCAGCCTAAAGACTTTGATGTTGTCAGTAACGCAACGCCAGAGCAGGTACGCAAACTATTTCGTCATAGTCGCATCATTGGTCGTCGTTTTCCGATTGTGCACGTTTGTTTTTATCGAGACATTATTGAGGTGTCGACTTTTCGTGGCAATGGTAATAAAGAGGATGCTGATAAGACGCCTTCTTTGTCCATGATTCATCGTGATAATACCTATGGCACCATTGAAGAAGATGTATGGCGCCGTGATTTTACCGTGAATGCTTTGTTTTATAATATTGATAATGCATGCATTGTCGATTTTGTTGGAGGATTGACAGATATTGGTGCACGACAAATTCGTATGATTGGTGATCCTATTCAGCGTTTTCATGAGGACCCTGTGCGTTTGCTAAGAGCGATTCGTTTAGCAGCGAAGCTTGATTTTGAGATTGAACCGCAGACCCAAATGGCATTGCAGCAATTAGGTAATTTATTGCAGCAGGTTCCTGCGGCACGTTTGCTAGATGAGGTAGTTAAATTATTTTTTGCCGGCTCTGCATGGCCAACTTTTCAGTTTTTACAAAGAATGGGTTATTTTTCTTTGTTATTTCCACTGCTCAATGAACGATTAAAAGCAGATAATGAAGCTTGGATTTATCCTCTGATTGAGGCCGCGTTAAAATCAACCGATGATCGCTTTCATAATCAGCAGCGTTTGACACCAGGATTTTTATTAGCTGTTTTTTTGTGGCCAGTGTTAACACACCATTTGCAATCCATGATGGACCAAGGAACGCGTTTTCATGCCGCCTTGCCGCTGGCGATGACTCACATCATTAAAAGTCAGTCAAATGCGTGCCTGATTACGCATCGTATGTCTGCTATGTTACGAGCCATGTGGACATTGCAATTTCATCTTGAGAAACGACGTAAACGTCGTGTTTATCAGTTATTGGGTAATCGCTATTTTCGAGCGGCTTTTGATTTATTAGCTTTGCGTGCCAAAGTCGGGCAAGTGCCGCAATCATTAGTGGACTGGTGGCAGGTTTTCCAGACAGTTAAGCCTGAGCAGCGTCAACAAATGGTTGCTGAGCTTTAGGTGAGTATTGTTTACCTAGGTTTGGGGTCTAACCGTGATAATCCTGTACGTCAACTAGGTACAGCCTTATCATCGATTGCGCAGCTTGATCAGGTTGCAGTGGCGCGAGTGTCAAGTTTTTATCAAAGTCAGCCTTGGGGAGAGCTTGATCAGCCCGAATTTGTCAATGCAGTGGCAAAAATCATCACTTCTTTGCCTCCATTAGCGCTGTTAGCAGCATTACAATTGATTGAAAAACAACAAAAAAGAGTTCGCTTAGTGCGCTGGGGGCCAAGGACGATTGATTTGGACATATTGCTTTTTGATCAGCTTGAACTAAACTTAGCAGAGTTAGTAGTTCCACATCCTTTATTGTTACAGCGAGAATTTGTGGTGTATCCTTTACACGAGATAGCGCCTTGTTTGCAATTGCCCTCGGGGGAGTTTTTAGCAGACTATAAAGCGAGATTGCCAGCACGGGGGATACGTCAGCTACCACTTGAGCTAGGTGAGTTATCATGAAAATTGCGGTTTATCCAGGCACATTTGATCCAATTACTTATGGGCATGTTGATATTGTGCAGCGTGCTAGTGCGATGGTCGATGAGTTAGTGATTGCTGTAGCAAGCAATTCTGCTAAAAACCCATGCATTCCATTGGCAGATCGAGTGAAGTTAGTGCAAGCGGTTTTTTGTAATTGCCCGTCTATTCGTGTTGAGGCTATGACAGGTTTATTGGTGGATTTTGCCAGACAATTGGCTGCTACAGTTATTATTCGTGGTATTCGTGGTACTGCGGATATACAGCATGAGCTATCACTAGCCCAGGTTAATCGTCAACTCGATCCTAGTATCGAAACCGTCTTGTTACCAGCACTAGCAGAAAAGCGTGTGGTTTCTTCTCGTTTAGTGCGTGAATTAGTGAATTTAGGTGGGGATATTACGGCTTTTGTTCCCGCTCCTGTACAACAATATTTTCATAAGTGATTAGTCGATGGCACTGAAAATTACTGAAGAATGCATTAACTGCGATATTTGTGAACCCGAATGCCCCAATGAGGCAATTTATCAGGGTGAGGATATTTATGAAATTGACCCTGGGCGTTGTACCGAATGTGTTGGGCATTTTGATACGCCGCAGTGCCGAGAAGTGTGTCCTGTCGACTGCATTCCAGAGGCTTTTTATGAAAGTGAAGAACAGTTATTGGCTAAGTATCGGCTACTACAAAAGGAAAAGTAACAGCTAGCACTCACATATTTATATAAAGTCGGTTACTTTGGTATTTTCTTCTCTTTGAAAAACACATGCATGCCGTGTTTGCCAGTATCAGGGTTGTAAGCGTAGGGGTCGCAACGTTTCAGTTTGAGTTTTTCAGGATTATTGTCGCCTCGTGTGGTGTAGTAAACTGTCTTGGTAGGTTTACCATTTTTGAATTTTCCCTCAGAAACCATCATCACTTTTTTACGACGCGAAGCCTTTGCCATGGTTAATTACCTTTCTTTTTTGCAATTTTTTTAAGAACAGTCTCAATGCCTACTTTGTCGATGATACGCATTCCGTGTGCTGAAACAACCAAGCTTACATAGGCTTGGCGGCTGGGAACCCAAAAGCGATGCTTTTGTAAATTTGGCATAAAGCAGCGTCGCGTCTTATTATTGGCGTGAGAGACTCGGTTGCCGCTTTGAGGTCGCTTACCCGTGACTTGACAGACTTTTGACATGGACAGTTCTCCTGAATAGTTGGCGAGTTTATAGCAAAGTTGCCTGGCTTGTGCAAGGGCTTTGATTCTCTTTGTTGCTATTTGTGTGGGGATTCAGTAGAATCGCGCGTTCTCACTGGAGTTGTAGGAGGAGCGTAGGTTCATGTTTGCGGTAATAAAAACAGGCGGTAAGCAATACCGTGTTACAGAGGGTCAAACCCTGATGGTTGAAAAGCTACCGGCAAGTGCGGGTGATAGCATCGATTTTGATCAGGTGCTGATGCTTTCAAGTAATGATGCGGTTGCAGTAGGCAGTCCTTGTGTTGATGGAGCTAAGGTCAAGGCGCAAGTGCTTGAGCATGGTCGATCAGCCAAGGTGAGTATTATCAAGTTTAAACGGCGTAAACATCATCTCAAGCGCCAGGGGCATCGTCAGCATTTTACTAAAGTTAAAGTGTTGAGCATCGAACAATAAGCGAGGATTTCTAGTATGGCTCATAAAAAGGCAGGTGGAAGTACGAATAATGGACGCAAGTCCAAACCTAAGTTTTTAGGTGTTAAGCGCTTTGGCGGTCAATTTGTGCGTGCGGGTAATATCATTATTCGTCAGCGAGGAACCAATACCCATGCAGGTGAAAACGTGGGCATGGGCAGAGATCATACCCTGTATGCCTTAGCTGATGGTAAAGTAGTATTTGCGATTCGAGGCCCTAAGAACCGTAAGTTTGTTTGCGTTGTTAATACGCAAGAATAGTTTTTCTTACTGCGACTTGGTTGAGCTGTTGTGTTGAAGTTTGTTGACCAAGCGCAAATACAGGTTCAAGCAGGTAAGGGTGGTCACGGTTGCTTGAGTTTTCGTCGCGAGAAATACATTGCCTTCGGTGGCCCTGATGGTGGGGATGGCGGTGACGGCGGTAGTGTCTACTTAGTTGCAAATAAATCCATTAATACCTTAGCAGAGTTTCGTTATCAGCGTCATCATAAGGCGCAAAATGGTGAATGTGGCAGTGGTCGTCTGCGAACGGGTAAGAGTGGGGAGGATTTATTAATACCTGTTCCACTAGGAACCAGCGTTTACGATGGTGAGACTGGCGAGCTTATTGGTGACATGGTAGAGCCGGATCAACGTCTTTGTGTAGCGCGAGGGGGTAAACGCGGTTTAGGCAATAACCGCTTTAAAAGCAGTGTGAATCGCGCACCTAGGCAAACCGTTCCAGGTGAGCTGGGTGAAGAGCGGCGTCTTAATCTTGAATTAAAATTATTAGCTGATGTGGGTTTGTTAGGTATGCCTAATGCGGGTAAATCAACCTTAATGGCATCTATTTCTAACGCTAGACCGAAAATTGCAGACTATCCTTTTACTACATTATCTCCTAGCTTAGGTGTTGTTCGTGTTGGTGAGTATCAAAGCTTTGTCATTGCCGATATTCCTGGCTTGGTGCAAGGCGCTGCAGCGGGAGTTGGTTTAGGAATACAGTTTTTAAAGCACTTAAGCCGCACTCGTTTACTATTACATTTAGTGGATATAGCGCCATTAGATGGTTCCGATCCTGTTGCTGCCGTTGAGATGATTATTGCTGAATTGCAGCAGTTTAGTCAGCAGCTAGCCGATACGCCGCGTTGGTTGGTGTTGAATAAAGCGGATAATTTAGATCAAGCAGAGTCGGCAAAGCGTTCAGCCGACATTGTTGAACGGTTGGCTTGGCGTGGGCCAGTGTTTTGTATTTCGGCGCAACAACATTTAGGAACAGAACTGCTGTGTAAAAAAGTTATGACTTTTTTGTAACAGCTCAGCCTCCTTATTTTGGCCCTCTTAAACATAAAATTTGCTCAAAGTGCTCATGTATTTGTATACACTGCGCCCCTTTTCGCAAATTTTCTGTCCAATATGGCCTAAAATCTGAAAATTCTCACCACATAAACTAGGGGGGTGATCTATTACACTTTTTTAACCTGAGTTCGATGATAAAGTTAACTTGAATAGCAAGGAATAGTTATTTTCATTCACAAATCTGCCTATTGTCGCTAGGGATGCGGCGGACGAGTCTAAACGGACGTATTAACGGTGTGTTGCGTAAAAATAAGCGATAATAGGTAGATAACTGATTTTTACTGTGCAGCTTTCAACTTTTTATTTAGTCTACTCTTGATACGAGCTGCTTTATTAGGTGCAATCACACCACGACCAGCGGTGATGTCTAAAATTTTGCTTGCATTTTGGTATTCGCTTTTGGCTGCGGCTATCTCTCCTTTAAGCAACAGGCTTAACATTTTTTTCACTGAGGTACGCATGGCTGACTTTTGGCTAGTATTACGCAGCGCACGAACTTTATTTTGCTCGGCTCTTTTTCTTGCTTGTGCTGAATTTGCCACAGTAAACTACTCCTCTAGTACAGGTCAATTAGGAAGCGCACTATGCCTGGAATCGTGATTACTGTCAAGAATGTACTTAATCTGCTAAAATCACTGGTCTGCTTTGACTGGTGAAAATCGATTTATGTCTTTGAAAAATACAACTCCCTTGGTATCGATAGCGCCTATGATGAATTGTACCGATAGGCATTACCGCTATTTTGCAAGACTATTGACCCAAAAGACTTTGTTTTACACAGAAATGGTGACAACATCTGCTGTCCTACATGGTAATCGTGATAAATTATTAGGCTATGACTGCTTTGAACATCCACTTGCCATTCAGTTGGGCGGTTGCTGTCCTCGTGAGCTTGCATTGGCAGCGGTTGTTGCTCAAGATTATGGCTATTGTGAAGTCAATTTAAACGTGGGTTGTCCCAGTGATAGAGTCCAGGCCGGTCGCTTTGGTGCCTGTTTGATGAAGGAGCCTCAACATCTTGCCGATTGCATTAGCGCAATGGCTCAGGCAGTGAGTATTCCCATAACAGTTAAAATGCGTCTTGGTGTGGATGATCAGGATTCCTATGAGGCATTGGCTGATTTGGTTGCGCAAGTTGACCAGGCCGGCTGTCAGCGATTTATTATTCATGCACGTAAAGCTTGGTTAAAGGGCTTAAGTCCTAGTCAGAATCGAGCAGTGCCGCCGTTGCATTATGATAGGGTTTATCAGCTTAAAAAAGATTTTCCAACCCTGTCTATTGTGATTAATGGTGGCATCAAGACAGTGGCGCAGATGCAGGAGCATTTAGCTTATGTGGATGGCGTGATGATTGGTCGTGAAGCTATTGCTAATCCTGCTTTATTACTGGATATTGATAGCCAAATTTTTAATCA
>CAZSHR010000025.1:15350-15734 GCA_964606725.1 uncultured Coxiella sp.
GTTGATTTAAAAGAAATAGTTTTTTCTTATTTGCCTTATGTGGCAACACAACTGAGTCAAGGGGTTCGTTTGCGTCATTTATTGCATCATCTAGTGGGATTGTTTCGTGGGCAATCGGGGGCGAGAGCTTGGCGTCGTTATTTGAGTGAGCATGGGGCTCAGGATGAGCGAGGAGTAGCGGTTATCTATTCTGCTTTGCAGTGCTTGGAACCTGTTTAACGTTAGTCCAGACTTGAAAATTTCTGATTTAGTATAGAATTTCGCACCGATCAGGCTAGGGGCGGGTTTAAGACGAGTTCGCCCGCTTTGCTCACCTTGCGCTTGCTTGCGGTGTAACGGTCGCCTCCATTCGACATCCTGTCTCAGGTCGGCTCAAAACAACCT
>CAZSHR010000026.1:0-1901 GCA_964606725.1 uncultured Coxiella sp.
CCCGCTTTGCTCACCTTGCGCCTGCTTGCTTTGTAACGGTCGCCGACATTCGACAGCTGGTTGCTTGATTTTCCAACTTGCGACTTGTCTTGATATGTTGGCAGTAGGGGCAATGCTCTGAGAAGGCAAGACGATGTTCATAACAAGTAATGGTTTCTGTCGCTTCTAGTTCACTGTTAACAGTGAGCCGCTTATCAAAGACAAAGCAATCGCCGTGGTAATAGTCACCGCCGACTTTTTCAAAATAGTTAAGAATGCCATCTTTTAATTGGTAAACGTTTTTAAAGCCTTTTTCTTCCATCCAGGCAGCGGCTTTTTCGCAGCGAATGCCGCCAGTGCAAAAGGTTACAATGGGTTTTTCTTTGAGTGTTTCGGGTAACAAAGCGACTGCATCTGGGAATTCGCGGAAATTTTCAATGTTAAGGTCAATGGCTTGATCAAAACTACCTAAGGCTACTTCATAATCATTGCGGGTATCTAATACCACAAAGTCGCGCTTTTCTTGATACCATTGCTTTAGCTCATCTGGCGCTAAATAATTTGCAGTGTATTGCTCAGGGTCTACGCCTGTGCATCCCATAGCAATGATTTCTTTTTTAATGCGAACTAAAAGGCGTGAGAAAGGAATTTCTTGTGATGGGCTTTCTTTAAAATGCATCTTGGAAAATGGCGCATGGCTTGTTAAGAAATTCAAAAATACATTGATATTATCGGGTGTGCTAGCGACAAAAACATTAATGCCCTCGGTGCTGAGTAATATAGTCCCTTTAATGTTGCAGGCCAGCGCTTTTTCTTTAATCTGTGCTTGTAGCTTAGGTAGTTCTTGCAATAAAAGGGGGGTAAATTGGTATCCACTAATATTAATAATCGTTTGCATTAATTTCTCCTAGCTTAATTGAATGGCTTGGTCAAGTGTGTCAACAGGCATGACTTCAACGCCTTTAATCGTCTGTTTGGGGGCATTAGCACGTGGTACAATCATCCGTGTAAAACCGTGTTTGGCGACTTCACGGATGCGCTCAACACCACTTTGTACGGGGCGAATTTCGCCAGATAAACCTACTTCACCAAAGGCGACTAATTCCTGTGGCAGTACGCGATTTTTTAAACTGGATAAAATTGCTAATAACACTGCTAAATCAGCGCCGGTTTCTAGGACTCGCATGCCTCCGACAATATTGACAAAAATATCTTGGTTAAACGTTGCAATTTGACAATGCCGGTTGAGAATAGCCAGTAACATGGATAAACGGTTACTTTCAACACCGACAGCAACACGCCTTGGGTTGCTTAGATGACTTTCGTCCACTAATGCTTGCACTTCCACCAACATGGGGCGCGAGCCTTCCCAGGCAACCATCACAATACTTCCAGGTGCAGGCTTGACTTCACGCGAGAGAAAAATTTTTGATGGATTATTCACCTGGCATAAACCTTTGTCTGTCATGGCAAAAACACCAATCTCGTTAACCGCGCCAAAACGATTTTTAACGGCGCGAATAATCCTAAAACGACTGTCGCTTTTGCCTTCAAAGTAGAGCACAGTATCAACCATGTGCTCTAAAACACGTGGCCCAGCGATAGCACCTTCTTTGGTAACATGGCCGACAATAAAAAGCACGGTGCCGGTTTGTTTGGCGAATTTTATTAATGCGGATGCGCTTTCTCGCACTTGGCTTACGCCTCCAGGTGCACTTTGAATGGTGTCGGTGTGAATGGTTTGAATCGAGTCTACTACCAGGAGTTTGGGTTTGTTTCTTTGTGCTAATTCGATAATACGCTCAACTTGAGTCTCTGCCAAAACCGATAGGTTATTGGCATCAAGGTGTAGGCGTTGCGCTCGTAACGCGATTTGTTGCAGTGATTCTTCGCCGGTGACATAGAGTGCGTGTTGTTTGCCA
>CAZSHR010000026.1:1911-15555 GCA_964606725.1 uncultured Coxiella sp.
GTGCAGACGATTTGCAATAATAGTGTCGATTTACCGATTCCTGGGTCACCCCCAATTAAAATAGCAGAGTCAGATACCAGGCCTCCCCCTAAAACATGATCAAACTCAGAAAGGCCGGTTTGGTGACGTTTTATAACATGGGTGGGTACGTCTTTTAACAAGGTTACTTCGGTATTAGCTCCAGCGTAATGGTGTGAGGTCGTGCTTTTTTGTGCGCTGACTTCGGCAACCAAGGTATTCCATTCCTGACACTGATGGCATTGTCCCTGCCATTTTGTAAAGCGGCTACCGCAGGACTGACAATAAAAAAATGTTTTGGTTTTCAACATTTAACCGATTACCTTCGCGGCTTCTTTTGCAAAATACGTAAAAATAAAATCAGCACCGGCACGCTTGATGCTCAGTAGCGATTCTAGCATGGCGCTTTGCTCATCTAGATAACCCTGACTGGCGGCGGCTTTAATCATGGAAAATTCACCACTGACTTGGTAAGCAGCCAATGGCATATCAGGAAATTGTTGTTTGATACGGTAAACAATGTCCAAATACGATTGAGCTGGTTTTACCATGAGCATATCAGCTCCTTGCTGTACATCCAAGCGTGCTTCGCGCAGCGCTTCACCACTGTTTGCAGGATTCATCTGGTAACTGCGCCGATCTCCTATCTGTGGGGCACCAAGCGCTGCTTCACGAAAAGGCGCATAAAAGCTTGACGCATATTTTACCGCGTAACTGAGTATCGGCGTATTCTGAAAACCGCACTGATCCAATTGCTTTCGTATAGCAGCAACCATGTTGTCCATCATTGCGCTGGGTGCAATCACATCTGCTCCGGCTTGTGCCAGTACTAGAGCTTGCTGTGATAGCAGTGCTACGCTCTCATCATTAGCTATTTCATAATCACCATTGTGGTGTTGCGTTAAGAGGCCACAATGCCCATGCGAGGTGTATTCACACAAGCATAAATCACTAATTACTAGTAAATCAGGCGCTATGGCTTTTATTCGCCGAATTGCCTTGGCGACTACGCTGTTTTGGCTTAAAGCGGCGCTGCCTTGTTCATCTTTGCTATGGGGTATCCCGAATAGGATAACCGCTGGGATGTTTAGGGCGCTCAGTAGATTGATTTCTTCATCTAAGCTATCAATACTGTGCTGATAATGACCAGGCATGGCATTAATGGGGCGCTTAAGATCACCATCTTCATGCACAAAGAGTGGTAGCACAAAATCGTTAACGCTGAGCCGGTTTTCGCTGACAAGGTCTGCTAGTCTTTTGTTTTTTCGTAAGCGTCGTGGTCTAATGCTCATCGCTAGTGCCTTGTCGTTAAGTTTGCCATGTTGATTGTAATGGCAGTTGATGGCTTCGTCTATGCGTATCTTGATTGGTTAAAAGTTAGCCCATCATGACGTTTGCATCGTTTGCCAGGCGAACTATAATGGCTATAAATGAGTCTTTACTGAATGAGGTGACAAAGATGAAAAAGTTTAAAGAACAGTTGGAGAATTATGCGAAGGAGTATCAGCAGTCAGGAGCAAATCGCTTGTTGCCCTATGTCAGTATTCCCTTGGTGGTCTTAGGTGTCTTGATTTTTCTCACTTGGTTTAGCTTGAGCATTGTCGGTGAGTGGCATGTGACTTTTGCCTGGATTGCGGTGATTTTGTTGTTTTTTCATTATTTTCGTCTTCATGTGAAATTAGCCATTGCAATGACGGCTGTTTTAGCAATTGCTACTTTGCTGTGCACTTGGATTGCTTATCCTGCGCCTAATGCGTTTAACGGGATTCTATTTTTAATGTGTTTTATCGGAGGGTTGATTTTGCAGTTTTCAGGTCAGCCACTAGTAAAAGATAAATTATTGTCTGCAGCCGCTTTTGCTCAATTATTAATTGCGCCAATGTATTGGCTCACAGAAGTGATCAAGCTGTTAAAAATAGAAAAATATTTTGACTTTGAAGACAAACAAAAAGATCAGCATTTTGACGATGTGCCTCCGGCATCAAAAAAATAGTCTGTTTTAAAACGTTGCACCTGGGCGAGTCCCATTACTTTGTCGATCAGTTCATATCGGTCGATACAGTGAATTTTAATACGCATGCGTCTGACGTGACATTCGATGGTGCGATCCGATAGCCCTAATTTTGCTCCTATGCTTTTATAGGTATAGGGTTGCGCAAGAAACATGAGCAGCTCCATTTCACGATAGGTAAAATAAAGTTCTTTATTATCCTCTAAAATATAATATCTTTTATATTCTAATGTCTTATCTGATGTCTTTTCTTTGCTTTTAGGTTTAATGCTCAGTAGCTGTGAATCTTGTGCCTGCCAAGTCATAATATCTTGTGCCAGTTGGTGTGTTAACATAATGAAGTTCCTTTTATTTAACCATTTATGGTAAATTCTAGCACCATAGGATGCATATGTCAGCTAAGGGTTAAATAGTTAACTTATAAAAAACTTATTTTGCTTATATTTATTTAATATATGAAATTATTACTATATATAGTCGCTTAATTGTGATAAGCTCCTTCTCCCTTTTTAACGGATCAATAAAAAGCTTAGGAGGTATGTGCCGATGGCAGTCGCAGAGATGATTAATAAATCAACCCGTTTACAAAGTATTCGTTTGCGCGATAATTTAATCAATTTGATGAGATTAAAAGATACCAATATGACGGATATTCATCGTAAAACCGGAGTTCCCGTTACCACGATTCAGCGTATTTGTAAAAATGTTAACGCGAATCCCACTTTGGCCTCGTTAATGCCGATTGCTGATTTTTTTTCTGTCACTATGGCACAATTAATCGGTGAAGAACCACTGCCAAATACACAAGAGAATAAAACAGCGCCGCAGCAATGGGTTAATGTTCCGGTAATTGGTTGGCAGCAAGCCGTTTATTGGCTTGATGTGCCATCAATTGCACCACAACAGCAGCGTTATGTGAGTACAGAATTGCAGGTAGATGATCATGCTTTTGCACTAGAGATTCATGATGATCATCACGATAACTTTCAGAAAGGAGCATTATTAGTCGTTGATCCTCATTTATCGCCCAAGCACCGTGATTATGTAATTTCCCATAAAAAAGGTAGTCATCAAGTGTCGTTAAAGCGTTTGTTAATTCATGAAGGGGACACTTATCTAAAGCCCACTAGTTCAGAATTTAAAACGGTTTTAACGAGTGATCAGCATCGTATTATTGGCGTTGTGGTGCAGATAAAAATGAATTTAAAATCATAAGAGAGAATGCTGAGGATGGATGTCTCGCTTGCTAAAAATCGACAAGAAATATTTGAGACCAGTACGCAATACCTTTTGCCTATCCTGATGATTTATCTGATGGCGACATTAGCAGCAGATGTGGTGGCTTATAAATTTGTTAAATTTGGTCCTTTAATTGAATCGGGTGCTACCTTTATTTTTCCTTTAACTTATTTATTAAGTGATGTGGTGACTGAGGTATACGGTTATAAAATCGCACGTCGATTTATATGGCTAAATTTGCTGTGTGAACTGCTATTTGCGCTATTGGTTGTTGGCATTATTCGCTTACAATCACCTACCTTTTGGCAGCATCAGTCGGCTTTTGATCACTCGCTGGGAAATGTGTTGCGTTTTGTTGTGTCAGGAATTATCGCTAATATTGTCAGTGATTTTTTAAATGTCTACTTGATTTCAAAATCTAAAATTTTCATGAAAGGGCGATATTTTTGGTTGCGCAGCTTAGGATCAACTGCAGTATCAGAATTGTTATTGGTCATGATTACCGGATTTTTTGCTTTTACAGGGACAATTTCATTGCTGAAAGTAGCTCAGGTTGCAGGTTCCGCTTATGTGCTGGAAATTTTGTATGCTTTGGTTTTTGTCTGGCCTGGTTGGTTGCTGATTCTTTATCTGAAGAAAAAAGAGAAGCTTGATATTTACGATTACGATGTTGACTACAATCCTTTTCGGTATTAAGGAGGTGGGTATGTTTTTATCTTGGTTGCTCAAACAGTATCGGGAAATAAAAGCACAAATGGTGAAACACTATCCTTTGCGTATTGTTGCTGTGCGTCGTTTACCCTTGACAGGAGAGACGGTTTTCACTGTACAATTTGTTGGTAAAAGCACTTGTGTTAAACTCAAAGCGGATAAAATTGCTGAGGATGATGCTTTGATTCAGGGATTTTGCCCGCGTGATGTCAAGCAAATTATGCAAGCAGCTTTAGTGAAGAAAAAGTTGACGGTTATTGCCGGTGGTCAAGATAAAGAGCCTTATAAAATAGTGGCAAAGAATTTTGAGCAGGAAAATAAGAATCCCAGTTATGTTGTTGAGCAAGTTCACGGTAATAAACGTACCACAAAAACGGTTAAACTAAACGATGTTACCAAATCAAAGGAAGTATTGTTGAAGTTTAGCAAGCAAGATATTTATGAGATCGCCTATACCGCGGGTGAGAATAGCATGAATGTTGCTCGAGAAGAGATTGATCATTCCAAAGAAAACTAATCAGGAGTATTCGCGATGATTCCTAAACAGCAAGTGACGGTTTTGCACCCTGCTTCATACGATAGAGCTATTGATAATCTAGTGATTTTGGTAGCTATGAAAGCAGAAGCAACACCTATGATTGAGGCTTTGCATTTAAAGCCGGTGGATATTGGTTTGACTAGGCAGCTACATTTGCAGGCCTACCGCGGCAAAGTGGCTAATCGTACCATTCATTTGGTAGTTAATGGCGTTGATCCAGATTATTCTGTTGATCAGATTGGCACAGAAGCGGCAGCGGTGAGCGCTTGTACAGTGATTACGCAGTTACGTCCTGACACGATTATTAGTGCAGGAACTGCTGGTGGTTTTGCGCAACGTGGTGCAGCGCTGGGTGATGTGGTGCTAAGCAGTGACAGTTTTTTCTTTCATGATCATGATATTCCCGTTGATCCACGTTATGCTAGCTATGGTCGTGGCAGTTATCCTTGTTTAGACCTTGCCGCTGTTGCCAGTTATTTTCGTCTTAAGCGAGGCATTATTTCAACGGGTAATTCACTGACTATCACGGCACAGGAGCAGCATCGTTTAAATCAATATGGGGCCATTGCCAAAGAAATGGAAGTTGCTGCAATTGCTAAAATTGCGCGACAATTTGGTGTGCGTGTCACTGCGGTGAAAGCTATTACTAACTTGGTGGGTTTGCAAGAAGATGCCGCGTGTGAGTTTAAAAAACACTTTGATAAAGCAACGCAGAATTTAGCCCGCATCTTACCTAAAATTATTCATTATATCCTAGGTAAAACACCTAAACAGTTGCAAGCGCCGATCAGCGTGGAAGAATGCGTCGCTTAAGTGTTGCATTAGTTTTATTGTTTTTTACAAACTTAGCATGGTCTTGGAATTTTCGTGGCCATGCTCTTATTGCTGAAAGAGCCTTTGCTTATTTGTCAGCGCATGACAGGCAGTGTGTTAACAGCTATGCACAATTATTTTATCGCCATTTATCCAGGCGTTTTCAAGCCAAATTAAGTCGATATTATCCCCACACAGCAACGCTCTCTAAGTTGGCTAGTTTGCCGGATACCTGGCGCGGCAAGACAGTTACTCAGTTATTCCAGCGTT
Organism: uncultured Coxiella sp.; assembly: GCA_964606725.1. Classification (GTDB taxonomy): domain Bacteria; phylum Pseudomonadota; class Gammaproteobacteria; order Coxiellales; family Coxiellaceae; genus 2-12-FULL-42-15. The sequence goes on from CAZSHR010000026.1 coordinate 7,512, forward strand.
TTCATGCTACACTTGCCCTAGCGTTATTACCTTATCGCGATCAGAGCACGCGATCTTGGCATTTTTACGATCATAGTTATCCTTATTCCTGTGCTATTGCTAATGACAGTAATGCTGCCAAGCTATTGCTTATTTTGCAGAAAGCCTGGTGGCAAACGTCCGATCCCAATAGTCGCGCTTTATTGCTGATATGGATAACGCATTTGCTAGCTGATTTGCATCAGCCACTACATACGCTCTCTTATGCTGACAGCCAGTGCCATATTGATTACGGGGGCAATCATTACTTTGTATTGACCGACAATGGTAAGCAATCGTTGCATAAGCTGTGGGATGCAGGTTTGGGATATTTGAATGGCGACTTGTCTTATCAAGACAGTTTTCCAGTGACACAGAAGCGTTTAGCAAAAAACCTCAATCCCTATGATTGGGTGCAAGAGAATCTGCGTTATGCGGCGTTTATTTATCGTGTGCCTGAGTATCATCATTTGGATGACAGCTATTACCAACAAGGGCAGGTGATTGTGCGTGATAGGATAGCGCTGGGTGCCTATCGTTTAGCAAAGATTCTAAAAGCCTTATGTGCTTAGCTGTTGCACAGACCCTGCAAGGATTGTAAGTACTTCAGCTTTGAGGATGAAGTGTCTGCTTTCGAATTGATTTTAATCAATGCCAATAAATTTCATAGGCTGCCGAACGCCCTGTTTTTGTGATGGGGGTTAGACATTTCTTCTTCACCAGATCGCTTAACTCTCTGTAGGCAGTTGCGCGACTGGTTTTGGTGAGTTGCTGATATTTTCGTGTTGTCATGCCGCCAATAAATCCTTTTTTTCCGGTGTCGAGTAAACGGTTTAACACTTTTTTTTGGCGATTGTTAAGTGGTGTGTCGGTATGGTTTAGCCAAAATTGGTTTTTTAATTGAATGCCTTGTAGCAAATTCATAGTGTTTTCTATCGCGTGTTTAAAGCAGCCTAGAAACCAAATCAGCCAATCGCTTATGTCCAAATTGCCACAGCAGCTTTTCTCCAAATAGGTATAGTACTGTTTTTTCTCTTGCATGATAGCTGAGGATAAGCTGTAATAACGCTGACTTTGCTGCTCATCTTGAGCTAACGATAAATCAATAATTGCACGACCTATTCGTCCATTGCCATCTTCAAAGGGATGTAATAACTCAAACCATAGGTGCGCAATAGCAGCACGTAATAAACCATCTATTTTAGGCGGCTTATTAAACCAATTTAAAAAAATATCAATTTCATTTTCGATTAAATGAGCTGGTGGCCCTTGATAATGTACGCGGGTTTTTCCAGGTTGTCCCGAAACAATTTGCACGTCATTTTCTCGCCATTTGCCAACGGCGATTTTTCGTATTCCTGAATATCCTGTTGGAAATAGTCCGGCTTGCCAGCTATGAAGACGTCCACTAGTTAATGCTGTCTGGTGATGTTGTGTCGCATCGAGTAGGAGATCGAGTAGTCCTTCGATATAGCGGTCGGGTGGCTTGTTCATGCCTGCTCTTTCAAGTCCGAGTCGGTTACTAATAGAAGAGTAAACGCTATCGCGACTTAATATCTGGCCTTCTATGGCTGAGGTTTCTAACGCTTCTTCTGTCAATAGCAATGACTGAATGGTTTGCTCTGCTTGCTGATTAATGCCTTGTACGATGCCCAGGAGTTTTCCCTGTATTAGCCTAGCAGATGCCAAGTGAGGTGAGACTTGTTGCTCGTTCCAGTAAAAATCTGGCCAGTTTTGGTGTTGCCATGCCCATTGCGTCATTTAATGCCTCTAAACGCTTCACTGTATGAAGCGATTATAGCACTAAACGCTTCATACAGTGAAGCGTTTACTTATAGTGACAGCGATTTATTACTGTAAATCAACGGGTTAACGAATTTTTACGAATCGCGCATGGCTGCCTTAATTCGTCTTACCGCTTCACTTAAGTTATCGGTGCTAGTGGCGTAGGAGAAGCGCAAATGACCTGGCATGCCAAAAGCGGTTCCTGGAACGGTGGCGACTTGCGCATTCTCCAACAGATAAGTCGCAAATTCAATATCATCCTTTAGGCCACAATGTTTGATGGCTTGCTCGACATTGGGGAATAAATAAAAGGTTCCGTCCGCGGGATTTGCTTTGAACCCTGGAATGCTTTGTAAATCTGCTAGTAATTGATCATGGCGCTCTTTAAAAGCGGTAAACATATATTGCAAAGATTGTTTGTCGCTATTAAGTGCGGTAATCGCTGCCTTTTGTGCGATGGAATTAGCGTTGCTGGTGCTTTGCGATTGAATTTTTTTCATTGCCTTGATTAAAGGTTCAGGCCCTGCCGCATAACCAATCCGCCAGCCGGTCATGGCATGGGCTTTGCTCACTCCATTGAAAACAATAGTGCGGTCCATTAATTCAGGACATACATTTAACGGATTAGTAAATTTACTGGCACCCCATAAAATATATTCATACATATCATCGGTTGCTAGCAAAATATCGGGATATTTTAAAAGCACTTTAGTTAATGCACGTAACTCATCAGCAGTATAGATTTTTCCACTGGGGTTGCTGGGGCTATTTAAAATAAAGCATTTGGTCTTGGCAGTTATAGCTGCTTCAAGTTGCTCAGCGTTGATCTTAAAATGGGTGCTATCGCCGGAAACAATCACCGGATTCGCATCGGCTAGCTGTACCATAGCGGGATAAGAAACCCAATAAGGCGCTGGGATAATGACCTCATCACCTGGATTGAGCAAGGCTTGACACAAGTTGTATAAACCTTGTTTAACACCAGTGGAAACAATAATTTGCTCACTAGTAAAGTTAAGGTCGTTATCACGTTGCAATTTATTAATAATTGCTTGTTTTAATTCAGGAATACCGTCAACATCGGTGTATTTGGTGAAGCCCTTTTGGATTGCTTGGATTGCTGATTCTTTGATAAAGTCAGGAGTGTCAAAGTCAGGCTCGCCAACGCTAAGATTGATAATGGATTTTCCTTCGCGGCGCAGTTGCGTAGCGCGTGCGTTAACCGCAACGGTTGCCGATGGCTGTATCTGGTTGACGCGGTTAGAAAGTTTCATGCTATCCTCTTATGGTTAATTGGGAAAGCAGAATTATAGGCATTACTTCGGGTAATGCAAAGGTGGCTTTATCATGAACAAGAAGTTTCGCTTACAGTCTTCTTTTAGACCAACGGGAGATCAGCCGCAGGCTGTAAAGAAATTAGTCGATGGTTTGCGTGATGGCTTGGCGTATCAAACGCTGCTGGGGGTTACCGGTTCTGGTAAGACCTTTACCATTGCTAATGTCATAGAGGCGCTGCAAAGACCGACTTTGATTTTTGCGCCTAATAAAACCTTAGCGGCGCAGTTTTATGCAGAAATGCGTGCGTTTTTTCCTGACAATGCGGTTGAATATTTTGTTTCTTATTATGACTATTATCAGCCTGAAGCCTATGTTCCTGCCAGTGATACCTATATTGAAAAAGATGCTTCAATTAACGAGCATATTGAACAAATGCGCTTATCGGCAACTAAGGCGATTTTAGAGCGACCTGATACCATTATTGTGGCTACGGTTTCGGCAATTTATGGTTTAGGTGATCCTAATGCCTATTTATCGATGGTGTTACATATCAGCCGTGGTGAGCAGATTGATCAGCGAAAAATATTACATCGTCTTGCAGATATGCAATACAGCCGCAATGATGCGGTATTTCAGCGTAGCACGTATCGTGTTAATGGTGATGTCATTGATATTTTCCCAGCAGATAGTGAGCGTGATGCCATTCGCGTTGAGTTATTCGATGATGAGGTGGAAAAATTAAGTTTTTTTGACCCGCTAACCGGTGAGTTAATACGAGAAGTGCCGCGAGTGACTATTTTCCCTAAGACGCATTATGTTTCTCCCAGGGAAAAAATAGTGGCGATGATAGATGAGGTAAAAGTAGAGTTAAAAGATCGTTTAGCCCAATTGCAGGAGCAAAATAAATTGGTTGAATATCAGCGTTTAGAGCAGCGTACCCGCTTTGATATTGAGATGATGCTAGAGCTAGGATATTGTTCCGGTATTGAAAATTATTCACGGTATTTATCCGGTCGAGAGGCGGGTCAGCCTCCGCCAACTTTAATGGAGTATTTGCCACCCGAAGCCTTTGTTGTTATTGATGAGTCTCATGTGACAGTTCCGCAGTTGGGAGCCATGTACAAAGGGGATAGGGCGCGTAAGGAAAATCTAGTGAACTATGGCTTTCGTCTACCTTCGGCCTTGGATAATCGTCCACTGCGTTTTGATGAGTTAGAAGCATTGATGCCACAGACCATTTTTGTGTCAGCCACACCCGCTGAATATGAAAACACCCATGCGGATCAAACTATTGAACTATTAGTGCGGCCAACTGGCTTGCTTGATCCGCAGGTTGAAATTCGACCCATTGCTACGCAAGTTGATGATTTGCTCTCAGAGGCCAAGGCTCGCGCCGAGCGTGAGGAACGTGTCTTAGTGACAACACTGACCAAGCGCATGGCAGAGGATTTAACCGATTATTTAAGTGATCATGGTGTGCGTGTGCGTTACTTGCATTCGGATATTGATACGGTGGAGCGTGTTGAGATTATTCGTGATTTGCGTTTGGGAGCATTTGATGTATTGGTGGGGATTAATTTGTTGCGCGAAGGTTTGGATATTCCGGAGGTCTCTTTAGTCGCTATTTTAGATGCTGATAAAGAAGGATTTTTACGTTCTGAGCGTTCGTTAATTCAAACCATTGGTCGCGCAGCACGTAATTTAAATGGGCGAGCAATTTTATATGCGGATAAGATGACTGGCTCAATGCAACGTGCCTTATCTGAAATGGAACGGCGGCGCACAATTCAGGAGGCTTATAATAAAAAACAAGGCATCACTCCTACCGGCATTAAAAAAGCGGTTAATGATATTCTCGAAGGGGCGCGCAGTGATAAATCTGCTGGACAGCAACGTAGTGTAGAGCAGGATGAAGAATATGGTCACTTATCGCCAACAGAGCTGCAAAAGCGGATTAAACGCTTGGAGTCTGAGATGCTCGCCCATGCGGAAAATCTAGAATTTGAAGAGGCCGCTATGTTGCGTGATAAGATTGCCAAGTTACAGCAGCAATTGTTGTAGCGCTGTGGCAAAGCCAGTAAATAATACGTAGATCATTTATAAAGTAGCCACTATGTTATGAGTTAGAATATTCGGTAGGTTTGGTCTTATGTCCTTGAAAAAACGACCAAAATTGGTAGACTGCTCTATTAAATTTTGCAGATAATCTAGAGGTGGTTATGCTAGTTGTTACTTCCACATTTACGATAGAAACTATCGTAGCAAATATGCAGACTCTGATTAGAAAAATGGAAGTTTCAACTGAAGTTCAATCAATTCCTTATACAAATCAGCTTATCGCACAATTGCTTAATCCTGAGAGTATAGTACGGAAAAATTTTTCTGGAATTAATGTACTGCTGATTCGCTTACAAGACTTAGTAGATGCTGATGGTCAAAAGCGATGGCAAGAATTGCAGCGAATACTAGAAAATACCCTGCACCAATCACCTTTAAAGTGGATTATTTGCCTTTGTCCTGACAGCATGACCAGTCAGGCTCTGATTCAACATTACGATGGATTAAGAGCCACTGCGGTCGACTTTTTAAAAGGGCTTTCTAATGAGAAAAACTGTTTTTACATGGATTTTGATACTGTCAATAATTTTTATTCAATAGAGTATTATGAGAATGAAAACTCTGATCTAGTGCAACATTTTCCTTACAATGATTCTTTTTCAGCGGCACTTAGTGCAACAATTACTCGAAAGATTTACCCGCTTTTATCGATTCCTTACAAAGTCCTAGTGTTGGATTGTGATAAGACGCTTTGGAAGGGGGTATGTGGTGAAGAGAATGTTGTAATCACTCCGGCTTATCAACAATGGCAGAAACTTATTGTGGAGCAATATAAGTCGGGTGTTTTAGTGTGCTTATGCAGTAAAAATAACGAAGCCGATGTTTTTAAGGTATTTGACCAACACCCTGATATGATATTAAAAAAAGAGCATCTTGTCGCTTATCGTATCAACTGGCAGGAGAAGTCGGCTAATATTGTCTCTTTGGCTAAGGGGCTTAATGTTGGTTTAGAGGCTATGATCTTTGTGGATGATAATCCCATAGAGTGCGATAAAGTGCGTTCAGCCTTGCCTGAAGTATTGACCTTGCATCTGCCGCAGCAAGAAGAAGATATGAGCAATGTGTTAACACATTTTTGGCCATTTGACCGATTAAAACATACCCAAACTGATCAAGAAAGAACACATCTTTATCGTATTGAGGCGCAACGGCAAGCCGATAAAGAGGCAAAAATCAAAGCGGATGACCATTTAACCCTAGAAGACTATTTATCCAGTATTCAATTGGTGGTTGATATTCAAGCCATCAACCAAGATTCACCGGAAATTTCACGCATAGCACAGTTAATGACAAAAACTAATCAGTTTAATATTGCTGCAAAGCCGGATTGTCCCTATACAGAGTGGGATGTACGACAAAAACTAACGCATTCAACTGTGTTGTTTGCTAAATTTAAAGATCAGTATAATCGAGATTTTGATGTTGTTGGCGTGGTAATTTATTGCATCCATGAATCTGCGCTACAGGTGAGTGATTTTTTGTTAAGTTGTCGTGCCTTGGGTAAAAATATTGAATATCGCTTGTTAGATTATCTAGTAGATATCGCCGATGATAATAATCTTGTTAACATTCATTTTCATTTTAGCAAGCGATTAGAAGGCCAAGGAGAAAATGCTTATTTAAAAAATCGTCCAGTGCTAAATTTTCTAGAAAATTTAGCCAATATTGAGTCTACTGTTAGTCAAGATATTACTTTTAAAGTGAGTGCTCAACTAGCCCATACTGCCAGCAAGCAAGCGCAAAATCGTCTGCTCTCTTATCAGACGTCTTTAGTGCCTGATTCAAAGCCAATAACAGCGATATCATCATCGCTGCGCAAACCTGTAGATTTCTTTATGCAGCTTACCTCGCTGCATCAGCTTATAGAATCTCTGCATCATTGGAAGCAGCGAGATCGCTTGGCTATTGATAACCTTGCAACAACTATTGAATATCCTAGCAATTCGATAGAGTCATTGTTAAAAGATCGTTTAGAGGTTTTGCTTGCGGTTTCCCCCATCAGTGTCTGTGACAATATTATAAAGCTTGGGTTGAACTCGATGCAATCCTGGCAACTTTCGGCAATGATTAAAGAAAAACTTAAAGTTTTTATTGCACCACATGAGTTGCTTTATCGTTATAAAACCATTCGTGAATTGGCGCTTGCTGTATCTCTTGCTGCAAACGAAATGGCGCACAACTTGCCTGATATACTGCCTGCACAAGAAAGCCAGGACTATCCTCTTTCTTATTCCCAGTATGAATTATGGCTTATCGATCAGATGAATCCACACAGTTCCCAGTATAATATTTGCATGGCGTGGGAACTGAGAGGAAATTTGGACGTATCTGCCTTAGAAAATACCTGTTTAATGCTGTTGTCTCGTTATGAAGTGCTGCGTACTGTTTATAACCAGGAATCTCCTAGACAACGAGTTATTCCTTTCGAGTCGGTTAATTTTCATATTAGTCAGAAAGCGTTGCAGGATTCTGAGCAACAGTTACTGTCTTCGCTTATTGATCGTGAAGCACAAAAACCCTATGATTTGACACAGGATTTACCTTTGCGAGTTTGTTTAGTCAGTATTGAGGCTAATCATTATGCCTTAATTATGACACTGCCGCATATTAGCATTGATGGCTATTCTTTTAATCAGTTGATTAAAGAAGTTAATGCTTGTTATCGTCTTTATCAAGCTGGAAAAGAACCCGATCAAACCGGCAATCTGTTGCAATATAAAGATTTTGCTGTTTGGGAGCAGCAGTATATTGATGCAACTTATTTAGAACAACATGGTATCTATTGGCAGCAGCAATTGATGGATTTACCGCTTGTTAACTTACCGGTTTTGCCAAAAGATAACAG